>JBGSOW010000069.1:0-3188 GCA_041738875.1 Candidatus Dojkabacteria bacterium
AGATATAATCACCCGACAAAGTTTTTATGAAACGTCTGTGATTCTGGCTTTAATTCCTTTTATTAACCTCGATTTGTACTAATATTTTCGATTGAAAATCGTCATCTCTATGAAAGAATACATTTTACTTGAAGATATTAAAAAAGAGTTTAGCGCTAGACCTGAATTAATTACGGAATTAAACAAATTTAGTAAGGTAGTTGTAGTAAGCAGGGGTGGATTTGGCGCGGTATCGGTTCTAAGTCAATTCTTACAAACGCGCTGGTACGATACCGCTTGTGTAAGTTCATACACCACCACAAAAGAGCAAACAGATTTTCAGATACACAAACTTACGCCAACTGAAGATGAGGTGCTAATAGTGGAAGATATGGTCGATACAGGTGCAACTATTGCCTACCTCAAAACCAAATTCCCTCAAGCGAAAATTTTTTCACTCCACTATAAGCCAGAAAAAACGTCCATCAAACCCGACTACTACCTTTGGGAAACAAATAAATGGGTCGTTTACCCTTGGGAACTTGATTAGTGAGACGAGTTAAATAAAGATTATTTTATTTCTTTATAACTCAGTATTTTCCTTCTTAATGCAGTTATTACAAAAGCGAGAAATACTGTAATACCTACCATTTCAGCTCCTTCTTCAAGCATCATGATTTTCTGGTAAGAATCTGTGTCAACTCCAGCTGTGTTTGTAGCAACGGCTTCGGTAATCGGAACGATAATAATTATTACAGCCCCTAAAACTAAAAGTAGTGACAAAGACTTAAATTCTTTCCAAAAATGAAGTGCAGCAATTGGAAAGAATACTAATGCACCAACAAACGCAGGTATGTAATATAAAACCCAAGCATTTGCTTGATATCCAAGGCTACTAAAAAATCCAAAGTAATTACTTGTAAAAACTGGGAACAACTGTTCCATCATGACAGGTACATGTTCATGTATTTCACCAGCTTCATCGATAGCTAAATACAAAAAACCAACTACAAAAACAAACCAAATAAACATTGAAAACGTTTCCTTTTTCTTCGCTTGGGGACTGAAAATATACGCAGTGAAAATAAAATATGTGGTTGCCAGACAAGCTACAAAAGCAGTTTTAGTTGCTTGATAAAGCGTAGGTAGGTTATGTTCTGAATCAAGGTTGAAGAACATCAATTCACCGAAGAAATAGTGCAGGACAACCAAAATTATATCTACAACCAAAAAAAATCCAATAAAAATGTGAATTTTAGAAATTTCCAAATTTTTTATACTCATGTAGTAAGAATAACATAAAATCTACTGATAACTATTACAATCCAGCTCTAAATTTGATATCCAATGATATGTCTGGCGGCTCCATCTCACCATTGAGAATTGCTAATCCTTTTTCGATATAATCTGACATTTGAAATTCAGCTGCAAATCTTCTGAAAAATTGATCTATCTCTCTTTTATATTGATCCTTTTTTTTGTCTAAATCTGTAAAACTCAAACCAATCAGATTGTCGTATCTATCTGCAATTTTAATCTTTAGCGCTTTAGCTCTTATCGATAAATTAGTATATTTATCAATTTGCTGAAAATAATGTGCACGATGTGCATAAGAATTATGATCTGTGTGAAATTTTTCACTCAATAGTAAAACTATTTCTGCGACCTCTTCTCCAAAAAGTTCTTTAATTGTATCTATACTCAAATAATCATCTTCCACAGAATCATGCAGAATAGCTGAAAGTAAAAGTGAGGTATCAGTTTCGCCATGTTTCCCGAGCCAATAATACACTCTTACCAAATGATGCCAGTAAGGCTCTTTAGTCGGTTCCGGAGACAAAATCCTTTTCTCATCTTCAGCTTTTAAAGAAACTAGTTCAATTGCCTTTTTTATCAAATTATTATTAATAATTACTACCATAGTGGCAATAATTCTAACAAATTATGTGCATACTTAATCATCACTAATTATATCTCTAACCTTCTTAAATTATCCCTTAACATTCCAATTACACTATTTAGCTTTTTGCCAACAGCTTTAAGTTCAACCTCCATCTCAGATGCTATATCTTCCAGTGAATAACCTTGCAAGTGTAGGTTAAGTATCCGCAATTTTTCTGCATTTAATTTTTCCCTAAGAAATTCTAAAACGTTTTGCTCCTCTGCATTTAAGTTCATCTCTGTTGTACTACTATCATCGCAAAGTAATCTAATAATTTTTAAAGCTCTACTATTTTCTAGCTCATGCTTGCCGATAATATCGGATTCTATTGGAGCATCTAAAGAAGGTGTCATCTCACCTATTTCTGCATCACCGTTTAAGATAGGATCATTGAGACTATTTTGTTCTTCTGGATTATAACGGCCTTTTCTGCCTTCCATGGAAGTAGTAGCATTAAAAAAGATATATTTCTTCACGTAATAAAAAGATGGAACCACACCATCATCAATTTCAAATCTCCTGTATTTAGACAAAAGACCATCTAAATTAATTGCTATTTCTTGAATATAATCTTCTAATGTAACTGCTGGGTCTTGATTAGAAGTTTCTGCGAATTTAATAGATGCAGTATAGCTTATTGCATTAAAGTGTAATGCCATCCAGAGTGAAAGCAAAATATCTTCATTTGTTTCAGAATTGTTTTCATTAACACGGGTTGGTTCTTGGACTTCAGATCGATTATATCCGGATGCAATTAGATCGTCTAACATAACAGCAAGTAGCCTCAGTTCATCATTATTTCCATAAGCTTTCCAGCTGATTAAATTTCCATAAATACCGGCAATTACATAATCCTCATTACTAACTATTTCACCAATTCGCTGTGCTAGGTAAGCTAGTTTCTTCTCGTTTGTGAATAGATCTGGTTCTGTAACTTCCTCATCCACAGTTGCAGGAGGATTTTCTTGAAGA
Organism: Candidatus Dojkabacteria bacterium; assembly: GCA_041738875.1. Taxonomy (GTDB): domain Bacteria; phylum Patescibacteriota; class Dojkabacteria; order CALFHW01; family CALFHW01; genus JBGSOW01. The sequence continues at coordinate 2,894 of JBGSOW010000069.1, forward strand.
ATTTGAGGCATGCGTAGATCATACCAAACTTATTTAATTATATGAAAATTAGAGTGACAAATATGGGACGGTGCCCGGTGCCGTGCTCAGGTTTGCGGGACTAGGGCTCGAACCTAGATTCTCGGCTTCAAAGGCCGGTGTCCTGCCATTAGACGATCCCGCATTCAAACCTTACTCAAATTTACAAATCTCACTTGATTAAGTGATTATAACGTGGAGCGTGCGAATAATAAAATTTATTATTCGCACGCCCACAATTTCGCTCCTATATTATTGCATTTAATTGCTATAATCT
>JBGSOW010000004.1:0-4232 GCA_041738875.1 Candidatus Dojkabacteria bacterium
GAAAAGTAGCCATAAAACAACCAAAATACCTACCACCTGAATAAAATAGCCAAGCAACTTTTCAAGTTGGTAGTAATTTCTAATCAGATGCACTTCAGAAAGCAGCTTGTCCCCATCAAATCTCAATTTTTTTCTTACGAATTCACTATAAAAATCCATACCTTTAGAACCGGCAAAAACGGTAAAATTAAATAGATCACTATTAGAATTAGACAGAGAAGAAATGCAGGCAGCATTATGAAACTTCCGAAAATTAACCAAGCAGTACGGAAAAAAATAGAAATTAATCTACCTAGGAAAGAATTATCCTGGTATAAAGGCACAAAAATATATTTTAGGCTTAAAGAAAACCTGGTGAGTGTATTTACCGCGAAAAGGACTCGAAGGATATTGGTGATAATATATTGGAAATTCTGGATATACCACCAACTCCAAAAGTTTAAAACCAATTCACTAACTACATTCATGGGCAATGAATTTAGAACTTAAATATAGCCAAATATTAGTTTTAAATGACCAACATATCCTGATTACCAACCAAAATAAGTTTAGGAGAAACTAAAACCTGATACAAAAATTGATCTTTTCTCTTACGCCTAAGCTCGAAATCATTTTCAGACAAAACTGCATAGTTTATTTCAATATTATTTTTTTGCTCGAATTCGCTAACTAGTTTAGTTAATTCATCGACGTTCACCTCACCAACAACAAGAAGATCCACAGGGTGATCAGTTGATTTTCTGCCAGTTAGATAGTTTCCACCTAAAATAGCTAGATGAATTGATCCCATTTTAGGCAAATTTCTTACAAAATCCCCGCCCAAACCGAAAGTTTTGTATACCATACCTCTCAATTCATCGTAGAACGGAGCATCTTGCGAAAGAAAATAATACTTTCTATTTCCATGTACATCAGCACGAACCATTTTCACTTCTTCCATACGAATCAATTCTCGCCTAACTGCATTTATCTCCTCTTTTATTTCCCTAACTGCTCCCCTTAGATGAAGTGGCTCGGAAGGGTGCATAAAAAAATAGTGCAATAGTTTTATTCGAACCCTTGAAACGAATATTTTATCTAGTGCTTTTTTAGTGTTCATACTGTGATTATACAATAAAATAATTGCTATGATTATAGTATAGTCACAAGTTTTTACATATAATTTTTAATAGAAAAAACTATTTATCCAAGCCAGCTGCTTTTTTTAGATCTGCATAAACGCTTTTGCGTAGCTTTTCATTTTCCACCAAAAGCGACCTCACAGCGTCCCTTCCTTGTCCCAATTGGTCACTTCCGTATCTGAACCAACTACCGGCTTTTTCTATGACTTTAAATTGGATTGCAGCGTCGATTAGTGAAGAAATTTTGTCGATTCCCAAAGGATAAACAATATCAAATGACGCTTCTTTGAACGGTGGAGCCATTTTGTTCTTCACGATTTTTACTTTCGCAATATGACCTCTTACGTCTTCTGCTGTTCCCAATTTCTCTCTTTTTCTAATATCCATTCTTACTGAAGAATAGAATTTCAATGCATTTCCACCTGTAGTTGTCTCTGGGTTACCAAACATAACACCAATTTTCATACGCAACTGGTTTAGGAAAATTACAGTAGTACCGGTCTTTGCAGAAATCGCAGTAATTTTCCTCAATGCCTGACTCATAAGCCTCGCCTGCAGGCCCATATGACTGTCACCCATTTCACCTTCAATTTCAGCTCTTGGTGTAAGCGCTGCCACAGAATCGATTACAATCACATCAACTCCACCTGAGCGCACCAACATCTCAACAATTTCCAAAGCTTGCTCACCATAATCCGGCTGAGATAGATAAAGGTTTTCAATATCGACCCCAATAGACTTCGCATAATTTGGGTCTAATGCGTGCTCAGCGTCCACAAAAGCAGCAACTCCGCCTTTTGCCTGGGCTTCTGCAACTATGTGTAGCGCTAGAGTAGTTTTACCAGAAGACTCTGGACCATATATTTCAATAATCCTTCCCCTTGGGACGCCGCCAACTCCTAGAGCAATGTCTAAAGAAATTGCACCCGTTGAAATAACTGCGACATCGCGCTTCACTCCATTTTCACCTAATTTCATAATCGAACCTTTACCGTACTGCCTTTCAATCTGTTGAAGAGCTGCGTCAACTGCTTTTTGCTTCTGTTGTTGTTGTGGATCGTTTTTCGCAGTTTGCTTATCAGTAAGTTTCGCTGTGTTAGCTACGGAACCCGCGCTCGCTACTCCAGCATCCTGAGACTCTGTTTGTGATTGTGTTTTAGATTCTGTTTTTGTCGCCATTTGATTAATTACCGTAAAGTTAAATCCGGGCAGTGATTTAATTAAGTATATGACCTAATTCTTAAGAAATCCTTAAGTCTATATCAATTTAACATATCTTCCAGAAACCCAGCCTTCTTGTCCATCGACAGTGATTTTATACCAACCTCCTTGAGACTCTGTCCAGATGAATCTTTGCCCTATTGAGATCCTTGTCACTAAGCCCGATCCAGCGTTTGGATTCTGTCTAACATTTAACGTGCCAGTTTCAGTAGATATAACTTCTAAAATATTAAAACTACCTTTATTTACTCTCAATGTAAGTTCATAATCTTGCGCAGATAGCCTCTGCCCTGCAAGGTTTTCGATTCTAAAACTTTCAGAGTAATTTCCAGTTGTAAGTGGAACACTTAGGCGAAATTCTAGAGTTTTTTCCTCACCTGGCCTCAGTACTTCATCTTCACTCAGAAGTGCTGCCTGCGCTTTCGACAACCACACATTATTTATAAAATATTGACTGTCCCCACCACCATTCTTTGACAGAATAATTTCACTATTAGAATCCGCAAAAATATTGTATCGACTGGTGTTTTTGACAGTGAGCGCCGCCACCACCTGAGTCCCAACAACCACCTCCTCTGTCGGCAATTTCACTTCAATAACCTCGAGTGAATAGCTTTTCTGTTCTGGAGTGTAGTTTGAGGTTATTGCCTCTCGAATTGAATTAAATTGTGGCTGCCAAGAACCAAATATCTGCTCAGCAACCAAATTCACAACCCTGTCTGATGCAATTTTTTCAACTTTCAACGACTTTATCTGCACAGTTTCTTCAGTTGGTTGAATCGAATTCTCATTCACCAATGTCTGCACAAGACTTGTCAGCCTAGGAGTAGCATTAATGCTTATTTGTGTATCACCAAATTCCGCCAGATAAAGTATAATTATCCCTTTTTGTGCAACGCCCTCGACTAAAATATCCCGCTCCATTCCGCCATTGATCCCTTCATATAAATTCCCCCTTGAATCCAGAACGTAGTGTGCCGGGACGTCTCGGAAGTTATACCTATCTGAACTAAAATAATACACAAGTCCCTGGTACCACTCACGCGCAGAAAGGTTCGTGCCTTGTGGCAAAAAAATAGGCATCACTGTCACTGACCTTGGCTCCGAAAAACCTTCAGCCGGAGCAATCAACGACAAATCCACCCCTTGACTTTGTTTTGTAATCAAAGCAAAAGTATCCTGCGCTTTAACTGAATCAATTAATTGCCCTACGTTAATAACAACCGCAAGTGCAACAACCAGCACAATACCAAAAGTAGATTTAATTCTATCTATACTCACTAGATTAACAATCATATTTTGTACAGTATTTTTAATTTGCTGGAGTATAACCATCACTATAATATTAGCAAATACAGATAAAGACCTACACGCGGTTCCACTTTTCCTGATTTTATAGCGATATCTAGATCTGCCAGCTTGCTCACCAAAAGATGCAATTTGTTCTGAGATATTTTGCCTGCAAGTCTAGAAATTTTAGATCTCATAAATGGTGGCAGTGACCCAGGGAGGTAATAATAGCTAATTAACTGGCGCAATTGTGATGCGATAAAGCCTATAATTTGCTGCACTTGTACGTCATTCAAAATTAATTTCTCCAGTAGTTTAAATGCGCTGGATTTATTTGTAACTCCAAGATCAACCAGATCCCAGATTAATGCCTCTGAATTCAAGGTTATCACAGCTAAATCGGCCGTTTGAATTTCTTTATTATTTAATTGCGCGAGCTTTTTAAGCTCATTGGATATTGTAAACGTGTCAAAGCCCGACAAAAGATAATTTAATTCCACTTTTACATCACTTTGGACTTTAATACCATTCCCGGCTAGTTGGGTCTCGATGAAATTACTGATTTCTTTGGGTGATAGTGCTGGAAAACTTATGGAACTC
>JBGSOW010000053.1:0-4027 GCA_041738875.1 Candidatus Dojkabacteria bacterium
AGACCTTACCACTGAAGACAGTGACTTTAACGAGGATGAAGATGACTCGTTTGTTATCCCTCAATTTCCTCCTCTCACTGATACTGACAATAGTGAAACTGAGAATTCAACAACACCAGTAATAGGTGCTGGCTTGATTTCAGAATATGCAAGTACAAATAGGGAATTGTCTGCAGAGAATTCTACTAAGTCTCTGATACTTTCTAAATTTAGGTTCTTCGAGACAGCTAGTGAGTTTAACTATAATTTCAGTGAAGTTGGTAAGACCACAGCTGGACAGATTGATCCAGATATCGATTTATTCTATGAAGGCAATAACGTAGTAGTGAGGTTCAACAACGTATCTTCTGACAAAGTTACTGGGAATGAGAATACAACAAGTAGGAGTATTACAAATATTGTAAATATCACTGGCACAGAGACTCAGAACACCAATGGTGTCTCCACCTATAAATTCCTAATGACAAAGAAGGTTCCTAGTCGAGTTGTTGTCGATAAAAATACAAACGAAATAACTATACAGATCCAAAATAGGAGCTAAGGTCACACAATGTGATTACATAGTCTTAAAGGCTAATTGGTAAAAGATTAGTTTGTAGGGCTAATTATTGGTTACTGTTTAACTATTTTTTTAGACTTTCAGATCAGCTAATATTTGTGGTAGCACCTCCTCGTCAATTATTTCGATTTCTTGCGCTGTGAATTTGCCAAGTACGTAGTCTGCGCTAGGCACTATTCGTTCACCTTCTCTTCCATCTATACCAATGCGAATTGCTGTGATTTTGTAGCTAGCTAACTGCCCCCTTTTAACTGCTTTCTCAAGTGCGTTGGTTGTAGAACTTACACCATTATGGTCTTTTGGAAAATGCTTTTCAGTTATTTTATATTTGCCAATTTTAATGTCTAAATCATCGAAAAGCAGGTATAGATCGAGGGCATTTATTTTATAATAGCGAATGTATTCGATTAGGGCTGCGCCCGACTCGTTCATATATGTGTTTGGGAACAGGTACGTGTTGTTATTAAAGACATTAACTTCTGAGAGGTCTAGGGATTTGGATATTTGTACTTGCGGGTTTTCTGTATTTTTTAGAAAAGAAAGTGCGCGCACGCCGGCATTATGCCGGGTATTTTCATATTTTTTGCTAGGATTACCTAGCCCAAAGAAGATTTTTTTAGTTTGCTGAAGGTAGGACATCAACGAACTTTTTAGTACGTTTAAACCCTGTCATGCTTCGAAATGAGACTACACCTGGAGCTTTAGCAAAAAGAGTATGATCTCTTGCAACCATAACATTTTTACCAGCGTGGAATTTTGTTCCTCTTTGTCTGATCAATATTTCACCAGTGCTTACTTCTTGGCCAGCAAATCTTTTCACACCTAATCTTTTGCCTACGATATTTACTGTTCTTTTTGCTGCTCCTTGTGATTTTGTATGTGCCATTTGTTAAACGTTTATAAATTTACTTTGTAAAAGATTTAATTTTGATTTCCACGTATCTTGGTCTGTTACCAACTGCTTTTCTCGTACGTGATTTTGCTTTGTATGTATTAGTTCTCACCTTTTCGCCTTTAACTACTCCCATAACTTCAAAATCAACTTTATTTTTAAGGTATGGACTTCCATAATCCAAACTATCACCATCAATAGTTGCTAGAAGGTTGATAATAGGATTTGGCTCGACAGTACTAATCCGAGTTCTTATAACTTCGCCAGTTTTTGCGAGGTATTGATTGTTATTAATCTCGAAAACACCAATTACACTGTTGTTTAAAGGTTTTTCAGTTTTTGTTTTTTTAGTCTCTGCCATAATTGTATTTCTACGTCATTGATATTAGCATCGGATAGGCTGCTAGTCAACACTTTGAGTATTATTATAGTAGGAAATTTTGTTTTCCCAGATAAATTTCGTAGTTAGATCCTTACTTGTTACGGAATTGCGCACCATTTGAGCTATTCCAAGACACATCATAATTAAAACAACCGAACTACCCCCATAACTTATTAAAGGTAAAGGAACTCCCGTAACTGGAATTAATCCTAAATTCATAGATGTATTTATAAATAGATTGGTCACAATTATTGCAGTTACTCCTATTACCATGAATTTACTGAAAATATCTGAAGTTATATTGTATGCTAGCCACAGCCTATAGATTAGCAACATATATATTGAAAAGAGAATAATTATTCCAATAAATCCGAATTGCTCGGAGAATGCCGCAAAGATAAAGTCTGTATGGGCAAATGGCAGAACCTTTAAGCTGCTTTGCGTACCTTGCATATATCCCCTACCTGTTAGCTGTCCTGATCCGATCGCAATAAGTGATTGGCGCACCTGAAAGCCACTTCCTGTAGGGTCGCTTTCATTTCCTGCTAGAAAAGTCTGCACTCTCCCCCTATGATAATCCCTTAAAATATTGTTATAAAAGAACTCAGTACCAGGCCCAAGTAGTAGAATAAAAATTAAAAATAATGGGATAATTTTATTTCTATATTCAAAAATTTTTAAAAATACTACAGTAATTATAATTGCAAATAAAATTAGCAACAGTTTTATGATTATCGTTCCTTCGTCTCCAGCCGAATTGAATATACCTTGGAAGTTGTGGTAGCTGGCGATTATTAAAAGTAAAATTCCTAGAAGCGCGATTAAATTTAATTTAATCGCGGCAAAAATTAAAAATAAAATACCCCAAATAAAAAATAAAATTAGCGCATTTCCAAAGGAAGGCTGTAAAAATATTAAAAATCCCAGAGTGGCAACAATTAAGGAACTTATTAACATTGTTCTAGTTGAATCCGTCTTTGTCGCTTTTGCATACAAATAAGCAGAGGCAATTACAATTGATATCTTTGCGAATTCAGCCGGCTGGAAACTCAGTGGCCCGAGTTGTATCCACCTTTGAGTTGAGGCTATAGTATCGGCAAACAAAAGTAAGTAGATTAGCGAAATAAACGTCAGAACGAGGATTAGAACCACAATAGTTTTTTGATTGATTATATTTATATGGATATTGCTAATAAAAAAGTAAACAGCAAATCCAATAACAAGAAAAACAACTTGCTTTTGCCAAGCACCTTCCCCCTCAACTGACGTTTGGGCATTGAAAGTAGTAGAATATATTAATAAGACGGACAAAACGCTCAAGAATATTGCGATTATTGTTATAATTATGTCATGGTTCTTGATTACTCGTAGCATCTTATTATTCTAGCATTTGCGTCTTGATCATGAGAGAATCCTATAAGTCTAAAATATTCATAGAATTAAGGTAAATAAAATAATTTAATCTGGTTGAGACATGTTAATAAAAGAAATAAATATAGAAGATTTGAATGTTATTCAGACAGACCAGTACAAACGTATCTCTGCTTGTTTATTAATAAAAAAACCAATAGGTGTGACATCCCATGATGTCGTTGATTCAGTCAGAAGGATACTTAATACTCGCCGAGTTGGCCATGCAGGGGCATTAGATCCATTTGCTGAGGGATTAATGATTATTTTGGTTGGGAAATATACTAAATACAGTGAACCACTTACAAATTTGAATAAATCATATTTGGCGACAGTGGTTTTGGGGATATCGACTACAACTCAGGACCCTGAAGGTGAAATCGTAGTTCACGAAGATGTAAAAGAGAATGTTCTTGAAGTTAAATCTGAGATTGAAGATGAGATTACAAAAAAACTAGTTCCAGGTTATGAACAGCAGGTGCCAATTTATAGTTCAGTCAAACTTGACGGCCAAAAACTAAGAAAATTGGCGAGAGGCGCAAAGAAATTAGTACGCAAAAGCAAACGTATATATGAACTAGTATTGCAAGACGACACTATCTTGGAGGTTGAAGTACCTACTAGGAAAGTAGAAATTACAACACTTAAGCTGCAAAATATAGCAAGACTAGATAAAGTTAGTTTGGACGGTGAAAGAGTAATTAATGGCAATTTTGTAGAGCTTACGGTTAATGTTGCTTGCTCGAAAGGCACATATATAAGGCAACTTGCAGAAGATATCGGG
>JBGSOW010000003.1:0-1996 GCA_041738875.1 Candidatus Dojkabacteria bacterium
GAATTAGTATTGGAATCAAAATCAGTATCAAAAAAATTCCACGTATAAATATTTGTTTTAATGGTCCTAAGCGTTGGATATATTTTTTTTGAAGTACATTTGAAATACCAAAACCAAATAGCGGCAAAAGTGACCATAAAAATGCTGTAGTTGTTTCTGCCATTTCGTAATATATCCTAGATATCTAGTAAGCCAAATAAGTAGATAATTATATATTATTCGGAGAAGGATTCAAAGTGTTGTTGCGACTTTGGCACTTGTGCGCCTGTTAAATAATCTTTCACTAGTTTCATCATTATAGGTGGTCCGCATGTGAAGAATTCATATTTTGTAAGATCAGCACCCAAATATTTTTTTAATAGCTCAAGAGTTATAAACCCTGTTTCGCCAGAGTAATCTTTTTGCTCGGAGAGTACATTGATTAACTTAGCATTATCTTTATTTGTTAATTTTTTCAAATCTTCTCTAAATAGAATATCTTGTTCTGTCTTGTTGCCATTAAAGAAATAAACTTGCTTTGTCAGAAGGCCAGAATTTAGGTCGTTAACTATTTGTATAAAAGGCGTAATTCCGACACCACCAGCGATTAAAACAATCGGTCTGTTTGAGGCAGGGTCACTCCCTTTTTCTCTATAGACTTCATTTGTGAAATTACCATATGGACCATCTACATAAATAGTGTCACCTTGACTCACCTTTTGTAGTCTAGTGCTCATAGGTCCGAGAGCTTTTATGGTTACGTGGATATTTTTCGTACTCTTATCAAATAGCGACACAGTAAATGGATGTGCCTCCCCCCAAAGTCCTTTTTGCAAATATATATATTGTCCAGGTTTTGGCGAAATTTTTGTGCTCGTGGAATTAAGGATAATTTCAGTGGTATCTTGCGTTAGTTGATTAATTTTAATAACTTTATAAGCTGATTTAATAATATTTAACCTATGCAAAAGTCTAAAACTCAGAAGTGCAACGATTGTAATTCCAAGTGCGAACCAATATATACCTAAAGCGTCGTTTGCCCTTATTGTTGAACCAAGACCGATTCCATGGATTATGCTTGCAGGAACTATAAGGTATGTCAGGTAGTGGATATTTTGCCAGATACGAAAACTGATGTTTTTTCTGATTGCAGCACTTGTGACTATTATGACTTGTATAAGTATAAATGCGAGGTAACCCAGCAAAATGTTTCTACCTCTGTCACTTTCGAAATCAAGGATTAAAAGGTTGCGGTTAAATTGGAGATAAACATAAGCGATGATAAAAACTGTGTGAGTTAGAACTAATACGCCTGCTAACCTGCCAAGTATTCTATGAATTTGTATAAGGCTTGCTAAATTTTTGCTAAAGATCACTCCGAATTTGCGAAATCCCAGAAGCAGCTGCCAGACCATTAGGACTGTGGCGACTAAACCAGATAATTTGGCAAAGTATTGTAATACACTTAAATTTAATTCACTCGGTAGAGTCAGAAATACAAGCGGAAAAGCTGCAGTGATAAAAATTATTACTAAAAGTACTAAGTTCATATAACATTCTAGTCTACTTCTTTTTTTATTGCGAATTCGTCTAGCCAACAATCAGAAGCTGCGTTGCGCTTTGCGGGACAGTGGTATCTGCCGTAATGCACGAAAGCTTGGCTCAGATAAATCCATTTTTCTTTAGGAAAAGTTTTCATTAGATCTCTTTCAATTTTAACTGGATCTTTGTATTTTGTTAGTCCAAGGTGAAGTGCGACTCTTTTTACATGTGTATCGACTGTAATTCCTTCTGCTTTTTTGTACCATTCTCCGAGAATTACGTTTGCTGTTTTTCTTGCAACACCAGGTAGTTTCAAAAGTTCTTCCATTCTATCTGGAACTTTACTATCGTAATCAGTAATAAGCATGTTTGCACATGCAATAATATTTTTTGTTTTATTATTGAAAAACCCAGTTGACCTGATTATGGTTATTACGTCTTTGGGGTTGGCAACTGCTAAATCTTGCGGAGTTGG
>JBGSOW010000012.1:0-22583 GCA_041738875.1 Candidatus Dojkabacteria bacterium
CAGCAGCTTTTAACATACCCACATCCTCTGCTTTGAATTCACCTGCCTGTAAATTATGCGATTCGACAGTATCGGGGTCATATCCAACTATGCCAAAGGAATAACCAGCTAGTACAGTAGCTAGATTCGAGCCTACTGTGCCTAGCCCTACTAGAGCAATTCTTTGTCCCAAATATGGCGGTAATCCATTTTCACTTTCTTCCCAGAATCTACTGACGCGACTATTATATGGATCATCTTTTTCTGGTTGAGTTGGTATATCTCGTAAAGTGAAACGACATGTTGTTGGGTCTTCTTCACGATTATCATCCAGTGTATCGGGCTTCATGCGGATTTTTGCAGTGGCGTATGAAGTTCCTCCATTCGCGTGGTGTTCTTGAGATCTATCCTGAATATTATATTGGATTAATGGTGGTCTACGTTCAGGAATCATAATTTTTCAAATGAATTGATAAAATCTTCTAAACGTGCGTGAATTACACTTGGAGCTAGAAGATGTCGTTTAACGCCAGTCTCACTTTGTGAGATATAGTTAGCCAATAATTGGTTAGGAGCCGCACTCAAAAAATCCTGGTAATATTGATTTCCATCTCTCATAATCCTAGTGAACCAATAAGGGTGATATTCTCGAAAATAACCTAGATTATTTGGAAGGCTACTACTATTATCGGGATTCTTACCATAAAAGTTAGGGTAGAGTTGTCCCGCTAACGTATACTCTGCCCCTGAGCGATCAAAAAGAGCTAGCAGGTTGTCTCTTACTATGCCACAAAGGATTACTTCATCTGTGTTATATCCCCTTGATGCAAGCGCTGATTTAAATCCGCACAATGCTGTATGCATTAGAATTTTAACTTCAGCGAAAGAAGTAATTCCAACTGTTCCGTTTTTTTTGAAAAGTGCAAAACTTCCCATCTCTGCAATCGTTGTTTTTTCGGGGTCCAAATACTTGTAGCTTTCCATAATTGTCATATACGTATGGTTCGGATAATCGCTCTTTAACAAGTACCCTAGTTGACTCATCCTATTAGCATCGGCCATAAGGTGTAATCCAAGAGGCAGAGATCTTTTATCACTGTCATTATCTTCTTTGCCACTACTGACCTCAAATGATACTAAAAAAGAAGGTTTACCTTCGGCATCCCTTACGATTAAATGTATATCATTTGGTCCCAGGCCAACATTCGCAGCTTTATATTCTCCTGCACTTTCATTAATAGGCTTATACGCCTCATATCTGAGTCTACGCACTTCTCCAATTTCTTCCTCACAAGCATTATTGACTACTTCACAAGTATACCCAGAATGTAATTCCGGTATACTTACTATTCTACTTTCATCGGTCGCAACTAAAGTCATTGGTGCTGTATATTAAAAATATATACTTCATTATATATCCACTGATATATTTCTGTCAAGGGTTTTACGTAACATGTTTTGGGGTTTATGTGGATAAGTGGTAAATTCCCTTGTCCTGCAAGGGGTGATTCTGGTGTTAATGTTACGTAAATCTTTTGTTCAAATTTATTCATCGCGTTATTACACTATCTAACCTCTTTAAATATTTGTCAAGTAGCATTTTTTACCAATTATTTGTATTGACAAAGAGATTTCTCAATGATTCTTGCCCTTGTGTGATGAATTCAGCCTCCAGATAGCCAGTAAGCACTATCTCGTCTGCGATTTCAAATTCCATTTGACCGTATTCATTTTCGTCTTTGAGGAAAAATAGCTTACCCATAAATACCTCACTTAGACTTTCCTCAGTATCAACTATGCATACGTCGATGTCTCCAATCTCGCCAAAGCAGCGCAAATACTCGCGCGGAAGCTGTTCAGGACCAGATCCAGTAAAGTCATCGTACATTTCGTCTTCCGAAGTATCATCAAGCTCAATTATCAAAAAAGCGTCTGTATCTTCCTCATAGAAGAATTCATAGAATTCCATACGATTGCTAGTTAAAGGATTAGTACTTCTACGCAGTGAAATTGTGTCAGAATAATCATTGTAACCTAGCCAGAAGGCATCGGCGACAAGATACTCACCTTCCATTTCAGGTTGATTTTCATATTTAAGATTATAGTATGCGTTGGAATAAATAAAGATGGCTGTACCGATAGATATAACAACCAAAACTACTATAGATGCGATTATAAAATTTTTTCTCATTGGTAGACCTCCGTAATATAATTAATATAAAATTTATCATTTGGATAAAGTGAGTAAATAGCATCTTTCCCCGTATAATCGTAGATACCTTTAATGTATTTGTTCTGGATATCGCGGTAAGGGTCATTTACAACAATTTGACCTTGGTAAGTATAGCCCTTTACAACAAGAATATGTCCGATAGGTTGAGAGTATGAGATTATCAAAGGTCTACCTTGGTCAATTGCCTTTTTCACTATATCAAAACTAATTCTGAAGTTATTATTTTTAGACGGCCAGTGATTCATTGATTGCAGGCCGTTTTGAGCCAAATAGCTCTGTATACCATTTACACCCGATTGATTACAATGTCTATCATATGCAGTTACAGCAAATGCACCAGGTTTCGCGCACTTCTTGTTATTTAAGGAGAGACCGTTGTCACGGAATACGTAAGATTTAAGCCTATTATTTTTCGACAGTTTCCCAAAAAAATCGCTCACCATCACAGCACTTGCAGCTCCACAACTTTGACCACCCGCACTTCTTTGCCAACCATCCCAGTATTCATATTTCCCATTTTCGTCAATGAATTGATTAAAATATGAAATATTTAATAACCTACAACTAATGTTATTACATTTAGATTCTACTGCAACTGAAGAACTTTTCACTTGAATAAAATTCGAACCCAAACTGGAGAGATTGAAATTATCTCTATAGCTATAATCTTGTCCGCGGAACCTAAAGCTGCCGAAGATACGAGATTTAGCAAATAGCACGTCACCAATAGCAACTCTGTTTGCGCTAGAAATTTTGAATTTAGAATCATTTTCCAGCCAAATCTCAAAGAGATTTGGCGTCTTTGTCGAATGAACCTCAAGAAGAGAGTGCTGAGGCTTGAACTTATCTTTGGAGAGAAATTTGTGTGAACTATTTAAAAAGCTTTTTTCATAACAATACATAACGTTCCAAAAATTCTCACGTGCACATTTCCTTTCGATAGAATTCATAGCTTCAGCGAAATTACCAAAATGGTAGTGAATATTTAAACAACTAATCCTCGCATTAATAAGCGGTTTAAAAAGAATTGTACTTTTACTAATGCCACACTTAGCGGCAGTTTCATATATAGATGGAGTTGTCGCATATATTTCAACTTGAACATCACTGTTTTTATTGATAGCATGACCATAAATATTCCCGTTTGGCGCGTCTGCAAGGGTTAGAAGAGGTTCTTGGATTACTCCACTCCACTTGTAATTATTTGTCCCAAAAATATCTAAGCGTAGAAAAGAAGGCTTATTTTGAAATTTATTGTCTTCTCCCCATGGGCTTTTTGGAGTAACACCAAATACTTCGCCTGCTGCTGCGCTTAGTTCAGGAGTTCTTACTGAGTCAGTTATTTCGTTCGACGCATTTCCAGCAAGATCACGTAAACCAAGCCTAAATACGTATTCTTTCCCCCAATCCCACTGGCTGACTAGAACAATATTCTGCTTATTTGAATCGATTTGAGCATAAGTTTTACCTGTTTCGGTATCAAAGAGAGTCGATCTTTCACTAGCTGTAATTTGCGCACATATCGAAAAATCACACAGATCTAGATTCTCAACAACTAACTTTGGTGCTTGCGTATCAACGACGATATCATGCACAAAAGGGCTAGTTTTATTGTAAACTTCATCCCTTAAAATATATTCCAGCCTATATTTCCCTTGCTCTTTTACTTGTAAAGAGATTGGTCCTTTAGTTTTCTTAGACTCCAGTTCGATTCCATCTTTTAGAAACCTATAATCAATTTCGTCTGCATCAGTGTCTAATTTATATTGAAATTCCAACTCGTTCACATACAAAACGCCGAGATAACCAGGGGAGATTGGACTTGCATGAGATGACGCATAATAATACCCAAACATGAGCGCAAAGATTATTAGACAATAGAAAGTTTTCTCTAGAATCTGTAGAAATTTCGTAATTAACAAGGCAACCATTTATTAACTTATGGCTAATTGTAATTACTAATTCTTAAGAAATTCTTAAATTTAGGAAATATTTGCTTTAATGCGTCTGATACCACTTCCGGAGCTTTCTTCTTTTAGGATTTTAAAAGAACCTGCATTTTTTATTTCATTTAAATCTGAAACATGCGGCCCGCCACAGAATTCTTTTGAGATTATTTGCTCACTTTTCAAATACTCAACTTTTTGCTCGTCACTTAGTTCATCAAATCCGTCTGAAAACCTTCCGATTGCATAAATATTGACAGTTTCACCATACTTCGTCCCAAATTCACGCTCAGCATTTGTAGTTTCAGCTAAGCTAATCGGGAGAAGTATTTTTTTGACAATATAGCCACTCTCGATATATTCATTTACTATTCTCTCTACTTCAGTCTTTTCTTCATCAGTCATTTTCGCTGCATGTGCAAAGTCGATTCGGAGCCTTTCGGCAGTAATATTGCTACCCCTTTGGTGGACCTCGCTACCTAATACTTTCTGTAAACCAGCAAGTAAAAGATGGTGAGTCGTATGAAGGATTGTAGTTTCGGCAGATGAATCAGCAAGTCCCCCAGTGAATTTCTTTTCCGCACCCGATCTACTCATCTCTTTATGCTTATTTTCGGCCAGTTCAAATTCTTTATTAATTTTTGCGATTTTTTCACCATTACTTCCTTCTATTCCCAATTCTTCCAATGAAAGCTCAATTGGAAAACCATATGTTTCAAAGATCCTAAATAGCTCCTGCCCTGTAATTTCTTTGTTTTGCGCCTCAGTTTCAATTTCTAACTTTTTTAGTTCTTTAAGTCCTGAAACCAAAGTCTTTTGGAATCTTTCTTCTTCTTCTGTGAGTATGTTAAATATTTTGTTGGAATTAACACCAAGTTCAGGATAATGCTTTGCGTATATACCAATTACAACTGCAGAAACCTCAGCCAGAAAACTATTTTCAATTCCCAGCTGTTTTCCCATTCTCACTGCTCTACGAATGAATCTTCTCAATATATATCCTTGTTCTTTCCTGCTCGGCGCAACACCATCGTTTATTACGAATACTGATGCGAAAGTATGATCAGCAATAATACGGAAAAATTTAGTCAATTCGTTTTCACTTCCATCTTCGTTTTTATATTTTTTGCTAGAAATTTCGCTGATCTTTGCAATTATTGGTTTGAATATTTCAGTTTCAAAAATATCAGTCACGCCTTGTTTCGCAAGAAGTACGCGCGAAAATCCGCCCCCGAAATCAACATTTTTTTGAGGTAGTTGCTCCCAGTTTAGATTTTCATCCAGTCTATATTGCATAAAAACACTGTTCCCAATTTCTAGGAATTTGGGTGTGTCGTTGTTTGGATGAGCAGCTCCCCATATTTGCTCGTCGTGAAATGCGCCAGTATCTATAAAAATCTCACTATCTGGCCCCCCCAGTTCGCCAGCAACATTGCCTCTTTGCCACCAATTATCCTTTTTGGGATAAAGAAATATGCGCACATTTGGATTTGCTTCCATATTCCAGCCTTCAACGATTTCGCCAGTTTCAATGCTATATGCAATAGATCGACCTTCCGCATCATCTTTAAACATCACATCTGCAACTTCTGCAGTGATACCATACTTTGCAAAAACATCTTTCCAGATTGCGATTGATTCTTCGTCTCGTGGTGCGTCATCATCTCCTGCAAATACACTTACGTACAATTTATTTACATCAAGCCCGAAAATATCGACATATAATTCCATCACCCAATTAATTTGATCTTTTTTGAAATAATCAGCCAAAGACCAATTCCCCATCATTTCAAACATTGTCGTATGCTTCCAGTCACCGATTTCTGCGAAATCGTCGTCACCTGTTCTCAAACACCTCTGGAAATTAACAAGTCTTTTGCCCAATGGGTGTTCTGCTCCTGAGAGGTAATTAACAAGCGGGAACATGCCAGAATTAGTGAAAAGAAGCGTTGAATCACCTTGTGGCACTAGTGATATATTTGGGATCTCCGCATGATTCTTGCTCTGGTAGAATTCTAGAAATTTTGCTCTTATTTCATCAGCAAGTGGAGTTTGGATAGTGCTAATAGGTTTAGTCATTTATAGATTTACGAATATAAATATACAAGTGTAAGTAGCTAAATTATATCTGAATATTATTAGATCTGGTTATTTTTTTCAATGCTATGCAAAAATTCCAAAAATACCGGATGCGGATTATGTGGTGTCGATTTGTATTCCGGATGAGCCTGTGTAGCTAGGAAAAACGGATGTGTATCCTGATCAAGCTCAATAGTTTCTACAAAAAAATCGTCTGGAGAAGTTCCAGAGAAAATAAGTCCTTTGTCCTCAAGTTGTTTTCTATAGGTGTTATTGAATTCATATCTATGTCTATGTCTTTCGGAAATTAGATATTCACCACTTGCCTTCAAACCCTCTTTCTCAGAATCTCTCATAACTCTACCTTGGTGGTATTTTTTGTATATTTTTTCTGCAAGAGTGCCTTTTTTTAATACACAGTCGTACGCGCCTAACCTCATACTAACTCCTTCACCTTTGATAACTTGGTACTTTGTTTCAGCAGGGATTTCGTGAATTACTGGATATTTTGTTTTACTATTTACTTCTGAGCTGTTGGCGTCTTTCAATCCGACCACGTTACGCGCGAATTCAACTGCAGCAAGTTGCATTCCGAAACACAAACCAAGGTATGGTACTTTCTTTTCGCGCGCGTATTTGATTGTTGCAATTTTGCCTTCTACTCCTCTATTCCCCCAGCCAATTGGCACAATTATCCCGTCTAAACCTTCTAATGTTTTCGTACCATTTTTCTCAATATCTTCAGAGTTAATATATTTTATATCTACATTAAAGTCTTTTTCCCATGACGCATGTTTAATTGCTTCGATAAGTGCGTAGTAGGCGTCCACTAACATATAGTCGCCTTGGTTTTTCGTGAAATATTTTCCAATTATTCCAACGCTAATTGTTTTAGATTTTTCCTTTTTGATGTGATTAACAAGCTTTTTCCATTCGTTTAATTTGCGAGTTGGTGTGGATTTTAATTTCAATTCGTCAAGTATTTTGATATCAAATTTTTGCTCGGCAAAAACTAAAGGAAGTTCGTAAATTGTCTCTAAATCTGGTGCCATGATGACGTTGTCTCCCTTTACACTTACTTTCATTCCCAAAAGGTAACGTCTTCTTTCGTCAATCTCCACGTTTCCGCGGATAATCAAAAATTCTGGCATTACTCCCATTGCCATTAGTGCGCGAACTGACATTTGTGTAGGCATTGTTTTTGGTTCACCCAGGTGATGAGGCACTGGAACATACGTCACATGTGCGTTTACGACATTGCTTCCGAGTTCCATTTTCATTATTCTGCACGCCTCATAGTAAAGTGCATTTTGGTATTCACCTGCTGTGCCGCCAAGCTCGACTATACAAATATCAACTCCCTCTGCTGCTTTTTTCACGCGCTCAATAATTTCATTTACGATGTGAGGAATAGCTTCTACGTCTTCACCACCGTAACCCATGTTTCTTTCGCGGTCGATTACGGTCTTATAAATCTGACCCATAGTTGTGTAGTTTTTTTGACCCATTTCCTCATCCAAAAATCTTTCATAAGTGCCTAAATCCATATCTGCTTCTAGTCCGTCGTTACAGAGAAATGGGTCTCCATGTTCGATGGGATTGATTGTACCTGAGTCGATATTGAGATAATTCTCACATTTAATATTTCCTACCTTATAACCATGTAATTTCAGCAAACTTCCTAATGCTGCAGCTGCAACCCCTTTTCCTAAACCTGATAAAACTCCTCCAGATATAAAAATATAGCGTGCATCTTTTTCGGCCATGGCATATAGTATTAAATTAAATGGAAATCATGTATTTATTCTATACTATTTCAAGTGCTTTTACTAACATAATAAATTCGCCCCCGGTGCCAAGACCGTCAGCAAAGATTACGTTGCCTCTAAATACATATACCGGAACTATATACTTACTTATGTTTTCGTAGTTCGCATTTATAGAGTATGGTTCGTAAATATAGGTTATTTTAACGTCTCTATAGTCGACTTGAAATTCCTCCACTTCTCTATTTGGGATTGCACTTGTGAGGTAGCGGTCAGCTCCTCGCGCAAATAATTCCTTTAGATGACCTTCTTGTTCTGCTTTCGCCCACGCTTCTCTAGCAGTTAAGGCTCTGTATGTACCCATATCTTCCAATCTAAGTTCAGAAAAATTCAGACTTACGATATTTTCTTGTCCAAGGTTGCCACCTAACCTAAAAATAATTTCTACAGGAGCAGTTAATGTATTATCCAGAACAATAGGAGCTGTGGTTTGCAAGAAATTACCAAGTCTGGCAGCTGAAGTTGCATCATTTAAACTAGTGGGATTTGAATTTGTTGCAAGAGGCTGGGCAGAAGAATTTGTAGTTGTTGAGTTTGCAGGTCTAGTTGTTGTAGGAAGCAAATTCGAGATATCAATTGACAGTGTAGAAGTAATATCTGTTGCTGGGTTTATATTGAACTGTGATAGGCTGCCTGGTGTTGCGGTTGTCGTGGGATTGGTGAGAGCAAGTCTTGCAGTCCTTATGTCACTTGTAGTAAATCTAAGTTGAGCAGCATAGCCAATTTTGACTTTGGCAAAATTGGCTATTTCAGGCCTAGACGCCGAAGAAAAACTACTACCACTTTGCAAAAGGAAATCCACTTCAGCTTGAGCAAAAGCAAAATTACTTCTATTTAATCCTAATTGGTTAAGGATGCTTCTGGCGGAATTTATAACTTGCTCTGAAGTTACATTCGCATTTTGCTCGAGATTACCTGCAACTTGGGTATTTCTATAGTTCAACGCCCTACTGAAACGGTTATATTCAAGTGATTGGCCAGCATCTTGCCAGGATAGAATCTCTTGGTTTGGACCACTTCGTGAGGAGCTACTAGTTATTCCAAATCTTCCTGCGATATCATTTGCAATATCTTCACTTCCGAAAGATTCTTTTGGTTCAAGTTGTTTGTATACTTGCACGGGAATTTTCAAATTACTGAGCAGTTCCCCTCCTGTAAACCTAGGACTGCCAGCATATTCGACTTTTGTTAGTGGTGGCAAATTCAGCTCTTGTAGATTGCCAAGTTTTTCATCGGTCGTGGCGTAGCTTGTACTCAAGCGGTCCACGGTTGTAGTATCATTACTGAGATTAGGGAAATTGTTGGCACAGAACTGCAGAATCAAAATAACTACAGCTAGAACCAGGAAAAAAATTACCAGTTTACGAAAATTACGAGTTGTGGTCCTAAGGGCAGATTCGGCCATCTAGATTAATTTAGCAAAATACCATATATTTTCATATACAGTTAGCTAATTAATTGAGATTAATCGTATTTAGTTATGAGAGAATTTTTATCTGATAAAAATAGATTAGCGATTGCAGCAGTTGGCGTATTTGTGTTGATTCTTCTAATAATCATTCTAGTAATTGTGACTATTAACCGCGCCCAACCACCTACATCAGGAGTTGGTGTGCCAACTGATAACGTGGCAAATGGAAATCAAAATACTCCAGACAACACAGGGCAAAATCCGCAGCCCACTCAAAGAACTAATGTTATCAGGTGGTGGGGCGCTTTCCTATCTACAGCTGACGTGCAAACTCTAATCGATAATTACGAAGCAGCCAACCCAACTGTAGATATACAGTATACTCAGCAGGTATTTGTTGGGAGTGAACTTCCTAGCTACCGGCAAAGAGTACAAGATAGTTTGGCGGCTGGGGATGCTGCAGCTGAAGTTTTCATGGCTGATTCGGGCTGGATTGGTTCACTAAATAATAACCTTTCGCCTGCTCCAAGTGGTATTGCTAACTCCGAATCATTCAACCAAAATTTTCATGATTTTACAGCAAATGCTTTGGTGCGCAGCGGACAGGTTTATGGTTTGCCTTTATGGGTAGATAATTTGGCGCTTGTATATAATAAAAAATTGTATAGCGAGGCAGGTCTGACCATCCCGAGTGACAATTGGAACGTTTTTGCAAATGATCAGGTGCCGAGGCTGACAAAAAGTGAGGCAAATTCGAATAATTTAGCACAATCCGGCTTCGCAGCTGGTCTTCCCGCAAATTCTGAATTTTGGTTTGAAGTGACAAATATTCTGCTACTCCAGAATGATGTCACATTAAAAAATGATGCTGGGCAAGCGGTCTTTGCCGACTCGCAGGCTTCGACTACTGCAGTTGATTTCTATAAACAGTTTGCTACAAATACTTCTGCAAAATCTTGGGATGCTAGCTTTAACTTGGATATTGCGGCTTTTCTGGAAGGAAAAGCCGCAACTATAGCAACTACTTCTTGGCGTTTAAGCGATATTATTCGCTATAACCAGAATGCCGGGTTAAATCTTGATTTTGGTATCGCACCTTTACCGCAGTTATCTGCTCAGAATAGTTCAAACTGGGGCATTTACTGGGCGAATGTTGTGAAAAGGAATAACTTCAATAACGAAGAGGTGTGGAAATTTGTTAATTATCTAAGTGAACCAGAGCAGTTACAAATACTGAATCAAACTCTCAAATCAAACAATGCAACTTCAACAGGTATACTTTTCCCCCGGAAACTTATGACTCCTGAGCAGTCCACCGACCAGTATCTTTCCGTTTATGCGAGAGCATTAGGTTATTCACAGAATGTGAACTGGATGAACGAGCCACTCATAAAACCAAGATTTGCCGAACTGTATACAGGATCTAAAAATATGTCGATTCTGCAATCTGAGGTAAACGCTATACTATTACAATAAATGTCTACAATAAATGCCTAAAATAAGTGTTAAAATTATTCTAACTATTAATAAAAAATTGTTTGTTACTAGCGCTAAAATAAATAATAGCTATAATTAAACAAACTGCATGAAATATATTAGATTTTATTGATTATATAATTACAAAAGTGTCGATATTAAAATTGGTTTCCATAAGATCTTTTGTGTTATTTGTAGCACCAATAGTGATTATTGGGCAACTATTCCTCCCTGCCAGTATATCTGCACAGAATATAATTGATCCTGCTGATATCGTCACTATTAGTTCACCTCGTCCGAATTCATTTGTAAGAGATAATACTGAAGTTGTTTTTACAGTTTTCGATAATGATAGACAAACAGTGCCAGCGGTAATAAGTATTTTGGATGCTTCATGTGTAAACCCTCTAAGGACCTTGCTAGACAGTAACGTGCAATCTAGTCAGGCAACACAAGTTAAGGGTTGGAATACAAGAAGTGCTTTTAGTGACGGAGCTGCACTGCCCGACGGGCAATATTGTCTGCGGATTTGTGCTGAATTGCAGCTTGGCGCTTCCCCATATTTGGGCTGTAACTCTAGGCTTTTCTCCATACGCAATACAACTAACGCAATCCCTCAGATTACTTCTACACCTGTGACTGTAGTGCAAGTTGGGCAAACCTACCGCTATGAAGTTATTGCAATAGATGCTGACCGCGACCCAATCACTATTCAAGTCACATCAAAACCTGATTTTTTGAATTTCTCAGGAAATGTTTTACAAGGCACTGCAACTACTGCAGGTAATTTCCCAATTATTATCAAAGTCACTGACGAATACGGTGCTTCTAGCTTTCAGCAGTATACTCTAACTGTAAGGGCGCCTGCGTCAACTGATCCTACCGACCCTACTGAACCTACGCCTGATCCAATTTTACAACCCGTGATTACAATCATTTCACCAAATAGCACAACTGCAGTTATTCAAGGGAAAAATCGTATTGAATGGAGCGTTAGTGATCCGTCTAGAATTCAGGAGTTAATAGTTGAATACAGAGCAGTTTCAAGTGAGGAATGGCAATTAATTCTAAGAGCAAATAAAAACAACCAGCAAGGTATTCCAAGTCTATTCGAATGGGATACTACAAATATTAGCCCAGGAAACTATATTCTCAGGGTTACTGCAGTTCTTGAAGATGGAAGCAGAGTTGAAGCTTTGTCTGATGAATTTGTAATTGAAAGTCCTGATGATATTCCTGGTGAACAGCAAATAACTATCTATGGTCTTGTACCTGCAAATGGTGCGCGAGTTGAGTCTCGTAGGCCTGAAATAAAACTAAATATCGCAGCTCTAGAACTAGATCTTACAATCAAAAATATTGTTATGACAGTTGCTGGAAATGATATTACGGGTCAGTGTGCGCTGGAACAAATTAATGAGAGTGAATATACATTTATTTGTACTTTGCTAACGGATTTGGAATTTGGTGAAAATGATGTGGATTTTAGAGTAATAAATGACGAAGGTGATGAAATTACAAGGAGGTCATGGTTCTTTGTAATTAGTGAACCGGTAGTAGATGATGGTTCTATCAATTTCTTTGGTCTACAAATTCCAGCGCAATTTGCCAATATTTTCTTAGTAATATTTTGCCTTCTTCTACTACTTTTGATAATTCCTCTTATTCTACTTACTATCTGGAGAAGGAGAAGAAGCACTGTTATAAATAATTATGATGGCACTTTGCCTCCGCCAACCTCAGGTACAACTGTTAATTCACTTTATACAGACGATGTTGGTTTCTCTGATACTTATGGTTTAGGTGATAGTTTTACTGAAAGAAATACAACTGATTATGCTGTAAATAATACTTATGACAACAGTTTGGATCAGAATCTAGCGAAACCTGTTGATTTAACTCAACCAGCCTATACAAATAATACTGCTCCTTCAATTCCTGCAGTAAATTATACTGAAACAACTAGTACTGTGCAGACTTCTCCGTCTTTGGTACCAGATCCACTTCCTGTGCCAACTGCATCAGCAGAACCCACAACAACTTATTCACCACTACCTTCTGCTGCTAGTCCTGTTTCTAGTAACCAGGTAGCCACTGACAATTTACAAGCCACCTCACAGCTGAATCCTGAACCGGTGGTTCAACCTGCTACGCAAATTACGGAAACGACTATTGCTGAAAGCAGTGAAAGTAAACCAGGTCTATTTAGTGGAATAAGAAATTCAATTGCAAAGATCCTCCCAAATAATTCTGCAGACAAACAAGATACAGAAGTTACCACGTCAACACAAACTATTCTGCAAGGTAGTGACGATGCAACTCCTTTAGCCCCGATGGACACAACTCAAACAGGTAATCAAGCAACAGTGTCAAGCGGACAGTTTAATCCAAATGATTTTAATCAAGCAGAGATTAATAGCAGCACCGGTAATAGCCAAGCAGCACCGGTAAGCCAAGCAGTTACTCCTGCAGCAAGCGATATTGAGTCTCAAAGCCAATGGCAAGATCAGAGTCAAAACCCAGTGGCGAATCAAAACAATCAAAGCCCTGATTTAAACCAAAATTTAAACTCAAATCAGAATCAACCGCAGTCACAAACACAAACGCCAGTAGAAACTGACACTGTCCCACAATGGCTAAATGAATCAGAAGATGCAACAGCAGCTACACCTGTTAATGTGCAAGGATCTGCAAATATTGGTGATAGTTCTCAGCCGTCAAAAAATCCAAACGATTCTGATGACAGTGATGACGGTTCAGACCCTTATGGTTTCGGAGAATACACAATTGGCTCCAACGATAAATAAGTTGGTTCACACATACGCGCATACAATTTCTATGAGCAGTACTCTATAGTTTAGCTCTTCAGTCTATATTCTATAAACCGCAGATATTTGGAAGTTCATCGCAGATTTTGGATTCTTGAGGTTGTGTATTTATTCCTGCAACACTACCATTTTGATCTGTCGTATTAAAATTCCCAATACTTGCAAACGCACTATTTGAGGGATTTCCAGCCACTTCACTTTCTGGTTGTCTAAAGATATTTAGTTTAGCTGATTTACCAGAAGCAACTAACTTATTTTCGTAGACGTCAAAGACATAATTCCCACTGTTTGAGATTACAACCTCGCGATTGTCTTGTGTTTTAAGTATGATTTTGTCCTCATTAGGTGTGACACTTAATACTCCACTGATCAGATATTTAGAATCAGAATTACCGTTTATCTCAAGCGTGTAGTCGTCAATCAACTCAAAATCTTGGGCGTATATCGACAAACGTGGCCCATCAATTGCAAATGTGCAATTACCACCTGAACAGTCGGTATCTGGCGGCACAGTAGCATTTGGGTTGACCAGCTGTGCAACGATGACAAAAAAACTAATTAAACTAATTGAAATTAATGCCAAGTCACCATAGTCACTTAGTTTCCTAATTTCTTGGTTCATAAATCTATAAAGGTCAGCGATTCCTTGCAGAATCGCAAGTGGGTTTGGAACAAAGGGAACAATATTGCCCAAAAACGACCCCACAACCTTGTCTATTAAGCTTCCAATCGTTTGTCCTATGACTTGCCCGATGGTGGTTCCAATGAATGCTGTGAAGGGTGATAAAATTCCAAATCCAACCTTAGTACCAATCACAGCTCCAGCAAAAGATCCGACCGCACCACCTATTCCAGCAAATAAACCAACCGGAAGACCAAATGATTGTGCAATCAAGCCTGCAATAAGAGATCCAGCTAGTCCCCCTGCACCCATTCTTAGTGCGAGAGCTCTAGTTGATAGTCCTCCAACTGCACCTGCGCCACTGATTCCTAAGGTTTTTGCTATATTGCCAATACCTGAGGTGAGATTTCTTAGAATTGGGAACCTCGCGATTAGACTTTTAAAAGTGGGATTCTGGCGGATTATTTCGGTAACTGTACTAAGTCCACCTGGATTTGTAATGAACCTGCTAGCCCCATAAACTCCTGCAAGGTATTGCCCGATATTCACTGCTTTAAAAACAGTTGGCAGTGACAATGCTTCAGCTCCTCCATATAGACTCTTTTCGCTTTCATGAAGTAAAGATTTATCTCCGAACGTTGCATTAATTTGCTTTGTGATGTATTGGATACCCTGTCCTTGTGATAAAACAGATTGCCAAGGTACTAGTGTTGCAATTTTACTAAGTGCACTTCCACTAATTGCTGGCATAAATTTATTAATTGCGGCATTTCCAATTGCCTCGATCCCAGCGCCTGCCAGAGCTCCAACTGCGAATCCAGCTATAGCTCCAGGCACTCCGCCAACCAAACCACCTACAGCAGCGCCGATACCACCATAGTTATTAGCGCGGCTAAGCATACCTATCCTATTCATAAGTGGCGTAACAAAGCGTCTACTAATGGCATTGCCAGATGCATTTGCTACAGTTCCAGCTGCGCCGGTGGCTATAGGTGGCGTTCTTCCGAGGTTACCTGCATTGGCAGCAAGGTTTAATTTACTATTTTTGCCTATCACCATCTGATAATTTTTATTATTTTGCAACCAGAAAGATCGCAAAGGTCTTGCTAAAATTTTAGGCAACCTTTTCGTATAACTATTCACCTCGCGTATATTCATGGAAGCGATGCTGTCAGTAACCGCTTTACGGAAGCCAATAACCGCACCCGGAACAAATGTAGCTAGAGCAACTGCAGGGTTTGCACCACTTATTGCAAAACCAGCTAAAGCAGAGGCTGTTCCACCAGATATAGCTTTTCCCAAGCCTTTGTTTGCCAGAGATATTGTAGAAGTAACTTTCCCAACAGTTGAACCAATTCCTCTTGCAACACCAATAGCTTTATTTATACCTGTAACTGCAGCAGCAGTTCTTGCTGTACCAATAACTTTATTTGAAACATTTTTGATTCCTTTCGAAATTTGTTCACCTATGATGCGAAATCCAGCCCCAATATAGCTATTTCCTCTGGATCTTCTCTCATAGTATTTTCTGTAAACTCTACGTGTAATTGTAGCCTTCGCATTGGGATCAATCATATTGTCATGGATTCTATCCATTTTCTTGTAGATTCTTTCTTCTACACGACCAATAGTTCTTTCATACAAATGATCTACTCCACGCAGCACTAGATATTTTGGAGCAAGTCTATAACGCTCTTTTTTATAGTAATTTAAAAACTTCCCATGCTCCTCTGGAGCTAAAGTAGCTAACGTTCGTTGGACATCTGCTTTTGCCATGAATCCAAAAGCATAATTTTTATCAGCTAAACTTCTAGCCATTTCTCTTAAATCACCACCTCTTCTTTGTCTGCCGTCATAAGATCTTTCATAAACTACCCTTTCAATAGTACTATCTGCCATCTTTACCCCCCTGATATCACTTCTCCTTCCAGACATTCTCGGCAGTTTCTGCCCTGGTTCTGACTGTATAAGAGGATCTTGCGGCGGTGGTGGCGATTGATTATTTATAGCTAATGCCTGTGAAACTGGTGAACCTGCTGCATTATTTGGACGTAATTCTTTTGCATCAACAGTAAATATATTATTTGAAATACCTCTGGCTCTTGCCCTTCTTTCACGTTCCTGATTCCCAAATGCCCCAGCTAGAGGTTGGTTCAACATTGTATTTTGTAAGCTTTTTTGTGCAAGCCTTTCCGCCCTAGTCCTCCTTGCTTCTTCGAGTAATGTTGCCATGGTCAGTCAATAATCTCCTCTGAAATTATTTGCTCAACATGGTTATCCCATGAGTATGCCAATCTATTTGTTTCTTGCACCCTATGAAGGTGATTGTAAATTGCAGGTTGACCATGCTCGAAAAGCCATAGGTCTGGATCGTCGTTGTTTGCACTTTCGCCTTCGACTATCAACATCACCTCTTTTCTAGCTTGATCTGAGATCACATTTGTAGCACGTGCAACTTCTATGAAATTATCTTTTTTTGGATCAAATAGCATAATTTCTAGGCTATTTTTGCCTTGCAAGATAACTTTTTCGAATACATTTACTTTGCTTGGAATGATTTTATAAACCAAAAAGTCATCTAAATTTATCAGTTCAGTAATATCCAACTGCTCGTAATTCCCTCTGAAGTTTTTTGATTTCGCAAGGCTCAATTTCACAACTTGTGAAAAATCTGGAAACATCGCTTTCGCATTTTCTTGAGTTTCTGCCCAACTGAGTCCTACTTGTGAAATCTGCTTAGTTACAAATTCAGCGATTTTATAAAAGTACTCGCCAAGCAATACTTCTAAATCTTTTAGTACAACTTCCTCATATTTCTCATCTATTCCAGTTCCTAGTATAGTTATTTGGGAAATTCGGTTTATTGCTCCACGCACACCTAATTCTAAATTCAAGTTGTCAGTAAGCTGATCGTCAGAATTTTCATCATTATTCAATTTACTGTTTCCTAGCAAAATTACTCTTTCAGGTACTACTTCAATTCCTTCGATATAGTCTATCATCACCTTACTAGATTCACTGTCGGGTGAAAGGATAAATTCATAGGTGGAATTAACTTCGGCAAGATAAATCAACATTAGTTTTTGAAATTCCTGTGTTTTTTGCAGATAATCTCGAATGGTTTGGTTATTAATCAATAATGGATTGAGATTATCGATTTTTGAGATTAATTCTTTCTCGTCTTTTTTTAATTCGTTTTCGAAAATTGTTCCAGTTAGAAAACCATTACTATCTAGTAGTTCCTTTAATTCATTAACAATTTCGATAATATCTACAAGTACCAAATTAATCTGCTCAATTTCAGAGCTAGTTAATTTTTTTGCCAACTCTTGGCATGCTTTTACAATCAATACACGCTCAGCGGTTTTTGTATCAGCCACAAGCCAGAGCCTCGATATTCCTATACTTTCCTCTAGATGTTGTTGGTAAAGTTCGTATTCAGTTAGAATAGAGTTTATTTGTTCTTGCAAGGTCATAATTCATAGTTGATTGAGTAATTTACCTTGTTTTTGGTGCAACTTTTAGCTGGTTCCTAACTGCAGCATCTCCACCACCAAGTAATCCGAATACAGCTTGTGCACCTTGTTTGGTTGTTGAAACAACATTTTGACCAATCGCACTTTCACCTGCTTGGTTTAGAGCTTCTTTTATTAGGTTTGGAACTAGTGGCGCTGTTATAAGAAGTGAGTAGCCGATAAGTGGCTGGATTATATTTTGCCTTAAAATCGGCTCACTTGTATTGAATTGCTCAACCCCATATCCTAGAAGTGGCGGCACCCAAATCAGATCTCCAACTTGCGCTGGGTTTCTTGAGACTATAATAGTAATTAAAAATAACGCGTAAACTGCAATAAAACTCAGAGAGGCAGCTAGCAAGCGTAAGAAATAACCACTAATTGCTTTGCCAGTTTGCCCAGGGACAGCGGCGAAAAAGAAGAAGAACGGTGCTACAACTGGATAAAACATTAGTATCAAATATTCCTGAAGTAGTGAGAAAAATAATTTAGCTAAAGCTCCGAATGCAGCAAACGCAAGAATAAGCCCCAAAAGAAGTCTTCCGATAGGAACAGAATCATCAGTGAAAGAACCTATAAAAGTTTGCAGCAGTCCGGCAAGAGGGAAATCTCTCGGTACTAGTGAGTTTGCTCCTTGTGTACTTAAATTAATTCCTGCTGTACCATATACAAACCAGACAGACAGATATTGATCATCTATCTGTAACTGCCTTTCAGCATTTACAGTTTCTCTTCCGAAACCTTCGAGTCTTCTATTTATGTCTGGTCCGAAGTCGATGATTATATTGTTACATGCACTATGAAGGAACTTCCCTGGCGCTCCTGGTTCCGCGCAAGCAGCTTGGTCAGCTGGCGCAGGGCCCACAAGTACACCGTAAGTTACATTACTACCTACGGTTACTAAGTCTATAAATAACGCTGAGAGCGGATAACTGAAATACACTAAAACCAGTGAAATAATAACGCTAGGAATTGCATTGAACAAATTTATGGCGTTTTGTCCGCCTAGTTGCGCGCGAAAAACAATTAGAAAAGCAATCACAATTATTACAACTACGTAAAAGATGTAGACTATGTTTGAAGTCGCACGCCAGAGGTTCCTAATTGGCGAGAGTAGCTGGAAACCACTTCCCGGCTGGTAGGTCGGAGAATCGGATTGCGCAAGTGCTGTGAAACCTGCTCTTTCTTGTAGATCGGTTGCCCAATACTCTACACTGGCGGGTTTGTTTGCATATAGTTCACCAGTCATTCCAAATACGGTGTCTATTGCACCCTGCTCGTAATTTGGTAGCTCTACTTGTGCCATTTCACCTGTTGTTCTGTTTGTGATTAATGCGGTGTTTGTCGTACCTCCACTAGCTCCAGAAAGCATGCCAAAAAGGGCTGCAATTGTTGCACCTAAATGATTAGTTGAAGTATCAACTGCAGGGTTGGTTGTTCTTCCAGTTGTAGCTTGCAAAACTCTGCCTGAAGTAGGGTTTTGCACGTTGTTTGAAGCGGGCGAACTTGCGAAGTTATTGCTGTTATTATTTAATGTTTGCGCTAAATCCTGATAATCGGAACTTTCAGGGTCAAGGTTGGTAACGTTGGGCTGGTTAAGCCTGTTGGATTCTGCGAAAATATTTTGATTTCCCGGAGCTAAACTAGGGTTTGTATTGTACTGGCCATTACTCTGATTTTCAGTTGAATTTGCAGTAGCTCTACCTTCCAAAGTCGCTGTAAGCACAGTGAAAACAAGGATAACCAGTATGCCTACAACTACATATTTATAGTTTATAGATATCTTCTTAAGCAAAGGCAGTATTTTGTCCATAATATTAGACTAAATCAATTCTCTTTCAACTGCAAGTATCCAGTTGAACTTGGTAGGTATCCCTTCTTCATGGCGCCCGCTATTACGTCGATATTTTTAAAAATCGAGCGCATAAGTTTTACTACTGTTTCTTCGTCCGCTATAAGTGAAAATTCGTCTAGAAGTGTTTTTATTATTAGGTTTTGTTTTTCAATAATCACATGCAGAAGTTCAGGGTCATTCCCGATCAGAGTTGCAATATATTTATTGAACTTTTTAAGAGCAGTTTTATCATCTCGCGCTTCCTCCATAAGTTTCTGAATATAATTCTGTCTTACTTCTGTTGTTGTTTCTTCAACATAGCTGAAGATGGACTGCCACATTGTTGTCATCTGCAAAGTTCTAATTCTATTTATGAATTTCAATCTTTCCAGCTCTCCCATCTGAAAGTAATCAGTCATTACTGTGATTGTTTCGTCAGTAAAAATCATAATTATTTATATTTTAGTAATTAAAATTAATTTGAATTTTAAGAATTAATCGCTTTTGTTATTACTCCTTGTTCACCTAGTACTTGATCAAGAGCAAATTTCATCAGAGGGGGTTGTTTTGGTGCCCATGAATCAGGAGTATCCAATGCTTGAATGCCTTCAGCCATAATGTTATATTCCAAAAGTAAATCATCTAGATCGATCATGGTATTTTCGTCTAGTGTTCCGCCTTTATCGAATTCCTGTTTCAACCTAATTGCATCTTGCCTTGCTTTTCTAGCGAGCTCCCTCATTTGGTTCCGACGTTGGGCATTTCTGTCTGTAAATCTGTCAAGTAGCGGATTGAAATATCTGGCAAACCCAACACTTCCTACTAACGCCGCAAAAGCAATAGGGCTTCCAAACGCTGCCATAACTCCGATACTAGCGAAAAAGGCAAGTGTATTGCCACGCCTTGCGATTTTTGACCAAGTCTCAAATAGTGACTTTCCAAGTTGGTATCTTTTGAAGTCAGCATTTAGATAGTCAGACATATTCATCATTCTGATTACGTAATCTTTCATTTGTTTTCTATACTTCAACAAGTCATTTACACCACTTATAGTGTCCATTGAAAGACGATCGCGTTCAGTTTCATCAGCCATTTTTCCTAGGAAGCGAGTAACTGTTCTGCGGTCGTACTCGCTGTTTAGATGTTTTGCAAAGTTATCTGTAGAGTTAAGAGCTGTAACGGTATTTTGCATAAAGTCGTCAAATAAGTGAGTAATTGGGACAGGATTATTTCCTGTTTTAGAAGTCGGCGAGGGATCAATAAAATTACCGGTATTACCAAGCATTAAGTTGTTTATGATTCTTGTTGTTGTACTAACAGCAAATTGGCCTTGGGCAGTAGTTAAAGCTGCATTTTGTACATTTTGGTCAATAAGTCTTGCATAGATTTGTTCCTCCAAGGCAATAGCATCGTTTGAATTTGCTCCTTTTTCTGACAACTTCTCGCGCAAAGTTGCAATTCCTGCTATGGAGTATGGGTCAGCATTTATAAAGTTTTTTGGATTTTTACTCATTTCAGCGATCGAACCTCCATATTGTCGTGCAATTTTTTGTCTGTATTCGTCGGCGTTGAAGTTATTTACAAAATATAGCGATCTATAATCTTTAAAAAGAATATCTTCTAAATCTTTTAGGTTGCTCCTTATGTCGTGATTTTTTATAAGATTAAATTCGTTATCACTTACAGCTCCTGTGTTGTTAGCATCGGTGTTTACAAGTCTATCTGCTAGAACAAGAGCAATATATCGTTGCACCATTGATCTAATCCTCTCTGAAGAAGGTATTTGATTTTCTTGATAGATTTGCTCGGGATTTAAATTTTTTACAATAGTTTGCCTCGAGATTTTATCGTGGGTATAGTATTTTTCAATTTTATTGATAAGTTCTTTTGCCACCTCATAATCCATCTCTATATGCTTTCCGTTTCCGCTTGGATCAGGAATTCTGAGGGACATGTATCTGATACCATTAACCTCTTTCATGTGCACAAATGGTGGGTCTTCAACAACTGACGCGTATGGGTCTTCGTAAGCTTTGATCGAACGGATAAGATCTCTTAATGAGTATAATTCAGATTCCGGGATTTCTTTGTTGTTGCCATGTTTTTTCTTGTAAATTTCTGCCTGCCTGTTTCTTACTTTCATAAATTCTTGGAAAAGGTTATTTGAAGCAACATCAACTTCCATTATTCGCCTATCACTTCCTACTTTTCTAAATGGAACGGCGTATCTTGGTTCTACTCTTCGGCCATTTTTCATAAGTGGTTTCCTTGGACTATTCTCCCAGTCAATGAACTTTTCTTCATACAAACCTGGCATTCCAGTAGGATCATAATGCACATAGTATAATTTGCCATCGAATCTTACTTCTTGTGGTCTCCAAGCTGCGTAAAAGCCAGCGCCCTCGGTGCGCATCGCAGCCATGCCAAATTTCTTTATAAATGTGTCTTCGTGGATTGGTATTGCACGCACATTTTCAATTCTTTTTCTACCCGCCTTTACGTCGTCTGAGTCTTTTTTGCTAAGAAAGAAAATACTTGTCCCATCGACGTGTGGCACATATGCTTCTCCTCTCATCATGTAAGTACCGGTTCTTTTTGTAAACCTTGAAGCCTCTGCTGAATTGTAATCAAATACTTCTTGTTGCATCTTTTTGAAATCATAGCTTGAAATTGTTTCGGATTTTTTCTCACTGATGTCTTGGGAATATGCTGGTCTTCCGTCTCTTACTTCTAGAGAAATCAACTTGTGTGACTCAAGAAAGGAAAGAACCTCATTTTGATCAACAGCAGTATTTAGTTTCTGTTGCATACCGGTTATCGCAGCAAAATGGTTT
>JBGSOW010000047.1:0-6998 GCA_041738875.1 Candidatus Dojkabacteria bacterium
AAAGAAGTGCAGACGAATTATCCAACTCAGAGTGAGGCAGCGGTAGACGCTGCTTTTAACGCAGCTAATGAAAATGGTACCGCGGTTTCGGGCGATTTGACTAGGTGGGCGAAGCAGGGCGTGCTACTTTTGAACTCTGTTTTAACAGTGCGGGCAGCAAGCCCTGCTTCGCACCAAGGGAAGGGTTGGGAAAGATTTACCGACGAAGTTATCAAAATGCTTTCTAAAAATAAAGAGGGTTTAGTTTTCATACTCTGGGGCGCTTATGCACAGAAAAAAGGGGAGGTCATTGATAGAGAAAAGCATTTAGTGCTCGAAGGTGCTCATCCCTCACCATTTTCGGCACATCGTGGGTTCCTAGGTTCAGGGCACTTCTTAAAAGCAAATAAATATTTGAGTAAGAACGGGGAAGAAATGGTCGATTGGCAATAGATTGAGATAAAGAAATTAAATTGTTAATATTTATATATATTAAGGTTAGTTGTACGTAACATGAATGTAATAAAAATCTCTGCTTCCGACTTTAGGAAAAATATGTTTCGATTGTTAAATCAGGTGATAAACGAGAATTATAAGATTATGATTCAAAGACCGGATGGTGAAGTGCTCATTACAAAAAATACATTACAAAAACAAGACAAATTCTCTAAAATTCCATATCTAAATGCCGTAGCTGTTGGGGTAGGCGATAGCGATTTGATAAATCATAAGCTTGCTGATTGGACTGAAGAGCCAAATGTCACATAGTTCTCGTGAAATTAAGAAAACGAAAAAGACTATGAAAAAATAAGTTTGGTCATTTGAGAATATTTTGCGTAATTATAAAAATACGATTGATCAAAGAGTTTAGGATATTTGGTGTGCTTTTCTGATGGCTAGTTTGCCATCCTTGCAAATGTGCCTGTTTCTTTCGATCTTTTCAGAACGCCGCGCGCAACAAATAGGCTTACCGCCAGGTAGAAAACAGCAAGCGCTAAACCTATTAATACATTTTCCCACAAAACATTTCCTCCAGTCAGCTGAGAGCGGACGGATTGCATGATATGTGTAACAGGAGAGAGTAGTGCGATGGGTTGGATAATCTGGGGAAGGACTTCAAGAGGATAAAATATAGCAGAAACCGGTTGTACGAGGAAAATAAGTCCCCAGGCTAGTGATTGGATGTTGGTGCCAAATCTAAAAATTAAAGTCATAACTAAAACACCTGCTGAGATCGAGAATATAAATGCGATGATGAAATAAATTGAAAAGTTCAATACACCAAGCTCCAAAATATTATAATTAAACAATGCTGCAGAAATAATTATCATTGCTACTGCAACAACGATGGACTTCAGAATTCCCGAGATCACTTGACCTGCAATAAATTCCCAGACATTTAGCGGAGTTATGAATAAACTGCTAAAGCTTTTTGACCAGATCTCCCAAAGCATGCCAACTGTTATTGTGTATTGCCCGATGCGTAGGACTTCCCAGATGATTACGCCTGCTAAAAGAAAGCTTGCGGGTTGGTCTAAGTCTTTGAAAATAAATAGACTGATAAATCCATAGATCAAGATATCAATCAAAGAAAACCAGAATAAATCGATCCAAGTCTCCATCGCATGAGACAGGTGATACCAAGAGTGGAGGGCGCTTGCGTAGATTCTCTTTAAATTCATGACTTACTACTTTCTTTTGCGAAATTAAGAAAAACATCTTCAAGTGTAGGTTTATTTATATCCACATCAGTGATTTTTATGCCTTTCGAACTCAAATGTCCCAGTGTGTAAGCAATTTGGTCTTCTTTAATACCGATCTCAACTGTGTTTTCTGACATAAAACTTATAAATTTACTAGCAATTTCAAGCTCTTTTAAAACCTCTAGCACTGCACCTTTGTCACTGCTAAAAGTAACAACTAACCTAGTATTATCAATCAGTTTGGTCAAACCCAGTGGGGTGTTTTCAGCAACTATCTTGCCAGCCTGTAAAAAAATTATGCGTTGGCAAATTCGTGTTACTTCTTCCATATTGTGGCTAGTATAAATAATACTGATTTTCCTCTCAGTCTGTAGCTTCCGGATTAGGTCTAGGATTTGTGCGACTATGTCTGGGTCTAAACTAGCTGTTGGTTCATCCATAAGAAGCACGCGCGGATCATTAATCAAACTTTTTACTAGGATCGCGCGCGTTTGTTGTCCAGAAGATAGTTTCCAAAAAGTTTTATCCAACAAATCCGTAATCCCAAGCAGGGCAGATAATTCCTCAATCTTTTGTTTTATATTTTTTACTTCATACAAGTGTCCATATATAGTAAGGTTCTGCCTGACAGTCATTTTACCCTGTAGTTCTGCGTATGCGCTTGCGAAATTAACCTGTTTGAGAACTTCTTCGCGGTTACGATTCAAATCTTTGCCGAAATAACTAATTTTGCCGCTTGTGGGAGTGGTAAGTGCTAAAAGCATTTGAATGGTTGTGGTTTTGCCAGCACCGTTTGGCCCAAGCAGACCTAAAACTTCGCCTTCAGCTAAATTGAATGAAATGCCTTGCAGAGCAGTATAGCTTTTTTCGCCGAATTTTTCTGGAGGGTAGATTTTCACAAGGTCTTTGACCTCGAGTAGATTTTTTGGCATGGAATTAATTCAAAATTTTTGCATGGCCTAAATATTACCTCCTATTCTAACATTTATGAATCAAAAATGAAGTTTAATCCTTGGCTTAGGACCTTTTATTCATTTGTCTCAAAGTGCCAAAAGTAACGAGAATAAAGAAGATTGCGAGAAGCACGATGCCGCCCAAGCTTGTCACACCTGCGAAATTTGGCGTGAGCACTGCGTTGAAATTATTTAGTGAGTAATTTTGTGTTGTTAATGAAGTTAATGCAATGACAACTAAAAGAGAGCCGGTCACTGAGGTGAGTACGATTAGCATGGTTTTCCATAGGTTCCTGAAAAAGCCGGCAAGCAAGAAACTGATTGCTGCTGCGGCTGCGATGATTCCGATAACTCCGGGGTTTTCGATTCCGATTGCGCTAAAAAGCAGGTTTACGAGTAGGTAACTAACTCCGAATACTACAAATGCCGAGCCGGCCCGCCAGATTATGAAACTTACGGCGGAAACGATTGCGGCGGCTAGGATTGTGACATATAGTCTGAAAGTTTCTGGGACATTGATCGCGGTGAAAAATGCGTCCGCGAATACAAGTGCGAAAACGAAAACGAGGATAGGGAAGATGAATTTGAAAAAGCTATAACCCGAGCCAACAAGTACTAACCCAACCAATAAAACCAATAAAGTGATAATTATTTCAATCCCCATGACAAATTGTAGCAGATTTTATAACTTTTGAGATCAAACTAAATCAAATAGAATCAGTCTTTTACATTAGTATTTATTATAATTTAATAGTTATCTCCTAAATAAATTAACGTAGTCTTCTAATATATAGAATCTGTTCCTGGGAAAACCGGTGAGCTCTTTTAGTATTTTTAAATTCTCTAGATCCTTCACTAATTTATTCGCTGTTGCGAACGTCACCTCCAATATGTCAGCCACTCTGCTGACATTTACTACTGGGCTTCCGTACATTCTGTCTATTAAATCTTTGGCGCTAGATGCCTTCTGATTTAGAGAAAGTATTTTTGTCTCATAATCTTGTCTAAGGGAAATGATCTTCCTAAATGTATCTTTGCTATCTTTAGATGTCTCAATTACAGCGTTCAAAAAGAATTTTAACCATTGCTGGATATCGTTCGAATGACGCGCTACTGTAAGAGAATCGAAGTAAGATCCTTTGTGCTTTGCGAAAAAGTCAGACAAATATAAAGTGGGCCTTGATAGAATGCCTAATTCGACCAATTGTAATGTGATTAACAACCTTCCAATTCTTCCATTACCATCTAGAAAAGGGTGAATTGTTTCAAATTGATAGTGGCTTAAAGCAATTTTTATCAAGTCAGGAATATTTAATGTTCTGTTATGCCAGAACTTTTCAAGGTCGCTGAGTAGGTTAGGTAGCTCATTTTCATGCGGTGGTACAAAAAATGCATCAGAGGGGCTAGAGCCTCCTATCCAGTTTTGGCTCAGTCTTACTTCGCCAGGAGATTTATGCTCGCCTCTAACGCCAGATAATAAGATCTTATGTGTTTGCTTAAGTAGCCTCATACTCAATGGAATGTTGTCGAGTTCTTTAACAGCATCGTTAAGTGCTTTAACATAGTTTTGAACTTCTTCCCAATCATCTCTCTTCTCAGGAGAAATCTCTTCCTTGGGTAGAACCGCGTCGTCGATATCCGTTTTAGTACCCTCAATCATAGATGATGATGTCGCCTCTTTTTTGACATGCATTTGTATGAAAAAGTCGACATTTGGCACTAGCTGTGAATAGGCGTTCAACTCGCCCAAATATCTCATTGCCTCAGATAAAAGCATATCGATGGCTTTATCTTCCCAATCAAAGTCTTTGTTAATAAAGTCTGGGCTAAAACTCCGATACTTATGTTGTTCTACAAATTTTCCTGCAATAAACTGTTTATTCATATATCTATAATAATAATTTTTATATTATATATTTTAGCGTATAAAGTATAATATAGCAATCCCTTATTATATCTAAGTCCATATAAATATAATATAGGTGTGATTAAATATATCTATTACTAAAGCCATATTCAAGCTATGAAACTGCTAACCTTTGGCTAAATGCCTTTTTAAGAAGCGTATTGGAATTTAATATTAGAGGATATTTATTTTTTAGGTGACAAAAATGACTCGGTGCCCATTTAAGTGCAAGGGAAACACAGTGGAGCCTCAGGGCTTGAACCTGATGGAAGACCGACTTGCGCCTTCTTCAGCCCCATGTCCGCATCTTTAATTTTATTCTCAATCCTAATTTGTTATGGGTAAACAACTGCAAATTAAGAATAAAATAATAATAACATAATGCAAGTGCAAAGCTAAAAATTAGCTTCCAGGAACTATTTCTTTTAATTCAATAATTCTGCGAATTTTTCTTTTAATTTGGCAAGTTTTGGATTAATCACGATTTGGCAGTAGGGAGCTTTTGAATTTTGGTTGTAGTAGTCGAAGTGGTATTCTTCTGCTGCATGAAAGTTAGAGAAGGGTAGGATTTCTGTAATTATTTTGTCGTCCCAGATACTTTGCATTGCGGTTTTTGTAGACTCTGCAATTTCTTTTTGTTTTTGGTCGTGATAAAAAACGACGGATCTGTATTGTGGACCAATGTCTGCGCCTTGCTGGTTTGGTGTGGTTGGGTCATGTGTTTGCCAAAAGACTTCAAGGATTTGTTTTAAAGAGATTACGTTTGGGTCGAATTCAACATTAACTACTTCCGCTTCGCCCGTGTTATCGTTTTGGATTTTCTCGTAAGTTGGATTCGCGCTTTTACCACCAGCATAGCCAGGCGCAACTTTCACAACACCTCGCAATCGCTGAAAAACCGCCTCTGTACACCAGAAGCACCCACCTGCAAGTACAACAGATTCCAAATTACCATTAGCCGGTTCAGTCATAAATAATTATAGCAGTGTCCTAGAAGATGTAATATAAATTTAGATGTATTTAGTTATGAATATTTTGTAGATGTATTCTATAGGTGCTAATATATTTTTGTATGAGTAGAATGTTAATTTAATCATATGAGTAGTGGCGGCGAAATCACAAGGTCTTCTGTTGATCAAGCTCCAAATCCTGAAATATCTCGAACTACATTACCAGGTGAAATCAAATTATTTTTTGGTAGGGCATATCCATGGGGTATAGGCTACGCGTCGAAGACTTCTGTTGTTAATACTTTCCCTACTGTACCCGTACGTGGCGAAGCTATAGATGTCGTAGATAAAAAAGCACATGAATTAAGTGTTATGCCAGTGGCGGAATCTGAAGATGGATCACATATGGATAGATCTTTCTCTGCCTCATTTTTCGAAGGTGTAGCGGGCGATAAAGCTACTTTTGTTCGCCTTCGTGATTTAGTTATAGGCAAAATTCCCGGGGGTACGCTTTATGTTTCGGGGGATTCTGTTTTTAATTTGGATATGGAGCAAGTGAGAGGGGTTGATCTTGAAAGCCTTGGAGATGGAGAATTAAAAATGCAGTTAGAAAAACGGAGTATAATTATTCAAGCTTTGCAAAGGTTTAGAGAATCACAAGGTACAAACTTAGAAGGAAGCTTATTAGGTATCCCTAATATAATACGTGTTGCTTTTTATACTCAAGACCCAGAAGATCCTTCGATTCAAATAAATCACTTTAACGTCTTTATCGCAATGAATCCAAGTGGGGTACCCCAAGATTTGAAAATTGATAGTATACCAACACTTTCAATGTATTAAATTTATGGTTTATGTATAACTCAGGTGACAAAAATGGGACGGTGCCCGTTATAAGTTTTTGTGATTTTTTAAGTTTTAATTTGAGCGACCCAGGGATCGAACCTGGGACCTCGGTCTTATCAGGACCGCGCTCTAACCAACTGAGCTAGTCGCTCATACTTTACTGTAATCAAAAATCTCTACAATTTGCATGCTCGCGCACACAAATTTCCATACTTTACCTATGCCAATACGCAAGTATTAAGTGACATAAGTACGCAATTATACCAGTAAGGAAATTCTAGTCAAAATATATCCAGGATTTACTCAAATCCACTAGGCATTAACTTGTTTTCTTTCATATAATTGTTAGTATATACGATAGATGTAGAAGTATAGTTTTTTATATAAATATAATTAAGATTATGACCAATGAGGATTTTGAAATTTTAGAGGAAATGCGCCGGAAAATGAGTTCTGGCGGAATTAATGGTCAACCAAATGGATTTGCCCAAGACAATCCCAATTTAGTTGAGGCAGAGGCAAATGATTTTTATAGAAGGCTAGAAATCATGTATAAGAAACTGACTGAAGAAGGCATGGACGCGCTACGTATTCAAAAAGTATTAAATTTATACATAGAGGAATATAATAAAGGTAATTTATCAGTTATTAGTTGATATAA
>JBGSOW010000028.1:0-8252 GCA_041738875.1 Candidatus Dojkabacteria bacterium
AATGAGCCAAGAACAAAATAGCCGACCCCAAAATTAGCTTCATTAGGGTGAATTTACCACTAGAGATCATCGATAAGTAGAGAAAGAAAGCAAAAGTCTGTGGCAAAAACAACTGAGAAGTATATGCTTGACTCTCATAAACCAAAAGCCCTACGCTCACGGCGAATATGCTCATTAATTTATTACCCCCTAGTGCTTTGAGGGATATTTTCAGAAATACTGCTGCAATTATCAGTGGGAAGACGATATCAATAACATAACCTACCCTCTCTATACCGCTCCCAGATCCTTGGATCATCATCGCCCAAATAGTATGGAAAAAGGTAGTATATCCAGGCTGCAAGAACAGGTTCGAACAATCAACAGGTTGCAAACAAAGAACATCTCTCACTGCCATTTGATTCACCACTGCAGCATGCTGAAGATAATCCAACGCAACTACTGATTCATGCTGCCGAATAGGAAGAAATATAAAAAGAATATACAGTAGAATTGGCAGGATCAATAAAGCAAGTAGCCTCAAAGTCTTCTTTAGATCAGAAGCCTCCTTCATCCAAAGCACAAAAAAGAGAAGATAATGCCAATATATAGTGATTCCTATACCTATTAAACCTGCAAAATCAATATAACTAACAAAATCATTTTGACCTACTATAAGCCAGTTAAATAGATAAATAAGAGGATACACAACAAACATAAAGGCCGAAGTAAACCCAAAATATTCAGCTTTAAAGAACAATTTCGCCATGATACTAGGCAAAGTAAGAATCACAGCCAAAAAGTATGCGAGGTAAACGTATTCAAACACAGGTGGCAGTTCCGAAATAAACAACCTCACACTAAGCATGCTTACCAGAAGTAGAACTTGTAGTGCATTAATAATTATTTTCATTCGCAATCCACAACTAATTCAAACTCAATTTCCGTATCTTGAGAATATTTTGTCTCAATTAAAATCGCTCTAGGTATATCATTTGAAGTCTTAAACTCCAGATCACTTTCCCCTACTTTAATTAATCTCAAATTACATTTGTCTACATTGAATACAACATCGTTTTGATTTAAAACTACCCCTGTAATGTCAGTCCTTGATCCAAGTATTATCCTATAGGCTTCAAACTCTCCGTTTTCTTGAGATTGAGTAATGAAGTATTGAAACAAAACAGTATCATGACCCAGTCTCTGCATCACTGACCTTCTATTTATCTCCAAACCCAAACCTCTATTCACGCCACTTGCAATTTGAGTAGTTTTTTTATTCCACAATGCAAAATCAAATCCCTCAGTAATCTCCACGTATCCAATACCGTTATCGAAAACTTGTGGCCCACTACCACCTATAAAGTTATCAGTTGCGGCACTAATTGTAAGATAATCTTCAATGCTTGGTAAATCAATCACCTGCACGTTATTTGACAAATATACATCAAACTTTTCGTAATTTAAATATCTTATAAAATACGATAAAGAAAGAATAAATATCAAAAAAACTAGGAACATTGGAAAAATAATATCCCTAAGTAAATCTATATGTGTAGCATCTTGATTTCGCATTTGATTGTACCTATTTTGTTTAGCTATACATTAGAATAATTATAGTTAGAATTATAAACTGAACAAGCTCGTAAGTCAATACTATAGGATATCGCGCAAGCTATTTAAGACACTCATAGAATCGTCGTTTCGTCGATAAAAGCATACTACTTACAAAGCTACACCCCTAAATTGGTTTGTACTACAGGATACTTCTGTGATATTATCCAAATGTATTCTAATAGCTCTTTCGA
The DNA here is from genome assembly GCA_041738875.1 of Candidatus Dojkabacteria bacterium. GTDB lineage: Bacteria > Patescibacteriota > Dojkabacteria > CALFHW01 > CALFHW01 > JBGSOW01. The sequence goes on from JBGSOW010000028.1 coordinate 1,788, forward strand.
GAACTGAATATATTATTAAATAATGAAAGATATGCAAGACAGTAATATACTGAAAAACACAATAAAAACTCTCGTAGCAGCATACAAGGTGCTGGGGGTTTTTCTTATTCTTATTTCATTTGGGCTGTTGATTGTAAATGCGTCGCCTGAGCTTTGGTATTCTCTGGATAATGGTGCGTTTGAGTCTGACAAAAATGGTTTGATCAGTACTATCGAAGCAGAAGAAAATAATCCTGGTGTGAGAAATAGAAACCGCACCCTTTACTCCGCAGCACAGAAGTTGCCAGAGAAAGACCCTTCCCTTCCGAACGTTACTACACTGATCATAAATAGGGTCGGTATAAATGGACAAGTGCGCACAGGTGATGGGGATAGTGTTTTAGATATAGGAATATGGTCGCCAAGCAACTTTGCACAGAATCCGGCCGTCAGGCAACCTATAGTCCTATCTTCTCATAGATATGGGTTAATCTCTTGGACCCGTGAATACCGCGACCTTAACTCTTTCTATAGCTTGCCTAACCTCGCTATCGGAGACGAAGTGATAATTATCCATGAACAAAGAAAATACACATACAAGATCAAAACCATGGAGGAGAACACTAGCCTGCGTGTATCAGACGGAGACGATCTAATTTTAGTTACGTGCAAATATTTCAGATCACCAGAAAGAATTATAGTAAGGGCTGAGGCCACGTGGTAACAATTTAAAAAATATATAATAGATGTTGACAAAATTAATACTATAGGATAAAATCAAACAATGAAAAATTTAATCAAAAAAACAATCTACATTTTGCCTGCTCTAATGCTAGGTCTTAGCTCAGTGAAAGCTGACGCAGCTCTACTTGAATGTATACCAACAAATGGTATTTACGGAGGAGTTGACTGTATACCGCCAGCAACAGCATTCTCACAAAATGAGGTGATGCTACTTGCTTCAATAGCGTTTTTCGCAGGTATTGCGGTACTTTCAGTATCCAAATACGTCTCAGCAAAAATAGCGTAAGCTACGCAAGGATTACACATTCTTAATGTTTGCAGATTAACCTGACTAGGATAGAATAAGTTAGTTAGACTTAGCTAATTTGTCCTAATTTCTAGCATGACTGCAAAGCAATTCCTAAGTTCATAGGACGAAGACATCACAAAAATTCTAGAAAGCGCCAGAGCAGAAATAAACAAGAATTAATCCGCCCCATGCTAGAATATTTGCATAACTTGTTTCTCAACAATCAGAATGAATAAAGCTCTTATTGTAGGCTCGCTTGCTTTTGATATTATTTTCTCAGTGCACGGCGATATCCGTGACGAAATTAAATTAGAAAACGGCGAACTTGGGAATGTTAACCTAATGTTCACTGCCAATGGCAAAAAAAGATATTTTGGTGGAACAGCAGGAAACATCTCATATGGGCTTAGCCTTTTAAGTAGCAACCATACCCTATTCTCTCTCGCAGGAAAAGACTTTACACAAGATTACGAAGAACACTTAAACCGAGGTAATGCAGATTTACAAGTTGTTGTTGAAGAAGAAAAATTCACTGCAACTTACTACGGTATTTCTGATGAAAAATACCAACAAATTGGAATTTGGCAGCCAGACGCATATCTAGGTATTGATACAATCCCACTAGCTTCTAAATTAGATAATAAAAGAATCGAGGAATATAGCGTTGCGATATTTAGCCCAGGAACTGGGTTAAGCATTAGAAACCATATGCATGAATTCCGCCAAAAAAGAGGAAATAAGCCAACTGTTATCTTCGATCCTAGCCAAGTGCTATCAATTTTCTTTACCAAGGAATTATTGCACGAATGCCTGTCTATGACTGATATCGTAGTTGGAAATGAAACTGAAATTAATCAATTCGAAAAGCTTTTCGGGTTTGGAATTGACGAAATTTATAAAACTGGCGTCAAAACCATAATTGAAACAAAAGGCGAAAAAGGCGTAACAATATACACAGAAAAGTCGGAAGAGCACATAGACGCAATCAAGCCTAAAAAACTAGTCGAAACAACTGGTGCAGGAGATGCATTTAGAGCTGGTTTGATCAGTGGTATTTTGGATGGCAAATCAATCAAAGAAGCCTGCCTCATTGGAAATAAGCTCGGTGCAGCATGTGTTTCAGAGTACGGAGGACAATTATACGAAATCTAGATAATATTTCTAAATAAACTTAATTGAACAACTAAATAAATTAATTTAATCAATATATTGTTATGAATACTGTTGTGAATACTGGGGATTATATAGTTACAGATATTGAACTTGCGGAATACGGTAGGAAAGAAATTAATATGGCCGAAAAAGAAATGCCGGGGTTGATGTCGCTTAGGGAAAAGTATGGGAAAACAAAGCCACTTAGTGGGGCAAAAATAATCGGTAGCTTGCATATGACGATTCAGACTGCGGTTTTGATTGAGACTTTGACCGCGCTTGGTGCGGAAGTTAGGTGGGCAAGCTGTAATATTTTCTCAACTCAAGATCATGCGGCGAGTGCAATTGCGAAAACCGGCGTTCCGGTTTTCGCAAAAAAAGGCGAGACACTAGAAGAGTATTGGGACTATATCGATCAAACATTTGACTGGGGTGATGACCTGCCAAACCTTATCCTAGACGATGGGGGTGATGCAACTGCATATCTACACCTAGGATTTGCAGCAGAGAAAGATATAAAGGTACTAGATAAAAAAACAACCTCACCAGAAGAAAAAGTCTTTTACCAAAAGGTGAGAGATGTAGTTGCCAAATACCCTGGACGTTTCACTAAAATTATGGAAAGTATCAAAGGCGTGAGTGAAGAAACTACCAGTGGAGTGCACAGGCTTTATAACATGCATGCAGCTGGCGAACTACAATTCCCAGCAATCAACGTAAACGATTCAGTTACCAAATCAAAGTTCGATAATCTATATGGCTGCAGGCATTCAGCAGTTGACGGCATCATGAGAGCAACTGATATCATGCTTTCTGGAAAAGTTGTCGTGATTGCAGGTTTCGGCGATGTAGGCAAAGGAACAGCACAATCTTTCAAAGGACAAGGTGCGCGCATCGTTATTACTGAAATCGATCCAATCTGCGCGCTTCAGGCTGCAATGGAAGGCTTCCAAGTTATGAAAATGGAAGATGCAGCACAAATTGGGGATATCTTCATAACTGCAACTGGCTGCCTAAATGTGATCACCCACGAACACATGCTGGCCATGAAAGACCAAGCGGTTATTGCAAATATCGGGCACTTCGACGCTGAAATCGATGTAGAATCACTACGAGGTTACAATTGGAACAATATCAAACCACAAGTTGATTTAATAACTCTACCTAGCGGAAAAACTTTAATTCTACTTTCAGAAGGTAGGCTTATGAACCTTGGTAATGCAACTGGACATCCAAGTTTCGTCATGTCCAATAGCTTTACAAATCAAGTACTTGCGCAGATTGAGCTTTTTACAAAATCTGAACAATACGAAATTGGCGTGCATACTCTTCCAAAAGAATTAGACGAAGAAGTAGCAAGATTACACCTAGAGAAAGTCGGTGCAGTTCTGGATTCACTTTCTGAAGAACAAGCCAAATATCTAGGAGTGCCCAAAAACGGACCGTTCAAAGCAGATCACTATCGTTACTAGACATTAACTAGTTGTGGTATGCGCGATATTTTCCTGCTAGAATTAATTAACTAAATTTATTATTAATGCCATGTCAGCAAAGGATAAAGGTAACCAGCGAGTTTCAGCAAGCGATACAGCAGCCAAAAAACCTCTTAGTAGTAAACAGGCCAAAAAATTACGCAAAGAAAAAAAAGCTGCAAAAAAGATCAAGATCTAGTTGGACTTGTCTAAGCTAATCTGGGCTAGTGTAATGCAAGCTAGGCTAATCTAAGTTAAATTAATTAGCTTAATTTAGTTTTCGCTAAAGTTTCCTTTTGTTTTTTTGTGAGTTTCTTGATCTCATGCTCTCTTACTAGGGCCTCGGACTTGCTTGCGTATTCTTCTGTGTATTCTAGTTGCACTGGCAACCTAGTTTTTACGTATTTTGAGCCCTGCCCTTTTCTATGCACGTCTAATCTACTCTGCAAATCTTTTGCTATTCCTGTGTAAAGTGAATTGTCACTACAACGAAGCATATAGAGGGTATACATAATATATGTTATCATTCGTAATGCAAAAACAAGAAGTGATCGTTAGATTTGACGAAGTAACATTTAAATACGAGGGCAAAAAGCTCATACTTGATGAAGCGGATTTTTCCATTCGCAAAAATTCGAAAATAACGATCATGGGCCAAAATGGCGCAGGCAAAAGCACTATATTCAAATTAATCACTGGAGACTTACAACCAAGTTCAGGCAATATCCAACTTCAACTTGGAACCAAGATTGCAATTGCACAACAATTCGTACAAAAAAAGTACTTAGATCTTTCAGTTTTAGATTATTTCAAAACTGCTTTGCCCGGGAAGGACCATGGAATCGAAAGAAACATCAAAGACGCTCTGCGAATTGTCAATTTAAACATACCTCTGGATGAATTAAATAAAAAAGTATCAAGTTTGTCTGGTGGTCAGAAAGCAAGACTTCTTCTAGCTTACGCGCTTATTCAAGAACCGGATATATTACTACTAGATGAACCAACAAACAATTTAGACAAAGATGGAATTGAACATCTAACATACTTCTTAATGAGTTATCCGAAAACAGTGATTGTAATTTCACATGACGCCGACTTTTTGAATGCATTCACAGACGGGGTTTTGAATTTAGATGTATTTACGCATAAAACCGAACAGTTCGTTGGCAACTACTATGATGTTGTGGAGCAAATTGAGGCGCAGATCGAACGCGAGCGCCTTATGAATTCAAGACTGCAAAAAAGTATCAAAGATAGATTTATAAAAGTGAATAAACTGGGCGGCAAAAGTGTTGCGATGAACAGACTCGCAAACAAAGTGCGCGCGGATATCGAGGAAGACAAAGACAAAATGGTAAATGTACGTCAAGAAGATAAAACTATTCCGCATTTTACAATTCCCAATCAAAATTTCCCTGGAACATTACTAAAAATTAATACAGTAAGTTTTTTAAAGGACTCAGAAATAGTAGAAAGAAAAGTTGATATTCAAATATACAAAGGAAAAAGGCTGCTGATTTCAGGTCCAAACGGAACAGGGAAAAGCACATTGTTAAAATCTATACTAAACCAAGAAGGTGCAGAAATAAGTGCTGGAGTAAGGGTCGGTTATTATAGCCAGGATTTTTCTGAGCTTGATTTCGATATGACTGCATTTGAATCTTTAAAAGATGTAGCTCTCGAAGTTAGCCACAATGCGATATTTTCAGCTGCAGCAAGGTTCCTACTCCCAGGTGAACTTTTACAAAACAAAGTCGGATCTCTATCCGAGGGTCAAAAAGGACTTTTATGCTACGCGAGATTTATGTTGCAAGAACCAGGTATCCTTATCATGGACGAACCGACAAACCACATAAATTTCAGACATATCCCAGTGATTGCGAAAGCGCTAGATGAATACAAAGGTGGACTTATACTAATCAGCCATTTACCTGAGTTTGTATCTCAAATTCATATAAATGAAGAGCTAGTAAGTACTAGATAGTTTGCGATAGATTAATCTAGTCTATAGTCAGCCTAATTGACGTTTTAATATATACTCTCCTCTAGCGCTCTGTCGAACGAGCTTGGATAAATGCTGAGCGCATCTCAGATAGCAAGTCACCTGTTGCAGATGCTGAATTTGGCACAAATACGCTGTTTGTCTTCGAATTATCAGCAATATCTTTCATTGTATCGAAGTATTGTGTCATCAAAACAAGCATCATTACATCGTTTGCGTCAACTCCTTTGATATCTGCTTGGAACTGCTCGACACTCTTCCTATATCCCTCGATAATCGCCCGCCTCTGCTCCGCAACACCAACACCTTGCAATTTCTTACTTTCTGCGTCCGCCTCTGCTGCCTTCACAACCTCTATTTTGCTAGCTTCTGCTTTTTCAAGAGCTGCCATTTTTAGTCTTTGTTGTGCATTGATTTCATTCATCGCATCTTTAACTTTCTGATCAGGATCAATGTCAGTCACAAGAGCTTTATAAATTGTAAATCCAAAACTTTTCATAACCTCGTCAAGGTCCATTTTTAGTTGCAAAGCAATATCATCTTTACGCTCGAACACCTCATCTAAAAGTAAATTTGGAACTTGCGCACGCACGCTATCAAAAACAAAAGAACTAATCTGTCTCGTTGGATTCTCAAGTCTATAAAACGCGTCAAAAACTTTATTTGGATCAACAAAATACTGTACCGAAACTTTTACACCTGTGAAAACATTGTCCTTAGTCTTTGTTTCAACATTTGTATCAAGTTGCTCGATTCTCAGTGATACACGACCTGAAACTCTTTGCACAATAGGAATTTTAAAATGTAAGCCTGGACCTGCAATTCTG
>JBGSOW010000030.1:0-6351 GCA_041738875.1 Candidatus Dojkabacteria bacterium
TGCGAAATATCGAGGCGTTTGCCTATGAATCAACTAGCATCGATAGTGCGTCTCCAATTGTGCAAACTCAAATCCCACTTTATCCGCAACTTCCAGGTCCACTAGTCGACGGAATTAATTTCGCGGGGGTTATGTCTATACAATGTAGCGATAATATCTTGCAAGGCGCTGAGGAATGTGACGATGGCAATAACAGCAATAATGACACCTGCTTGAATACATGTAGATTAAACACCTGTGGAGACGGTTTTGAGTACTTTGGTGTGGAAGAGTGTGACTTGGGTTCTGCCAATTCACTAAATGGTGATTGTACTCCATCTTGTGTGTTACCAAGATGTGGTGATGGACTCCTATGGAATCAAGGTAGTGGAACTGAAACTTGCGATCCAGCGATAGGCCCGCCTCTAAGCAGACCTGGGCACGCGCCAAACTGCAGAGGAGTCAATCTACCAGGCGCGTGTACTTATTGTGGTGATGGTCGGGTGGATGCGCTAGCAGGCGAAACTTGTGATGAAGGTGCACTAAACGGGCAGGTAGGGAGATGTAATAATACATGTTCAGGAACTGTCCCCCAGCCAGATCCCGGCCCAGGTCCTGGTCCAGGCGGGGGCTGTACCCAGGGTAGGACATGTTGGAACGGACAGGATTCAGGTAATCCATTCAATTTCTCGGGCGGCTGTCAACAAGCAGATATTAAGTCTTTTGGTACCTGCGCTCCTGGTGAAACATGTTGCGGAGCCGCATTCCCGATTTCAGTTAGTTGCTGTGTTTAGACTAATTTTTATAATTAACTCTAACTAAATCACACAGTTTACTGTCCACTTGATATAATCCTATATACATGGCTAGTAAGAAAGTGGCATATAATATTTATTGTGATGAATCTAGGTACTCGAATCCTTTCGAGCAGTATTTTTTAATCGGAGCTGTGATTTTGCCCAGAGGCGATAAATCCTTGATAGAAAAGCGTTTGAAAGCTGTGAAACGCAAGTTTGGTTTTATGCCAGAGTTAAAATGGAATAATGTCACTGAAGCAAAATTGCCATATTTAAATGAACTCTTACAGGTCTTTTTTACATCAGATATTGATTTCCGTGCAATCGTGGTCGATAAGTCTCAACTCAATAAATCTAGATCTGGGCAAATTCCTGAAATTTCATTCTATAAATTTTATTATCTACTTTTGCGGGGGACTTTGCAGAGCTACACGGATTACTATGTATTTTTAGACCAAAGAGAAAAACAATCAAAAGGAAGTATCGGGGAATTATGGCGTTTTTTGGACAATTCATTAATTAAACTTCATCCCGCAGATGAAAAAAAGGATGAGCCTGGCAAGATTGCTCAGATTCAGGAAATTAATTCACAAGAAAGCATATTCTTGCAGCTACTTGATGTACTCATGGGAGCGGTTGGTTATTACTGGAACGGCTTCCGGGGCAGTCCGGCTAAGGTTAAATTTGTAGGCAATCTAACTAGATGGCTTGAAAAGCCTGATCTAAAATTCTCCAGTCAGTTGTATGACAAAAAATGGAATCAATTCGTCTGGAATCCCAAGAATAAAGCGTAAGTAAGCAAATATTAACTAAGGAAATAGAAAAGAGGCTCAGATTAAGGCTCCCAACCTCCGAAAGTAGCCCACATCGAAACGTTAAGTAAGGATGTCTATTTAAAGTTAGCAAACTGTGAAATAATGTCAATTAAAACCTTCCGAAAATGAAACGAAAATACCATAGTAGTTGTGTGTAATATCTTTTACACTTTCAATCATGTTAATATTAAGAATAAATTAAGACATAATCAACATGGCACTATTTGGAGATTTAAACGAAGTAAAAATTTTAGGCAACATCACCTCCGACATTGAACTTAGATTTACGGGAGGTGGAACTGCTGTTGCGAATTTCGGTGTTGCCACTAACCGAAGGTTCAAACAAGGCGAGGAATGGAAGGATGAGACGGATTTTCATAATATTGTAGTTTGGGCGAATTTGGCTCAGAATCTTGCACAGAGAGCAAAAAAGGGCACAAGGATCATGGTCACTGGAAGATTACAAACTCGCAGCTGGGATGGCCAGGATGGTAAAAAAAATTACAAGACAGAAGTTATTGCAGACGATGTATTTCTGATTGATCGTTATGAAAGAGGTAAGGGAGAGGATTTACCTCAAGCTAAAGTTACACAGGGTGATGGTAATCCGCAAAATCAATCCGCCAAATATTCGCAAGGCAAACAGGAGAGTTCGAACTCCTCAAAAAGCAATGACGATGATATAATCGACCCAAACGATTTGCCTTTCTAAGATAAAATGCAACGATATTCTAAACTTTTTGGTAAAACAATCCGCGAGGTAAATTCAGATATGAAGCTTGCTTCTCACAGGCTCCTTTATCAGGCTGGGTTTATCAGGGAATCTACTGCGGGTCGGTATTATCTTTTGCCGCTGGGGCAAAGAGTTCACGATAAAATCTATAAAATTATCGAGGAAGAAATGGACAAAGCAGGCGCGCAAAAAATGGTGTCGCCGATACTACAACCTCTTTCTCTTTGGCAGGAAACAAACCGCAACGAATCAGGTGGTTACGAGCTTACTCTAGTTCGCGATAGGCGAGGCGAGGACTATACGCTTGGTGGAACTGGTGAAGAAATGTTTGTAGATGTTGTCAGGAATTTCCAAATGTCTTATAAAGATTTGCCGATAAACATCTATCAGTTTGGGCATAAATTCAGAGACGAGCTTAGAGCTAGGGGGGGACTACTGCGTGTGCGAGAGTTTGTTATGAAAGATGGATATTCGTTTCATTCAACAAGTGAAGATTTTGAAAGAGAATACAAAAGTATGATGTCCACTTACACAAATATATTTTCTAGAATTGGTCTGGTAACAGACATTGTTCCTGCGGATAACGGCTACTTCGGTGGGGATTACTGTGATGAATTTGTTGTTGAGTGTGAGGCTGGTGAAAGTATGTATTTTGTATCTGAAGACGGCAAATACATAGCACACGAAGATGTTGCGAAATTCAAAAGAGAAGATATTAATCCTGAGGAAGAGATTCTACCTATCGAGACAATCGAACAACCGGATTGGGTTAGAACTATGGAAGATAACGTAAAATTCTATAATTTGCCATCTAGTAGATTTTTGAAAAATGTTGTTTATAAAAACCGAGAATCAGGGGAGATTATTATTGCGACAATCAGAGGCGACTTGGAAGTTAACAAAAATAAACTAGAACATGTTTTAAGCATGGTTGGTCTTCTTGATGACGCAACTGATGAAGATTTGGAATCAATTGGTACGAAATCGGGTTATGTACATTCATGGGGTTACACAGATGAGAGAGTTAAATACGTGGGAGACACTTCGCTTTACACTGTAAAAAATTTCATTGGTGGTCAAAAGGAAGAGAAAACAGATACTAGAAATGTGAACTACGGCAGGGACTTTGAGCATCCTGTAACCGCTGATATTGCATTGTCAGAAGATGGGTTTATAACTGAAGATGGCTCGTCAAAATTAATTGAAAAAAAAGGTGTTGAAGTTGGTAATATTTTCCAGCTTGGACAATTCTACTCTACAAAGATGAAAGGCGCGGTATTTACCGATAGCGACGGAACCCAAAAACCATTCTTCATGGGTTGCTATGGAATCGGCTTAGGCAGAACGCTAGCAACAGTGGTAGAAAAATTCCACGACGACAAAGGCATCATCTGGCCGGAAGCTATCGCTCCGTACAAAGTTCATATTATTGGTTTAAATCTAGAAGATGATGGGTTGAGAGCACAGACAGAAGAATTGTATAAGAATCTTGATGAGAAGGGGATTGAGGTGCTGTTTGATGATAGGGTTGAAGCTAGAGCAGGTGAGAAATTTGCTGACGCGGATCTAATAGGAATTCCATATAGAGTTGTGATTAGTAAAAAATCAATCGACGCGGGCGGTTTAGAATTCAAAAAAAGAAACGAAAGCGAAAGTAGGATTATAACTAGTGACGAGCTTTTGAGTATTTTAAGTTAGACGCAAGCTTCAACTAATTACGAACAGTTAGCTAGGTTTAATAATTAGTCATCAGTTCCCGGGCCGATAGTTGAAGCACCTTCGAAAAATTGTCTATCAAATTCCAATTCCGCTTCATATTCTGCAGCTGTTTTTGTGTCAAAACCAAATTCAATATCACCATCATCGGGATCAATTTTCCCTGTCATAGCACCGGTTAGGTCAATTGCCGATCCTGGGTATTTCGTCTCAAGTTCATCTATTGCGTTGAAAAATTCCTCTTGATCCTCACCGCTTTGGTTAATTTCAATACTCGTTTGATCACGGACGGGATCATAAATTACATCTGCAGTTTCAGTAGATTCGACTATCTGGGGTCTATTTACTAAGTAAGCGATTATCGGGACTGAAAGAATAACTATTGGTATGGCAATTAGTATTATTGCTAAAATTTTGTTTTTTTTAGGTTCGATATTTATATTCATTAGCAGTTGCCGATACTATCGGGATTATCTGAATTAAAGTATTCAAAGGCAAATTTATAACGATTGAAAGAATTTTCTACGTATCTGTTTGCTACACCTCTTATTGTATTATCTGTTCGACCGTACGCACTCCTCTGACAATAGTTTTGGAAGTAGCCGGCCTGTTGATTACAGAAGTAATTGAATGTTGGTTTTGTTGAATTTGCTGAGTTTGCACAGAATTCTGTATGTATTGCACAGATATTATAGAAAGGTCCGGTCATGAATCTAACGTTTTCAAGGTCTAGTTGCGTCTGTGTATTGGGTATAGTGGAAGAATATTGTTCTAAATTATAAACTACCCTAATTGCAGCAGCACATAGAGAGTCCCCGACTCTTGCTCTACTGTATTTCTCAGGCTGGTTGGTGATATAAGAATCTTCCTCTCCCATCACACTTACATCTCGTTCAACACCAATTTCGCTGTTTACTCCGAGTTCGGCAAGGCAAGCGTCCATAAGTCTAGGGTATCTTCTGGTCATTTCGTCGAAGCTGGATGGCATGAACTGGGCTATACCTCTTCCTTTTCGGTCGTATACTTGCACATCTTCATACAGACCAAGTTGATTTGGGTCTCCCGAACAAATATCACTGTGCTCGTATAGATTAATACCATTTTCAGTCGTTCCATATGTACGTCCTCTTGTAGAATCTAGAGTTCTCCCCCAATTAACATGTGAGTCAGTACATCTAAGCTTGGACTCGTTATAGATCATCGCCCATAACAGTTCCCAAGGTACACCTCTGTTTGCGTCGCCAAATTGCTCAGTATTAATCACATTTGTTACTTTCTTCATTAGACACTGTAAATTCCTTTCGCTACCTTCAGAGTAAACACCCGTACTAACTCCCGGCCTACACTGGTCGGGGATGAATTGATTAGATTCTATAGAATTTTCAGAAGCAGTTTCTTCAGTTGAGCCTGTAGTGACAGTATTTGCATCGGCATCTTCAGTAGGTACAGGGGATTGATTTGCAACTATTTCATTTATAGCGGTGCTATTTGATTGGCATGTAAATCCGGTATTGTATTCTGCGACAATTGGGTAGGGGTCCACAAAGCAATTTACGTTTGTCGATTCTAAGCATCTCAATACTTCGAAATGCAAATGGGTTCCGGTTGAAAACCCTGTATTCCCCATACTTCCAATAAGATCTCCTGCTTTGACTTGTGGGCCGGTTCGTGAATTAACATTGTCAATGTCCGTAAATTCCATTCTATTTAAATGGGTATATCGAGTGTAAATATTCAACTTTGGGTGCCAGATTAATATGTTATTCCCATAGCCAGTATTAGCGGTCCTAACTCTTATTACAATACCATCAGCTGCTGCATATATATTTGGATTCGTACCTTTAGGCGAAGCGCCAAGGTCCAAACCAGTATGAAAATAACAAAGATTATTATCTCTTAGATATTTTAAATATCCTGGGCTCAAACCAGCACTACAATAATTAACTATTGTCTGGTTTCCAAAACAGTACGATACTCTAATCTGGCTAACATCTAGTGGGGGGATTAGTCCTGTATTGGCAATTGAGCGGTCGTCAGCGCCTACTGCAGGTGCTTGTGAGATGATGCATTGGTCAGGTGTTATACTTGGTATGGTTGATTCATTACCTAGGCCGCCATACTTTACACAATCATTCTCAGTTAGTAGCTCTTTCTGGCATAGGTATTCCTCGAGTGGATCGAGTAGTGTGCCGGTGAAGTCGACGCAGTCTGTATTTTTGGCGGTTTTGATAAGGCTTTCTTTGATTTCAGGGCTACCGGAAAACGGGGCGTTTGTCATTACAGTTACAAGCTCGTCGATTACCCGGCACTC
>JBGSOW010000042.1:0-5085 GCA_041738875.1 Candidatus Dojkabacteria bacterium
CGGCAGCGCTGATGCAACCATTAAGCTTTGGCAGACTGCAATGGCAAAATGACGATTTAGAAGCTCAATAAAAACTTTCATTAAAACGTTCGATAAATGTATGAATACTCAAGGTAAAATAAAGTGAAATCTAATCTTAAATTCTTCAGTACATCCAGTCTTTGTAGACAGAGAGATCCACCCTTATATGTCGTGAACTTATTCTCAACTCTAAGTAGATTTTGGAATTCTTGCACATCAATTATGTGCAAGAAGATATGCCCAACCTCAAAGAAAAATTGTCCTTGTCAACCCGAAGTTTTAACTAAGGCAGCGAAAAATATGTCTATTTTAAAAATCAATGATTTAGCCCTACAATTGGTTGCTAATGACTTTAGCAAGAATGATCCTGATCCTGCGAAGAATTCACCGACAAATGGAGGGCCAACAAGAACTTCTCGTGCTTTGGCAATTATTCATCTCGCTGCCCATGATGCTTATGCAATAGTTACAGCAAAGCTGACACCGCAGCTTTCTACGTTACCAAATAGACCTACCGGAGTTAATACTGACGAAGAAACTGGCATAACTGCACTGATTGGTGCTGGACTAAGGGCTGCGACGCAAATTTATCCTGATCAAGCTGCATTTATTGCAGCAGAGGGATCTAAAATCCTTAAAACTGTTCGTGATCCCAGAGCCTTAAGATTTGGAGAACAAATTGCAGATGCCTGGATTCGAGAACGGACAAATGATGGTTCAGCATTGCCTCAGGAAGATGAATTTTATGATTCTGCACCTGGACGACATCGTCCTGATCCTCTTCAGCCAGGCCAAAAAACTTTAGGTAGAACCTGGGGACTTGTAAGACCTTTTGTTCTTCGAGATGTAATAACAGACGCTTATCTAAATCCACCTGATTCTTTGACAAGTGATCAATACACAACAGCATTTAACAGGGTTCTAGAACTTGGGGAATATGATATTGCCCTGAGTGATAATCCAAATATTCGCAGGCAGGCTCTGATTGGAATTTTTTGGGGATATGACGGTGCTAACAAACTTGGAACCCCGCCCCGTCTTTACAACCAGGTTGTACGCAGCATTCACGGATTTGAAGATTTAGTCCATAGTCAACAAGTTAAGCTTTTAACTGCAATTAACGTGGCAATGGCAGATGCAGGTATTGCAGCATGGTACTGGAAGTATGAATATGATTTTTGGCGACCCGTTTTGGGCATTCGTGAAGCTGATAGTGGTTTTGGACCAACAGGCCAAGGCGATGAGAATGAAAATACAACCGGAGATCCATTCTGGCTTCCACTCGGCGCACCTAATAGCAATCCGCCAAAGCCTGTCTTTGGTGCTAGGGGTAGCAACCTTACCCCGCCTTCCCCGCTTATCCTTCTGGACACTCTACATTTGGATCAGCCTGCTTTGAAGTAGCCGCTGCTATTCTTTGTAAAAAAACTGAGGAGGTTTACGCAACCTTTGTCTCTGACGAGTTTAATGGTGAAACAACTGATAATACTGGTGCTACCCGTCCAAAATGGATACAAACATTTAACTTGAGTGAAGCTATTGATCAAAACAGCATCAGTCGCATTTATCTTGGTGTACATTGGGACTTCGATGCCTCTGGAGGGGCAACTGTTGGCAAGGCTGTTGCAGAAAAGACTGTTGAGGCTTTTAGGTAAGCGTTGTAGACCAAAATATCTACAGCGGTAGAGAGAAAGATAAGTAATGGCGATCTCCCTTTCCCCTCAGCTTTCATTATTTGATGGGTTTTGGGTAGAAGGGGCGATCGCCCAGAGAGAAATACCAAACTTGGCCTCGCAAAAGGTTGTGCGAGGGATGTCAATGGGGCTAACATCTAGTCAAGATGTTTACCGTACAATGTGTCGCGAAGTATTGATAGGAAATCAGCTTAGGGTTGGTAAAGCAACAAATCAGGGTGAATTTGATAATCTGCCAATGTTAAGGAGTATAAACTATAAGTTTGAAGGAAAATTGCCACTTTGCTACTATATTCTTGCGGAAGCGTAGTATTAGTGTATTGTGCATGGGGGCAAGACGGATACACCTGAAAAGCATGCTCAGTGGGAAGCTAACGCCACATTGTTGTAGAGACTTTTGTGGGTCTGTTGCTCAATGATGAACACTCGATACTGCGGCAGACTCCAGCTTGGAAGCCGGAAATCAGGAAGAAAATGAGTTTTGATATGAAAGATCTAATCAAGTACACTCTAAATTCATAGACTAAATTAGCCTATAAATTTAGTCAAGGATCTGAATGGTCACCAAATTTTATGACTAATTTAGAATTAGAAATAGTAAACACTGCAATAAAAACGCCGATTCATTAATTCTAAAGCAAAGTGTTAATCTGACAAATGCTATATACTGCTCAGTATGACTTCAATGAGACTAAATTGTTTTTACCCTTAAGGAATTGAAATATGATCTGCGATCCACAGGCATTTGAGCTTAATGAAGAGCAAAAAAAAGAGTTATTAAATCTGACGGGTGATTTCTTGGCAAAACATTTCTCAAAAGAAGTCATATCAACATTGCAAGTTGAGATTAAATTCTCCCGCAAACAGGTAGAAACCTTGCTTAGGGTAGTAACTCACGGATGTGTCTCAAGTCCCGGTGCCGATGATGGAAGATGCCCTGAGAATTATGTTTGGTCAGAGTGATGATACTAGATTTGTCTTAGTCAGTTTTCAATTAATAGGGGGCATGTTTAATATCAAAAAGCTTTACTCAGAGCGAATTTTGCAATATTAGATGTCCCCCTTGGTGGCGCAGAAAACTCATGAAATCCTTGTCCATAAAGGATTATAGACAAAATGGAAATTTTGGGAAAATCCCAAAATTTGAACGAGGGTAGTGGGTTTCAGCCTCTATTTTGAGCACTCATTCTGTTTATCATGAGAATCTAAAAAGTTTTCTACACCACTAAGTGTCCCCTATCAAACTGCGACTTGCTGTAGTTATGCCTCTCAAAATTTAGCATCTTTTACTCATATTTAAAAGTTGAATATCACTTAAAAACCTCGCAGTTTATTTTCGATAAGCCAGTTTATTTAAATAGTAGAACATATAAAAAAATTGTTTTTCTTTGGCTTATTTTAATCAAAAAATAGGAATATTTTAAGTTTTTATAGCACAAGTTCTTTCTTGGAGTAAACAGAATTTAACGGTGCTTCAAACCTCTAGCCAGAAAATTAAAATTCTATGGTTGCTTGGTATAGCGGTTATGGGGTGGACTAGTCTCTCCTCTAGAGATTTAGCGTTTGGACAACAGATTCAGCCTGACACTACTCTTGGAGCTGAAAGTTCTGTGGTAAATTCAGGCGTAGTAATCAATAATACCCTAGGCGATTTGATAACATTTGGTGCTGTTCGAGGTGCAAATCTATTTCATAGTTTTGATAAATTTAGTATCAACATAGGACAACGTGTTTATTTCAATAATCCTGCTAAAGTTGAGCGAATTATTGTTCGAGTTACTGGAAGTGATCGCTCCACAATTTTAGGAAGATTAGGCATTACTGGAGGAACCGCTGATCTATTTCTGCTAAATCCCAATGGTATTATTTTTGGTTCTAATGCGTCCTTAGATCTAAAAGGTTCTTTTTTAGCAACTACAGCCAGCAGCTATATTTTTTCTAATAGTGAATATAGTGCTATCGACCCTTCCTCTTTCCCAACATTGAGCATTAATATACCTCTCGGTCTTCGATTCAGAAATACGGCTGGTGAGATTGTAAATCGATCACGAGCAGTAGATCCAAGAAGAGTTGGGCTTCAGGTTTCACGAGGTAAAACATTAGCTCTTGTTGGTGGCAAAATTACAATGGAAAGTGGAGGTATAACTGCTCCAGAAGGCCGTATAGAGCTAGCTAGCATTATAGGTTCTGGCCAAGTTTCTCTTAGAGAGGGAAATTGGGCAATAGGATACGAAGATCTCCAGAATTCCAACTTTGGCGATATCAACCTACTACAAAGCGCTTTTGTTATTTCAATAGGAAATAATGGTGGAAGTATTGATTTACATGGTAGAAATATAACCATTGCTGACGGATCATTCCTCTTTTCATCAGTCGAATCTGGATTAAAATCAAGTTCAATAAAGATAACAGCTTCTGATTCTTTTGAATTAGTAGGGGGTAGCTCCTTAGTAACTTCAACCTTCGGCAATGCAGATGGAGGAGATGTTCTAATAGATGCAAAAAAAATCTTCCTAAGAGATAGATCCTACATACAGTCAGCATCTTCTTTCATTGGATCCATAATAGCTGGTGGAAAAGCTGGTAACATTTCAATTTCATCTAATCAGATAGAAATAAGTGGTGGTGCATACATAAATGCATCCACTATTGGATCAGGTAATGGAGCAAATATTAAAATAAATTCTTCTAATAGTGTGAATATATTTGGTGTTTCCACAAGAACTGGATTTCCTAGTGGCTTATACGCAATTTCTGAAGAAAATGCAAGCGGTCAAGCTGGCAATATTAATATCGAAGCGCCATTTTTGAGAGTTGCAGATGGTGCAACATTGAGCATTGCTAGTTTTGGCAAAGGTTCTGCCGGAAGTCTAAAAGTTAATGCTAACTCTATTAGATTAGATAATAAAGCATCAATTAGTGCCGAAACAACCGGAGGACTAGGCAATATTTCACTGAACTCTAATGCTATTATCCTTCGCGGTAACAGCAATATTTCAACAAATTCTACTGGTGTATCTACTGGTGGTAATATTGCCATCAATACAGGTGTATTAACTGCTTTAGAAAATAGCGACATCACAGCAAATTCTGAAGAAAATTTTGGCGGTCGAGTTAGTATTTCGGCTAGAGGAATCTTTGGCACTCAATTTCGAGAGAATCTAACGTCAGAAAGCGATATCACCGCCACCTCAGATCTAGGGTCTGATTTCAGCGGGATTGTAGAACTCAATATTGAAGCCGTTGATCCCAGTCAGGGTCTAGTCGAATTACCTACAACTGTTGTCGATCCCAGCACTCTTGTTGCCCAGAACCCTTGCAAACGAGCTTCCAGTAGCGAATTTACCCGTAGCGGTCGCGGTGGCCTGCC
>JBGSOW010000054.1:0-4114 GCA_041738875.1 Candidatus Dojkabacteria bacterium
AAGTGCAACACTTTGGCAGATTCATATCCAATTGGCAGACTCTGCGGATCAAATACTATTTGATTAGCAAGTAGAGCAAGGATTATTAATGCATATATTTTTTCAACCATTTTCCTGTCAGACTATTCTTATTCTCTGCAATCTCTTCTGGAGAACCTGTAGCCACAATCTCTCCTCCAGCTTCACCGCCCGCAGGGCCTAGATCGATTATCCAATCGGCGGTTTTGATCAAGTCCAAATTATGCTCAATCACAACTACTGTATTGCCTTTTAGAACCAACGATCTCAAAACAATCAAAAGCCTTCTGACGTCCTCGAAATGAAGTCCTGTAGTTGGTTCGTCCAGAATATAAATTGTTTTACCAGTGCTTCTTTTGCTTAATTCTGTTGCTAATTTAACCCTTTGAGCTTCTCCTCCGGATAAGGTTGTTGCTGATTGGCCGAGCCTGATATAACCTAGTCCGACTTCATTTAATGTGTTTAATTTTGCATTAATCGACGGCACATTTTTAAAAAACTCCATTCCTTCTTCAACAGTCATTTTTAGAACGTCCGCGATATTTTTCCCTTTAAAATCAATTTGCAAAGTCTCGCGGTTATAGCGGTTGCCTTGGCAAACTTCGCACTGCACATAGACATCTGGCAAAAATTGCATCTCGATTTTCAAGACACCATCCCCCTTACAATGCTCGCATCTGCCTCCCTTTGTGTTAAAACTAAACCTTCCAGGGCCATAACCTCTAGATTTTGCTTCCCGGGTTGAAGCGAAAATTGTGCGGATTACTGTAAAAAGACCAGTATAAGTGGCAGGGTTAGACCTAGGAGTTCTACCAATTGGCGCTTGGTCTATGTCGACTACTTTATCTAAGTTCTCATGCCCAGTTAAACTTGTATAACTACCTGCTTCTTTTTTTGATTTGTTTAGTGCTTCATACAAAGTATCGTTTATTAAAGAAGATTTACCCGATCCAGATACACCAGTGACAGCAACAAATTTTTGCAGTGGTATTTCTATATCGACACTCTTTAGATTATTGTGTGAGGCGCCAGTTAGCTTCAAAAACTTCGAATCACGACTATTTTTCTTCTCGATAAATTCGTGCTTGGGAACTAATTTAATCGATTCGGCCATAATGCTTTTGCTACTGATCTGTTTTTTAAGATTTATATAGTCAGCAGTAATTGAATTAGTGGCAGATCTGAATTCATCCAGAGTGCCACTAAAAACCACTTCACCACCGTGTTCACCAGCTCTCGGCCCAATATCTACAATGTAATCTGCTGAGCGGATTGTATCTTCATCATGCTCGACAATAATTACAGAATTGCCAAGATCCCTCAACCTTGTTAGACTTTTAAGCAATTTTTCGTTGTCATCTTGGTGCAGACCAATAGAAGGCTCGTCCAAAACATATAGCACGCCCGTAAGTCCTGTACCTATTTGCGAGGCAAGCCGGATTCTCTGCGACTCACCTCCTGAAAGCGTGCGCGCAGTACGGTTTAATGTCAAATACCCGAGACCAACTGAAGTTAAAAAACTACTTCTCAATTTTATTTCTTTTAAAACCCTTTCTGCAATGGCAAACTCTTGTTTCGTCAAAGCATCTTCCTTAGATAAATTTTGAACCTCAACTTGTCCATCAGTTTGACCAATAAATTGTTCTTCAACCCAAGCGACAAATTTATTGATAGGTAAGTTACAAACCTCATAAATATTTTTTCTAGACAAAGTGACCGACAAACTTGTTTTCTTCAACCTTTTTCCTTCACAAGTCGGACAAGGCTTGTCGATCATATATTGCTCGATGTCGGATCTTATATAATCGGACTCTGTTTCTTTATATCTTCTAAGCAATTGTTGAATAACCCCTTCAAATGCGCGAGTATAGCTACTCTCGACTCCATCCATTTGCCTGACATAATTAAATTTATACTTTTTCTTGCTGCCATATAAAACCAAATCTAAATGATCTCTAGACATATTTTTAATAGCTTTACGCAGATCGAAACCCTCCTCCAAAGACATCGCAGTAAGAAGCCGCATGCTCCAAGAGTCAGGTGATTCGGTTATATTTTGCCAAGGGAAAATTCCACCTTCAGTAATTGAAAGATTTGGATTGAGCAGTAATTCTTCTGAGATATTTTTTATAACACCAAGACCATTGCAGTCCTCACAAGCTCCAAACGGTGAGTTAAACGAAAAACTATGTGGTTCAACTTTAGGGAATGATTCACCCGTTTCAGGATCGACCAGATTCTCAGAAAAGAATCTATCTTTTTCTTCGCTGTCAACATTTATCAATAACTCCCCCTCGCCTAGATTTAAAGCAGCTTCTACAGAATCAGTTAGCCTTTTTGTGAAAGACTCATCTTTTTTAGAGTCATTTTTTAAAGAAAGTCTATCCACAACTATTTCTATAGAGTGTTTTTTTTGTTTTTCAAGAGTAATTTTTTCTTCAAGCGAATATATTTCGCCGTCAACTCTCGCTCTCACATAGCCTTGCGCCAAGAATCTTGTAAATAGCTCCTCATAAGTACCTTTACGGTTTTTCACAACTGGAGCTAGGATTACTAGTTTTACATCTTCTTTGGAAGACAGTTGGAATAGTGCGTCAACAATTTCTTGCACACTTTGCGATTTTAAACGTTTACCAGTTGTAGGACTATGAGGATGCCCAACACGTGCAAAAAGAAGACGGAGGTAATCATAAATCTCAGTGACTGTCCCGACAGTAGAGCGAGGGTTGTGTCCGGATGATTTCTGATCAATCGATATAGCAGGGGAGAGTCCTTCAATATAATCCACATCCGGTTTATCCATGACTCCCAAAAACTGCCTAGCGTAACTAGACAAAGACTCCACATACCTTCTTTGTCCTTCCGCATAAATTGTGTCAAAAGCTAGAGAGGATTTACCCGAACCTGATACGCCAGTAAAAACTACTAATTTGTCCTTCGGAATCTCGAGATCAATATTTTTGAGATTATGAGTGCGAGCACCTTTTATAACAATTTTGTCTAAAGCCATAAATAATACATTAACTAATTTGAAACTGCTATTTATTCCCTTTCAGGATCTTGATTGTTCATTTCAACTTCCACATCAAAGATCTCTGCTAACGCCTTTGTTATTGTGAGGCTATTTGACCTGCCTGATTTCAAAATCACGTTGTCGACTAAACCTTCATCAGCTTCTGCTAGTTCCTCTGCAACTGTATATATTATTATTTTGGCTGATTTATCTCTGGCTTTGATTTCTTTCATCGCCTCGATTAACTTTCCCTCTGCGAAGAAAAGTTCATCAATTACAAATATTGAAGCAGGGTTATCGATTTTCGAAATAAGTTCGCTAAATAATTTATTACTTTCGACTTTGACGGAAGAATCCCGATCTAAATTGTATAAAACCATATCTATTGTAATTCCATAGAAATCATCTTCATCAAACAAAAACACTTGCTGTTTCCCAGTTTCAAAACTTGCTAGAACAGCAGGCTTTTTAACATAACTCTCGTGTCTAGAAGAGTTTGAGTGTGGTCCTTGGTTTCCACGACCACCGCTATTCCAACCCATTGAACTTCCTCCTGGACCACCAACTCTACCATCTCTGTTTCTGTTATTCCTATTTCGATTGCGGTTTCTATTTCTATTTCCTCTTCGCTTTTCTCCAAAATTACTCTGATCTTTCGGTTTGAATTCAGCAGGTTTTGCACTAACTTTCCTTGTATTGCTTAATAAATCTAGTTTTCTCACTAATTTTGCCATTACCTATTTTAGCAAATAAAGCCAAACTCTCTAAACTTTCGCATGTGGTATATTATTCCTAATTAAACAAAGAGATTATGAAACAGAAAATAAATACTGAATTAAATGAAAAAAAAGAACCAACTGGCATTGGTAGTAGTCAAAGTACAGAGATACTCAAGAAGCTTGAAGAGAAGTTGCCTGATGTTAAATGTGAATTGATCCATAAGAACGCGTATGAGCTTTTGGTTGCTGTAATTCTTTCCGCGCAGTGCACAGATAAACGCGTAAACCTCGTTACTCCAAGACTATTTGCAAAATATCCAACGCCACAGGATCTAGCAGTTGCCAAACCCAAAGACGTAATACC
>JBGSOW010000058.1:0-8161 GCA_041738875.1 Candidatus Dojkabacteria bacterium
TTTCCCAAATAATATTATTGCAGGCTTTCTAAACTTCAAAGCTAGACCATTCTTTGAGGCGGAAGCAGAAGCGAAAGAAAACGTTAAAGTAGACTTTGGCGCATAAAGGAGATGAATCTCTCGCCCAAAAAGATAGTATTAAACTTTACTATCTTTTTATCAACGTCATTTCTCTTATTAATCGGGCTTACAGCTCAGGCTGAGGCTCAAGCAAGATCCTACTCAATTGAATCACTAGACGTTATAATCGACGTAAATCGTGATAGCACGATGCGAGTTCAGGAAACGCAGAATTACATCTTTAACGGTGAATTCAATGGAATGTTCCGTGAGATTACTTTAGAGAATGACGCAACTCTCGGAAGATGTAAGGAAAATCCTAGATTACAATGCGGTGGATTTTCACTGATAAATATTAGGCAAGTTTTAGTAAACGGTGAAGAGGTGGAAAAAGGTAGATATGGAGTAACTGAGGTGACCGATGCGGGTGAAAGAAGACTGAGAGTTCAATACCGCTTTGACCCAGATGATACTGTTATGCTTCGTAATGAAAGCTATAGTTACACAGTTATTTATGATGTGATTGGAGGACTTGGTTTTTTTGAGGATTATGATCTATTCTACTGGAACGCGCTTTTCCCGGACCGTGACGTTGCGATCAAAAAGTCTCGAGTTGAAGTGAATTACCCCGATACGAGAAGAAGTGATTTGGATGTCCTCGTAGATAGCGAAAATAGTAGAGTAGAAACAGAACTTGCCAGAACTGCTTTTGAAGTTACAAAAGATAGAAATACTGTTATCTATGAGATCACTGGAATTGCAACTAGAGTGAATTTTACAATACTGCAAAGAATGCCGAAAGGTTTGATTAATATACCTGGGAACATTGATTTACGTTTGTCCCCAACTGAGCAATTTCTAAATATGGACGGGTTTAACGAGTTATCGGTGCGTGATAGACAGATTATATATGGAATTCCTGCAGACCAAGATATTAGACTCAACTTCTCAACTGACAGTCCATTATTTAATACCGTTGATATGGTGATTAATCTTGAACCTTCTGAAACCCGTACCCTAGAAGTTACGATAACTCGTACACTTCTTGGAAACATTGTTTTATTGGTGCAAATTTTGGCAAATGTCACACTATTACTTCTCGCATTTGCAGCTCCAATAATCATCTATTTGAGATGGAGGGAAAAGGGCAGAGACAAAGGCCTTGCTAAAGTTATTATTCCTGAATTTTCGCCACCGGATAAAATCAGACCATATCTTTTGGGAACAATTAAAGACGAGAAAGTTGATTTAGTCGATATTTCTTCAACGATAATTGATCTTGCTTACCGTGGGAAATTGAAAATTGTGGAAATTTCTGAGAAGGTGGCTGTAGTTTTTAGTAAAAAAGATTATAAGTTAGTTAAACTTGCAAAAGAAGAGAAGTACCTCGAAGATTTGAGTGCACCTGAAAAAGACATATTCAAGGCAATTTTTGAAAAAAAGGACGAGGTTACTTTGGAAAGCTTAAAGTATAAATTCTATGCAAAAGTTAAATCGATTCAAGACGACATCTATACCGAAACAGTAGACAAAGGATATTTTCAAAAACGTCCAGATGTAACTAGGAATGAATGGTATGGAATAGGAGTATTTGTATTGGTCTTTGGTAATTTTGCTGCATTTTTCACGATTGGTCTTGGGGTATTCACTGGGTTTTTATTCGCAACCTCACTTGGTGCATCGATTTTGATTGCTGCTAACTACATGCCTGCGAAAACACTGTTGGGTGGCCAGGTGCTTACGAAAATAAGGGGATTTAAAATGTATCTTGAGACTGCTGAAAAACACACGCTACAAAATCTTACACCTGAAATGTTCGAAGAATATCTTGCTTACGCTATGGTTTTTGGAATTGAAAAAGCATGGGCGGAGAAGTTCAAAGATATCTATACACAGCCGCCAAGTTGGTATGAAGGGTCTACTGTTTCGGCGTTTGATATTATTCTTTTCAGTACTGCTATGAGGTCGTTCAATAATTCCTTCGTTACAACAGCTGCAGCTGCTCCAAATTCATCTGGTAGTTCTTCTGGCGGTGGTTGGTCTGGCGGCGGTGGCTTCTCTGGAGGATTCTCCGGTGGTGGAGGTGGAGGTGGCGGTGGCGGCGCTTGGTAGTATCATTAATAAAGTTTATTTGTGTTTCCAACCTACCATAGCGTCAGGGTTACTAGCATTAGTACCATTCAATTTATAATTTAAGTGCGAACCCTCACCATAAAGAGAAGCTAAATAATCTTCTACACCTGATAGAAACAAATGAAAATCAAAGCCTATTTTTGCTAATGCAAGTGCTAGATGGGTTGCATTATATTTTATAGTTTCACCATCTTCACCCTTTTTGACCTTCTTTTCTATCAATCTCTCCATTACATTAGTATTAGATAATTCTGCGTGCTGTAATATTCTACCTACTATACTTGTTAAAGTATTTTGCATAGGACCATTCTGGCTCTGCATATAATCTAATTCAGCAATACTTTTTGCATCTAATCTATAGCCAACGTCATCATTCTTCTCTATGAAGTCTAATACTGAATCGAGAAAATCCACTGTATCACGCTCCTGGAAATTTGCTATTGCATTATTATCTTCATCTCTAACTGCTAAGACAACCGCTCTAGATGCTAACGGATCTCCTAAAGCCAAAAGAAGCTCTTTCCACCAAGCTACAGTATACTTTTCAATAGGAGAATCTCCCCTCTTCTCTCGGATTAGGTTGATTGCTGCATGGTAGGGGTCATCTTCCCTATCTTTATATCCGATAACCTTGGCGATTATGCTTCCTAAGCCTTTTGTCCTTGGTTTTGTAAGTATGTACAGACCCTTTTTATCACTATATTCATTTGCTAACAACTGATTGTAAAAGATCTTAACGTTTTCAACAAATTCCGCATAGGTAGATGATTGCCTTCTCAACTCTAGTATTTGCTGCTCATAAGCTTTAATGTCAACTAGTGCATAGCCTTCGCTCTCAAGCTTATCAATTAGACCTATACTAAATTCACTTGCCACCTCGATTGCTTCACCTATCGGATCACCACTAGATTCCCTCAATTCTTTGACTGCACCTATAAGCGCCTCATACTCTGTAGGATACCTAATACCCATACATTCATCTTTAATCGCTCGGATTGCTTCCTGATAATCTTTTGCTTCTAGAAGATGTAAATAAAAGTCCAATGCTTCATTAACATCGTTACCTAATGACTTTTGATCTGCTCCAGAACCATCCTTAGCTAACCTCGGGAAAAGAATATTGTCGAAAATATTCGCTGCCATCGCACGGATTGCATCTCCTGGTGCGATCCTGGCTATTAATAAAATTAGTTTCGATCGCAATTGTTCGGCGCTATCACCATTTGAAGCGGACAAACTCTTATCTATTTCTTGCAGGCAAACACTGTCCCCTTCACAAAACTCTTTAAGCTTTTGTTTTATTCCCCCGATATAGCTATTAATATCAAAGTCTTGATCATCTCTATGCCTACCTAACTCTGCTGTGTCCTCGATAACATCCATCATTTTTCCAGTTTTGACAATATCTGCTGGGAATGGGGATTCTTCTCCAAAAATTTTTTGTAAATGTGCGTATTTATCGTCAGTACTTACTTCCGCAGTATGATGAATTTGTAATGTATCCCTTTTACCCAATTTCGGTTGTGGGTCGAATACATCATGAAATAAAGCGTGTAAAATCGTTGCATTCAAAGGACCTCCATGTATTTTGGCTACAATTATTCCTAACCTTAAAGCATGGTGAAACTGCGTATTTTGTGAAACTTCATGTTCTTCTATAGTTCCCTCTGAAAGTAACCCACGACCATCATAAGGTTTTCTTTTATTTGTCTCCCCGTGAAAACTGAAGTCATGCAGAAATGCCAGTGAAGCAACAAAACTTCTTGGTACTTGGTTATCACTACTATCAAGCAAGATTTCATCTTGAGCTAGACTTTCTTCTGTGACAAAACCAACCTCTTGCGCATATTCCCAAGCAAAGTCGATCCATTGCATGGAATACTCCTGGGTTAAATAGTTATGATTGTTATCTTTTAATCTGTTATTTGCAGCAAATTCGTCATTTAGCGTGTCAACTCCCCATGGACCTACCTCAGGAACAGAAAGTCCTAATTGCGGGTATTTAATCCCTATGCCATTGTATCTATCTGCAATATATTCATTTGTTGGTACTTTATCAGCTTCCATTTTTATTAAACCACAAAGAAAAAGCCTCCGTTTCCGGAGGCTTTATAGTTAAATTAAATTTAAATCTATAGAATCGCGCCTCCAAACAAGTTTCTAAAAATCACCATAAAACGGTTATGTCCCGCATAGGCGTTACTAGAATGGAGGTTGTATCTATTAATTAAAAAATCCATGACCTCATAGTAATACAAAAATTATAATATTGCAAATATATAATGTTAATAGTATTGAAATTATGAGTTACTGCAAGAAAAATTGCGTCTCAGTACTTTAAACACTTTTATAAACACGAAGGTATTTCGGGAGAATTTTTTTCCAAGAATACGTAAGTGCTGCTTCCTGGGCAGATTTTTGTAAGCGTAAAAGTTCGGATCTATCTTTACTTAATCTTTTTAATTCAGCTGCCCAAGCGTTCTGGTCGGTTGGTGAAAGAAGAAGTCCACTTTCCCCAGCAACAATAATTTCTTTTGGCCCGCCGACGTCTGTTGCGATAACTGCATTACCCTTTGCCATTGCCTCAAGCAGTACGATCCCAAAAGGCTCATGTAAACTAGGCAGAACAAAAACATCAGCCAAAGAATAAAATTCGATCAATTTCTCCCTAGGATAAAAGGTAGCTGTCAAAGCAACATTATTGCAATTGCGAAAAATATTTCGTAACTTGTCCAAATAGCCATCATCGCCCCCAACTATGATAAATAAAGTTTTAGGCATGGATTTTGTAGCTTGCAAAAGATTCTGAAAGCCTTTAACCATATTTACCCTGCCTACTCCCAAAACCACCATATCCCAATTAGTAGGTTTGATGCCTGCTTGTGAAGTAATTTCATTTAGCATCAGTGTTTTTTCCGTCTGCTCCAACTCTTTTTCTTCAAAAAACTCATCACTTACCGCATTTGCAACAACAGTGATTTTCTTTTTGCTTACTCCAAATCTTGCAAGTATAGCAATTTCGTTTTTTGACAAAACAAACCAGTGATCCACAAATCTCATCAAAGTAATGCCTAGTAGGATATCGTGCAGCGCAATAAATAATTTCATTTTCCCACTTCTGCCAACTGTCGTGAACGGATTATGTGTTGAAACAACGATTTTTTTGCGCTGCAGTTTTGCTGCTAACATTGCAAGATATACTTCAGGCTTACGAATACCATGTACATGGACAATATCAAATTCCACCTTTAAAAGCTTCGAAAAAATGCCTGGTGCGAATTTGTGGTACGCAGTAAAAGAGAACCACGTTCGAACACGAGAGACTGGGAGATCCGAGATTAAGTCATTATCAGACTTGCGCCCTAGTCTTTTATTGTTCCTCGCACTATCAGTAGTTAATATAGAGACAGTGTGCCCTTCAGCTTTCAGTTGCAATGACAAATCCTCAACTTGCGTTTCCACACCACCTACAATGGGTGCATAAAACGTGGTGAGTTGGATTATTTTCATGCCCTAATTTTTGTAAACTTAAACCTGCGCCTGTGCTTAAACTCTTCCAGCATAAATATATAACTATTCAATTCCATATTTTATACCCGAAGTAGCTTTTACAGCAACTAGTTCCTCGCTATAGTCCTCTTCTGTTACTCTTTCGATTAATTTAATTTCGGCATTTTTATAAGGGATTACAAGCTTGCCACCAACTTTTAATTGCATAATTAATGGCTCAGGAGTTTCGTTATATGCATATGACACATAAATACGGTCATAAGGCGCGCGCGAAATCAATCCATCTGTACCGTCTTTGAATACAATCTCGAAATTCTGTAATTCAGGATATTTCATCAAATTCTGCCTTGCGTATTCTGTAATACTCTGACTGCGTTCTAAAGAATAGAGTTCTCCACCTTGTCCAATTACATAAGAAATCACACTCATAGCAAATCCAGCGCCAGTTCCTAGATCTAGTACTTTTTGGCCTTCCTTGAGATCAATAAGTTGTAAAAGTTGTGCCTGCAAATAGGGGCTCGCGATATTTTCGCCAAAGCCAAAATCATCTTCTCTATCTGTATAGGCTTCATTTGCTTTAGACTGTGGGAGAAAATCAGCGCGATTTATTTTTTTGAAAGCTTCTATTAATCTAGGATCTGTAACTAGCGGCTTTTTGCCACCAGTGATTACATCTATAAAGTGGTCTTTTGTCCAAACAAAAGCTTTGGATTGACTTTCAATATCGTGCTGATCACCATCTTGCATCGTATTTTTTTATTATATTAAGCATAATTAATAACTTCTACTTTTACCCTGACTTCTTTATCTTAACACGCTATATTCAAGACAAAGTTAGTTAGAATTTGCTAAATTGATAGTAGTATTATGAATATTATCAATTTAAAAGCTATAAGAAAATTGATGCCTCTATATTTGCTTGGGGTGATTGTTTTATTTATGGTTTTATATTATAGTAACGCGCGCTTCGCGCAGTCCGAAACGAGTTATTTGGCTAGTTCGCCTGAGTTACAGATGCAAGCAAGCGCCCAGTTTTTTGCTCCAGCTCCTGTGCCTACTGAAGACGCGGATGATGGAGATTTAGCTCCAAACCAAACCAGTCCTGCGGGCAGTGAAACAGGCGAAGCAACTCCGACTTCGCAGTCGGATACAGGAAATAATCAACTGCCCGCAAGTAGCCCTGGGATTTTCAACAATTTATCCGAAACTATACGAAATCTATTTAGTAGAATTGGAGACGCTTTCAAACAATTGATTGAAGTTGCTCGCAACCAAAGAGTGGCTCCTGATAAAGCACTTGATATGTCAGCTGTAAGTGTTGTAAATGTGCAAGTCGATAGAACAATAAACGAAAGCACTATTGACGAAGAAAATCTAATCTATCTTCTGGAATTACCTACTTTTAATTGGTTAAATTCTCCCGTGGTCTCTGCAGATTTGCAAACGAAAGTGCCTTCTCCGTGCGTACTTTTGTCTGGGAATAATAGCTCAAACCAAATCCCAACCTCGATATTTACAACAAACTCTGAGTTAAATTTGAGTTCAGTGGGTGAAACGGGGAATGTTGCGATTCCAATTCCAGTGAATGGAATCGCATGTATACTCGCAGATCCGCGTATTCCTTATTCCACTGGGTATCAGGATTTTAGTTCATTCAGGTTAGATGATTATTTTGAGAATAATCCTTTCCAGCCCCTACTTTCTTCTGGCACTGAAATTGATAATCTAAATAGAAATACTCCGCAAAACCTGGGAAGTTTGCAAATTGATCTGACTGACGTTATTGCAAATAGGAATATTTCTAGTGAGGAGACTTTGCTTAGTAATTTAGCAATTGACGGTCTGGCGACTTTTGATTCATACGTTGTGGCAGCGTCAAATGCGAATGAAGAGCTTGGCAATATTGATCTGACAGATATTACAGACTTCAAAATCCCATACGGAAATCAAGCGCTACTTAACCTGTATAGAATTGAGACTTTTTATTCTGGCAATCTGCTCTTCAGCGGTAGAGCAATACAACCGAGAATAATCCACCGCAACAATACTGGGATTAAAGTTACATTTAATAAATTATTGCGCCAAGCTCCAGCAGAAAGTGAGCTGTCAGAAACAGAAATTGAGACTGTAAATGAGGAACTGCCTGACGGCGTGCAAGTGAGTCCTACAGCTGTTTCAGTGGACGAGACTGAAAACGCTAGACTACTGCAAAGATCTGAAATGTATTATCCTTTCTTGGGCGGGATTTATAGGAACTATTTGCGAATCTACTATCTTGGCAATACTTATGCTACGAACTCTGAAGATTTCAGAATGCCAAGAGATGAAAGGCTAATTAGAGAATTTATCCAATCAATTGACACTGTGGGTTTAGAAGGACTATATACTGGAACACCTTTTCCTGGAGTCTCTCCAGGAAATATTAAATTGGTTGAGGTTATACGTGCCGAGATTTCTA
>JBGSOW010000025.1:0-15333 GCA_041738875.1 Candidatus Dojkabacteria bacterium
GAGCACACAAATACTGACCGCAGGTGTAATAGGCTTCGTATTAATCGCCCTGGCACCATTAATCGTCAACCTTCTCGGCACTTTCTTAGGTTTGGGTAATTTAATTACGCCATAAAATGAACTTGCGCATTACTTCAATTCTCAGCAAAATCCTTCTTGTAATAGGTCTTATATTTATGCAGATTAGCGCAATAAATGCTTTGACTATAAGTGAATACTACCGAGAATGCGAGAGACGGAATTTATTGGTAGATGGATGTGATTGCAATTGTCGTGAATTATATGATGAAATATCTCCAGGTCAGATTCTTTTCGTCGGGGAAATATGTAAAATAGATGATTCTAGTTTTTTATGTGAAGAGTTAACTTTTACGAAACTTCTGGCAGATCCATATTCGTTTTATACTGCTACTAATACAAGTAATATTGATGGAGACATAGGCATAGTTCAAGATACAGATTTCTTTGGAACAGTCTCTACTCTTGCAAATACCACAAACGGCGTCATCATGGTCGGGCCGGATGGTAATATCAATGTCGCTGCGACTACGACGAGGGTATTTTTCTTTATTTTCCTAATATTGGTCATCCTGTCCTTGATCATGGGACTTGTGGGAGGCTATAACATAATTACTGCTGGTGCGGATGATGAAAAAGTAAAAACCGGGAGTAGCTATTTCCGCAATGCTGTAATTGGCCTTGCGATATCATTTCTTGGAATAGTGATAGTCACTGTGGTAGCTACTGCGACGAACTTCAGCACTCAGCAACAGATAGATACAATTATTCGAAATAACCCCAATGTCTCAAACCCACAAAGCATTGACGAGTTGAATTGCCTACTCTTTGGCACGCCACCACCGGGAGGCACTTGCCCATAAGCTGGCGTCTGTTTAGTTGCATGAATTATATAAATTAAATTGTTACAATTAATTAATGATTAATTTAGGAACACTATTCGGAGCAGATCCAGGAAGTCCAAATAGCAACCCCTTCGGGCTTATCGAGCTTTCAGGTGTATGCACAGAGGCGACAATCATAATCCTGTCGAGGAACTTGATCTTACTAATAATCTTCGCACTCCTCATAATTGCAATAGTAATGATTCTGCTAAATGGCGGGAAAATCGTATCTTCATTTGGTAATGCAGATAAAGCAGGGGAGGGGTTTACGGGAATCCGCAACGCACTAGTCGGCCTATTTCTCGCATTTATTGTTTTTATTGTCGTATATATAATTTCAGGTATTTTCTGGCCTAACGCTGCCAGAATTAACGAAACAGTATGTAACGCAACAGGTGTGCGGGCGATTATAATTACAGGTTGCACAGGATACCCAAACGGTTTTCCTGCAAGATATGCTTGCGTGAATGGAGGTGCGACATTGAATGGTGTTCGGGTGACTTCACCATCTAATAATTGTGGAATTGCAGAAGGTATAATAGAGAGCAGAGGAGGAGTCTATAATGCACCTGATCCTTCATTTTGTGCTAATCTATAAATATGCAAGGATTTATTAGAGAAATACTCACCGGAATTATCAATCTAGACGTGATACCAACCGGCCCGCCAGGAACGACGACTAGATTTTTTCTTAATCTACTTACGAATGGGTTGATTCTTTTGTTTGTATCGATAATTTTAATTGCGATAGTGTATGCAGCTCTCGCAGGATTGAAATATATTCGTTCTCAAGGTGAAACAGAAAAAGTTGAGGAGGCGCAAAATGCATTAAAATCTATTTTCATAGGAGTTGCTTCTGTTTTTGTAGGAGTTATCGTGGTTGCTTTGATAGCAGGTATATTCACGGATCAAAGCTCATTACAGGTAAGGGAATCTCTATGCGTATTCCTAGAACCAACGACACCGACAGCGGCATGTGTTGCAGGGAGCAACTAGATGTTATATCTTATATGTAAGATAACTTAATTTAATACAAATATAAAATGAACATACTAGAGCTTTTAGGTTTAGGATTTGTAAATCCTGCAAGTGGTGAAGCTTCGACAAACGCGCAACTTATAATCTCTCTCATTCGAAATGGAATAATTCTATTATTCACTGGTGTAATTATAATTGCGATTGTCTATTCAGCACTCTCTGGTTTTAAATTTATCCAGTCAAATGGAGCAAGTGAAAAGGTAGAAGAAGCGAAAGAAGCTATCAAATATACTTTAATCGGAGTAGGTGTAGCATTTATTGGTGTGGTTGGAGTTGTTTTGATCTCAAGTATATTCTCTCCAAATACTTCAGGAGAATTATCACTTAGATGCTTCTTAGGAGATACAAATGTATGTAATGTTTCTGTTAATAGAGTAGATAATGCTAATATTGCCTGTAATGCTGCAGCTACAGGTACAGTTGAAATTACTGGCGAAAGTAGTTGTAGAGACAGAGATGGTGGTATCTATATAATATGTAAACCTACCGATGCTTCTACGCAAATTAGGTCTGAACAAAATCTAAAATGTAGTGACTTTGGATTACAATCACCTTGATTTGTTTATAGTAAATAATTGGCTTGAGCGTGGGTTAGCTATATTGCGTTATCTAAACTTAGTAAAAGATTAGACGTTTTTTGAGATATGACACCGCCTCCACCACCAACGATAGCTGATTTTAGTACCCAGTTGGTTCGGCTTGTGGATGTGGCTTATGGTTTGGGAGGGATTTTCTTTTTAATTCTATTTTTTGTTATTGGTGGAATTTGGATGACCTCCAGAGGAAGCGAAGACGTGCTTACTGAAACAAAAAAAAGGTTAACTTATTGGTTCGCAGGTTTCTTCTTATACTTTTTGTCGGCGACTTTGATTATATTCAGTTACGATCTTTTCGGTGTGCGCAATTGTCTCGGTGAAAGGCCGACACCTGCGGTGAATATTCTACAAGAGAGAGCTTGTCCTAGGTATCGGGTGTTAGTTCCTGGCGCAGGTAATACATGTAATACTGGAGAAAGTATGCGCAGGTGTTTAAATCCAAGGGATAATTCACTTGTTGTTATTTGTTACGCTGATTCAGCCCCAGTAACTTCTTGTGATCAGATCGGCTTATCTCAATGATTTAAGAAAAATTTAGGAATTCAGGCTATACTAGATTATGGAATTAAAGATTGCCCACATATCTGATATACATTTAGGCTCCAAATTTTTGTTTCTTGGTGAAAAGGCAAATGAGCATCGAGAGAGGATTTGGCAGACATTAAAAAAAAGCCTTGCTGACGCGGTTGCTAGAAATTGTAAGCTTGTAGTTATCACAGGAGATATTTTTGATTATCCAAACCCAGGCGCGAAAGATAAAGAAAGATTAGAAGGGTTATTTAGTGAAGTAGTGGATAAAGGGATTCGTGTAGTAATTTTACCTGGAAATCATGATTTACTGGGGGACGGTTCAGTTTGGGGTAATTGGAAACAGAGTGGAGTGCACGTCTGCGGACAGAAGAATGGAGTAAAAGGTGAAGCAAATGTTGATGGAGGTACTAATCGTAACGCAGCTAGCGCGTCTGTTTTCGATTTTGTCGAATATGAAGATTTAGGTGTGCAGATTTGGGCTTCGGCGGTGACTGCCAAAAAATCTTCGCTACCTGATTTAGAGGCGCTTGCTAGGGAAATCAAACAGCACAAATCTGCACATGAAGGAAAGCAGGATCTTGCTCGAATCGTATTGCTGCACTCGCCACTAGATATAAATATAAATTCCGGCAAGGGACAAGTAAATATTACAAAAGATTCCCTCGCAAAACTTGAGGCCGACTACATAGCTCTAGGCGATTGGCATTCCACGATGGATGTTGGCGGAGAGCAGTTTACAGCTTGGTATGCAGGTTCGCCTGAGATACTAAGTCTAAGCGAAAAAGATAGCGGTAACTATTTGATCATCAATTTAATTTCGGAGAGCGATAAATTCAAAGCGAGAGTTGAGAAAGTGCGCATCTCAGAACTTCAGCTTCATAGAAAACAAGCAGATTTAAGCCTCATAAAACTAACAGAACTAACTCGCGAGCTAGAAAGTTTACGTAGTCCAAACAATATAGTTAATCTAGTTTTAAGAGGTGAAATCGAACCAGGAAATACACTAGACACAGATGAAATCGAAAGCAGATTTTCTGCGGAATTTTACTATTTAAGAGTGCGTGATATGACCAAAATAGAAGCAGGTCTAAGTGATACTGAGAATTTACCAAAAGGATCGATACAGTCGGAATTCGTTAGATTAATCAAAAAAAGGCAAGATTCAGGTGAAATAACCGAGGAAGTAGCAGGAATGGCTTTAAAAATCGGGTTAAGTATGTTCAATAAATAATGAAATGCTGAATAAACTCACACTAAAAAATTTCAAAAAATTCACAAATAGAGAAATAGTTTTTTCGCCAGGTTTGAACGTTGTCATAGGAAAAAACGAAGCAGGGAAATCGACCATAATGCAGGCGCTTTTGGCAGTCCTATATACAGACGCCACAACCAAATCCAGCCAGTTTTTCAAAATGTTTTCTAATTGGAAAAATAGAGAAGGAAGTAGCAATATCTATATCGAAGCCAACTTTTCGAAAGACACATCCAGATATACATTGGTGCGCGATTATGAGAATAAAGAACAGAGTTTGTTAAACCATTCGGCAGGCAAAAAAATCGAAGACCCAACTCAAATCGCGCAGGCAATTTTTTCTGAAATCAAAATACCAACACAGAAAATATTCGAATCAACTTCATTTGTAAGACAAAGCGAAATAACTGCGATCCAGTTTAGTGAAGATATGCGCGTTGCTTTACAAAGATTGGCAAGCTTTTCTGGCGCCGATACGAATTTAGAAAATGGCCTTAAAGAATTAGAAAAAGAGGCCTCGGGTCTCGCTTTGGGGTTGAAGAGGCCAGTTAAAAATCCAGGAATAATTGCAACGCTTACAAAAAGAGTTAGCGAACTTGAAGCAGAATACCTAAAAAAATCAATGGAGCTAGAGGAATTAAATAAAACTAAAAACAAAGGCGATGAAGCAGGTAAAAGTTTAGTAGAAGTTAGACAAAAAAAGGCAAATGTCGAAAAAAAAATAGAAAATTACAACTCATTTGGAACTTATCACAAAGAATTAGTTTCGATTGAAGAGCAGCTGGGTAGAATTAGTGAGCAAATAGCATCAATCAGTAATCTAAAAGTTAAAGCAGACCAACTGCGGGCTGCGATGAATGCAATTAAACCAAAATCTTCTTTGGATATGAATCAGGCGTCGGAAGAACTGACAAAACTATCGCAAGAAATAAAAGTAGTTGCGGAATTGCGTGAGGAGCAGATGAAAGAGGCGGAGAAATTAGCTAGTGACGCAAGTGGAGCATATAGAAAAAGGTCGGAAAATAGCGAATCCGCCTCAATTATTTCAACTACGGGGCTAGTGGTAATGATTTCGGGATTCGCTTTAATTGGTCTGGGAGTGCTAACAGAGTTACTTGTTCTAAGTATTTTGGGTATAGGGCTTGTTGGTATTAGTGTGGTTTTGGTAATAGTTGCGATTGTACGCAAAAACGCTCGTGCTGAGGACAATGTTGTAAAAGCTGATCCAAAAAAAGACTCAATACAATCGCAACTCACAAACCTCGATAAAAGAGCGCGTGAGGTTCAAGAGAGACAGAAAATGATACTAGCCGAATTCCAGCTCACATCGCCCGAGGATTTCTTCATAAGAAAAGCCAAGCTCGCAACGATTTCAGAAGAATTAGAAAGAACTGAATCGCAGATTGCGGGACGACTAGGTAATGAAAACTTGGAAGCGATAAACCAAAGGCAAAACGCGCTTTTCAAACAGAAAGCAGAACTCGAGCAAAGTAAATTAACTCCCGAGGTACTCGCTGCAAACCTTTCAACTAGCGAATATTTAAACGTCAGGAGGGAATTGGATATGCTGACGATCGAATTAAAGAGATTGGAGAGGGACGCGATAAGTAGTGAGGTACGCACGGGAGACGCAACA
The DNA here is from genome assembly GCA_041738875.1 of Candidatus Dojkabacteria bacterium. Classification (GTDB taxonomy): domain Bacteria; phylum Patescibacteriota; class Dojkabacteria; order CALFHW01; family CALFHW01; genus JBGSOW01. The sequence continues at coordinate 5,956 of JBGSOW010000025.1, forward strand.
TTAACTCCTGAAATGCTAGTCAAACTAGAAGAGGAGGTTGCATTTACGCGGAGCAAATTGGCAGCTGTAGAAAAGAAATATGCGGCGCTAGAGGCAGTGGTTCTAGGAATGAGAGAGGTATTGAAAAAGACAGGCGGGAATTTCAGTAAAATTTTAGCGAGCGAGATTGAGAAATATTTGCCTAAACTTACGCAGGGCAGGTATAGCGACTTAAGGATGACATCAGAATATGACATCGAAGTATTCGCAACAGAAATCAACGATTGGATCAAACCTTTAGGGCAACTTTCTCTGGGAACGGTTGACCAGATTTATATTCTCGCTCGTATATGTATAGCACGAATTCTAGCGGGAGGTAGACTGGATTATCTCTTTTTGGACGATCCGTTTGTAACTTTCGATAGTCAAAGGAGAGACGCGATGAAAGAAATTTTATTGGATTTCGCAAAAGATACACAAATTTTCTTATTCACGCACTCTGAAAGCTATGCGGATTGGGGTGAATTAATAAAGATTGACGATAACTGATAACTGATTGATAATAAATTATGAGACTGCCCAAAATCGATTTAAAACTAGGAATTAAAAGGGTGAGTACATTCGTCTTATGTCTTGTCCTACTCGCTATCTCAACTGCTCCAATTTATGCGAAGTCTCTAGAAGAGATAAACTTAGAAATTTCTCAGAAACAAGAATCCCTTGATAAACTCAAAGCAGATCTAAAGGCTGCGCAAGATGACTATAACGCAAAAAAATCTGTCCAGGATTCTGCTTCGAGTGAAGCAAATAAATTGCAGGCGGAGATTGACGCTCTTAACGCTGAAGTTCTATACAATACTTACAGAATCCAAGAGATTGAAGAAAATAAATTACTGAAGGAACTAGAAAAACAACAAAATGAAAAAAGGCAGGACCTGCAGGTACTTTCGTCTTATGTGAATTGGAAAACTGGCGAGGAACAAACAGCGGTATTTTCTGGTAAAGATCTTGTAAAAAATTCTATTTATAATGAAGCTCTCAATACACGCAACCACGGTGGTATCTTGGGCATCGCTCTTGAACTAAAAGAATTAGAGGATGAATATAGTTATTTCGTGAGTTCAAGTGCTGAAATGCAAACTAAGATTAATGAATTAAATGAAAAAAAGAAGGAAGTAGAGATTAAACTTGCTGCAGCAAGAAATGAGGCAAATAAATCAGGTCAGAACCTGAATTCGTTGAACCGAGCAGCAGGTCAGATACAGTCGGATATTACATTCCTGAGCAAAGAGCAGCAGGATATAGAAAAAGAGCAACAAAGAATCTATAACGAAACTGGAACTAGCAATATTTCAGAAGAAGTTTTGATTAGTGGGGAGTTTTATTTTGAAGGTCGAGGTAGTGATTTTGTGACTGGACATGGTATCGGTATGTCTCAGTGGGGGGCTTTTGGAGCTGCGACAAGCTTAGGTTGGAGTTATAAACAAATTGTTGAATTCTATTTCCCTGGTGCAAAAGTTATGAAATTGGATAATTTGCCTGCAAATATTAATGTAACGAATTGGGGAACTATGTCTTTGGAAGATTATGTTTCAGGTCTTGGAGAAGTTGGAGATAAAGCTTGTGAGGATATAAATTCCACAAACAAAGCTAGTGGGTGTTGGCCAAAAGAGGCGATACTTGCACAGATGGTTGTTGCGCGCACCTTCGGTGCGCGCAGAGCAGGCGGTATTTGCGCCTCAGACGCGTGCCAAGTATACAAAGGTGGATTGGCGAAAAAATGGGCAGCTGACGCAACCCAAGGTGAAGTGGTCGTTTTTAATGGCTCTATGGCCGACGTATACTACTCAGCGGACAATAACCAAGGAGCTGGCAACGCAGATAAAACAACAGTCTGGGGAGGCGCTACAATCCCATATCTCACAAGCGTGAACGATAATGCATTTGCAATCAAACCATATTTCGGATCATGCAAAGGCTGGTGTGGCAATTGGACGTGGAGAACTTACTCGTATTCTTCGGGCTCGCTACTAAACTTTTTCAATTGGGCTTCAAATAGCGGATACAGTTCAGGTAAAACTAGTTTCAATGCACTAAAAGGAATTGGTACGATTAATTCTATTATTCTGGGAAAAGATCCGTCTGGTAGGGTAAATAGGTTAACTTTCAAAGGTGCAAATGGAGAGGCTTCAGTAACAGGTAAAATATTCCGTGAGAACTGGAATCTCTGGAACCAGCAGACCAAACCCTCTGGGCAAAGGGATTTGATGTATTCGTTCACATACAATAGTAAGGTTAAGTAGAGAAATTAGGCTAATTAAAGTAGAATGATTGTACAAACTTAATTAATTAACTAGCTAGCAAACCAATGCCAATAGTTCCTGTAATACCACCACGAGGGCTTCTAAGCAGGAGTAACAATGATGGTTTAGGAGGCATTTCGGTTAGGCCAGCGAATGCCCGCTTTGCGACGCAAGATCCCGATGAAGTGATATTCGTTTTAGTGAGGAAAGCTGCGATTACAAACGTAGGTTGGGTATTTAGAATCTCGTTTTTTGCAGTTGTTGTCCCTTTAGTTATTAGTATTTTGAGTACTCTGGGAGTCGATTTTATCGAAATCGTTGGTCTAGTTAATCAAATTCTGCTTTGGGTTGTTTTCTACTCGTTATTGTTCACATATGGACTTATGAAATTTAATGAATGGTATTATAACCTGCTTATTATTACGAATAAACGCATATTGGATTACGATTTCAAGCCTCTTACTGGAAAGAAAGTATCTGAAGCTCCTCTGGAGAATATTGAAGATGTGACTCAGAAAGCACTTGGTTTTTTCCCGGCATTTTTTAACTACGGGGATTTATATATTCAGACTGCAGCGCAGAAGAGTAGGTTCGAGATAAATTCAGTCCCACAACCTACATGGCTTCGAGACGTTCTTGTTGATTTATCTAGATTAGCGGAGGTATCAGAACCATGAACTCACCTACAAATGCGGATTTTCGCAACGCTCTTTTTATAAGCTTTAAACTACTGTTGTTAACGATAGGGATTATCCATTTGTTTGTGGCGCTTGTTATTTGGAGGCAGGGCGACAACATGTATAACCAAGTACAAACTGAAACCGGGAATTTACTTCGTTTTGTGAACCTTTTAAATCTGATTGTTGTCGCCACTATCCTCCTCGTAACCGCATTTGTTGTATTTGCTTAATTGTCGATATAGGCTTATAATTTGCCATAATATATAACAGATAGACATTTATGATTTCACATAGAAAACCAGAACACGAGAGAACACTATTTTTAATTAAACCTGATGGAGTGCAGAGAAGTTTAATTGGCGAAATAATTTCTAGATTTGAAAAAAAGGGATTGAAAGTTGCTGCATTGAAGCTTGCTCAACCTAGTAAAAAGCAAGCAGCAGAGCATTATTCCGCATTTGATGATGCTTGGAGAGAAAAGGTCGGTGGTTTTGTAAAAGCTGCATACGAGGAGAAGGGTAGTGAATTCCCTTTTAAATCGCTTCTCGAAGCGGGCCGCCAAGTGCAGGACAATCTTTCAAAATATTTATCAAGCGGCCCGATTGTAGCAATGGTTATCCAAGGTTCGCAAGCAGTCACTCATGTTCGTAAACTGTTGGGTTCTACTGATCCATCTAAAGCTGATATCGGTACAATCCGAGGCGACTTTACAATTGAGTCTTTGGGACTCGCAAACTTCTACGACCGTACTGCAAGAAATCTTGCGCATTCATCTGAATCTCCAGAAGAAGCAGAGCGCGAGCTTAAAGTTTGGTTTGAAGAAAGGGAAATTATCAAATATAACCTTGCAATCGACACTATTCTTTATGATCCTGCATGGGACGAAGTTAGAGAAGAACTGATATAAATTGGTATAATAATAAGAAGGTAGCCAAGCCACTAGCTTCCGTAGTTCAACAGGATAGAACAGCTCATTCCTAACGAGCCAATCGGGGTTCGAGTCCTCGCGGAGGCAGAAACTACATTTATCCAGTACAAAATATATTTTGCGGGCATCCCCGTAATCGCCTGTAGGGCAGGGCTTAAGGATGTATTGTAAGGGTTAATTTGGTGCTATAATATAATATGAATTCAGATTTTCGTGAATATTTAAACAGAAGAAAAGCTTTGTTTTGGGATATTGATCTAGTGAATTACGATTTCCAGCAGAATACTGCATATTTGATTTCTAGAATACTGGAATTTGGCACATGGAAAGATGTCCAGATGCTATTAAAAAATTTTCAAACAGCTGAAATAACCGATGTTGTAGTAAATAGTAAATACATATCTCCTAAAACAGCTACTTTTTGGTTAAATAAATTTAATATCCAGGAACAAATAAGATGTTTACAACCTGCCTTCCGCAAACAACACTCTCAGCTCTGGAATGGCTAATAGCCAAGAACTCTGGTTATTTGCAAGATAAAAAATTCTATCTCGCCGGTGGTACAGCTTTAGCACTTCAGATCGGTCATAGAATATCGAATGACCTCGATTGGTTCACGGCAATACCGTTTGATGAACAGCAACTGAATACTCAGATTACAGACACAAGTGGCGTCGATGTAAGAACTACCAAAATAGACAAACAGACAATTTATTTAGAACTGAACGATACAAAGGTTAGTTTTATATATTACCCATACGAACTACTAGATTCACAACTCGATTGGCGTGGTATAGAGTTAGCAGGGTTACTTGATATTGCCTTGATGAAGATTTCGGCAATTGGAAGTCGAGGAATCAGAAGAGACTTTATTGATCTATACTTTATCTTGCTTCATAAAAAGATTAGTTTAGCTGACCTTTTCCTTAAATTTGAACAGAAATATCCACAGATTGATAAATATCATTTTCTCAAATCACTTACTTTCTTTGAAGACGCGGACAACGATAATACCGTTAATATGATTAATCCTCTTGAATGGCAAGATGTTAAACAGTTTTTTATAGAAGAAACAAAACGGGTAGAGTAAGTTTATACTTACCGCCATTATCCTCAAACCAACTCAAAACCTCTTGCGTAGTGGGTTTTTACTGTCGTTTTATACCCTAGATCGAGTAATTTCTTTTTTAGTCTGGAGATGTGTTTATCGATTGCCCAATCCGAGTATTTTTTCTGGTAATCTTGGTCTCTCGCCCAGATGACTCGCGCGATATTGTCACGGCTGACATACTTTTCGGCGGCTAGGTACCTGAGGATATTTAATTCAGTCTTGCTTAGTAGGGAAGTATCGATATTTTGTAATTTGTCGTCGTCTTCGTTGTATTCGATTACTTCTTCGAAACTATAATTCAAAATTACTTCGCGTATCCCAGGTATATCAAGTAGCCCTAGGTCTATGTAGGCTTTACTTGCTTTGGCTGGGGCGCTCTGTGAATTCCCCAGAAATATCTTTAAATCTAGAATCGTTTGTTTAGAAAAGTAATTCAAATACTGCCTCAGATATATCTCCCTTTCCTCAATAGGCTTTCCTCCGGAAAGCCTTCTACCGAGACCAAAATGCCCGCCGGTTTGTTTAACCAAATTGCTATCGGTTTTCAATATATTTTTAGATACTGTGCCTAATCCTACATAAGAAATATCTTCCAGAAAAGTAGATTCGGCGGGCAAAGTCTTAAGTAGGGTAGGTAAAATATCTGGAGTTTCAATCAGATAAATATATCCCAGATGCCCAACATGCTTCTTTTTGAGCACATCAAGAGCCATAATCACCTTCTCATAGAAAGGCACAATATCAATATCATCAATCAAAACAACAGTACTCACACCTCTATCCCACGTCTCAAAAACTGTATCACCTTCTGCGTTGTCGCGTTGCAAGCCTGATTCAATTTCACCGATTACTTTGTCTATCCCTGCGTCTTGCAAGACGCCTGCGGAAATATAGATATATGTTGTTTGCCCGTCCTTCCAACCTTTAGCTTCGTACTTCGTACTACACAAAAATTCTCTTAATTCAGGAAGTCCATCATCCGGGAGGCTAACCAGCGTACTACACCTTCCATCTCTTAGATTATCAACTAATTTTTTTAACATATTCACATTATACGTCAAAAAGTCAGAAGAATGTCAGGATTCAGTCCGAAACTGACTAATTTTATCAAGTTTACTTAGTGTATCTAAGATACTATCTACTCAGTATTTAATCTATTAAAACAATTTAATGAACGCAGAAAGATTTTCACCACTTAAAGCAGAAGGAGCACATGTAAGCTCAAACGGATTGTTAGGCATACTAATGGGAATCTTAGGCCTAGTCGCATTTACTAGGTAAAAGGTTAAGAAATCAAAACCAGTAAAAACTAAACAACTAAAAATCAAGTAAAAAATATATAAATTATTAACAAATAAAAAAATGAGTCAACCAGGAGAACAAGGCGCAGAGTTTAAAGGAGAAAGTGGCAGTAATTATCAAGCGTTTACTCAAGCGATTGAGCAGATAAATCCCTCGGGTAGCAATCTACCGACAGTTAGAGGCGAGCTTTCTACAGCTGTAGCTATAAATGAAACAGACACTTATAGAAGACTATTAGAAGGGATAGGTTTTGGTTTTGAAGATGCTACCTTTCAAGATCTATATAAATCACATGCGGTAATGCTTTTTGCTATAGGTGGGAATGCTAGTAGCCGATTAAGTTCAGCGTGGAATGTGCAAAATTATGAGCAACCGGAAACGCTTGCGACACAAGATATACTTGCAGCGAGGTTAAATGCCGTGCAAGAAGAAGTGACAAATGTAACAGTAAATTCTTTACCAATAATAGTGGATCATGTTGGTAGGAAACTTGTCGATGATATAAGGGAATCAAGTTTTTATGACGCTTTGGATATTGCTAGGTTAATGATTCAAGTGTCAGCTTCATCAGGAGAAGGTTCTGTTCAAGATGCAACTACTAGTAGTCTTTTACTGAATGAAGATGAAGTAAGACTAGCTATGGTTGACCTAGGTGCAAAACTTAATTATGACTATGAAAGAGAAGTGTACGCTTTCGCTGAGAAGGACTTCACCAGAAATCGTCAAGCAGACTCTGGTAGTCAAGATAGTCCAGTAAGATTGAGAAGGCTTACGCAAGCTGTTTTAGGTGCACACTTCGTTTGGAAATTATCACAGTTTGATTCCCAAATGGTAAGAATAGCGAATGGAAGTGAGAATTATCCTAATAATATGTCGAGAGTAACTGAAGCTAGAGTAGGTGATTTTATAGCTACTTCAATGGATGAGTTTAATGCTACGAAAGCAAAAGAGGGCTACTATGTGGCGCTAGCTAAACTAGCTTTCAAAATTTACAAAGATATTTATGAACTTAGGAAAGGTGTGATGGAGCATGATAACTTGCCAAGTGTTTCGACAATTAAAGAATTGCCTAGAGTTACATTCACAAAGTCGTTGAGAGATATCGTAGGCAGATACTTGGATATATTTAGATATAGAAAAGAATTTAATATCGAAGAAGAATCTGATACCGAAGTATAATCTATACCCAAGTGTAGTATTCGGCTGGGCGGTGAGAGGTTCCTTCCTCGAACCGCCCAGTTGGTTTTAGCCATTTTTGTGCGCTCAGCCATTTGCGGAAGTTTCTTTTTTCTAATTTCTCACGTGCTACTTGTTCGTAGAGGGACTGAAACTCGCGTAAGGTGAATTCATCTGGCAATAGGTGCTTTGCAGTTGCGTTGGCATACAATTCTTCTTTTAATTTGGAGAGGACTTTATCAATAATTTGTGCGTGGTCGAAAGCAAGTTCACTCGGTAAAAAGTCTACTTTAAACCAGTCGGCAGCAGCAGCATCGGTATCCGCTTTTAATTCAAATTTTTGCTTCACCAAACATAGAAAGGCGACGGAGATGACGCGTCTTCTTGAATCTCTATTTGGATCACTGAAAGTCGCAACTTCTTTGATTAATCCAAGTTCGCTAATTCCAGTTTCCTCGAATAGCTCTCGTCTAGTCCCTTCTTCCAGTGTTTCACGGTTTAAGACGATACCACCAGGGATAGCTAGCATATTTTGGAAAGGAGGGTATTTACGTTCTACAAGCGCGATCTCTAATTTCCCGTTTGCATAGCAAAACGTCACCGCATCCACAGCAACGGTTATGTCCTGCAGGTCAATTGAGTATTTAACTTTACTTTTTCTAATAGGTTTTTTCATTTTTTAGATGCAGATAAATATTAGCACGCTTCTATACTTTAGTACACTAAGCTATTGGTATAGGTTTATTCATGTAGGCTAAAGCAATTAATGAAATACAAATTAATATTCGTTAAAATCCCGTATCTGGAGTAAAATATTAACTATGCGAGAGACAAAAAAAATAAATCCCGAAGTTTTGAATTTAGCTCTTACGAATAGAGAAGTAGAGGAGAGAGTAGCTGAGGGCAGTGTGAACAAAATTCCAGATCCAAATAAAAAAGGGCTGCTTGAAATTGCTCTACCTCACGCACTAGAGTTGCCAAATGTCATAGTTGCTGTAGCGGTGGTTTTTTTGGTTATTTATGGGCAGATTACTGACGCTGTGATCATCTCAGGAGTAATTGGGATGAATATCCTGATTGCAATATTCCAGGAGTATCAGGCTCGTAGGTCTTTACAGAGGATAAATGTACTTGTCCGCAGCAAAGTAAATGCTATGCGAGACGGTAAGCTAAAGGAGATAGATCCAGAAGAGATAGTAAAAGATGACATTCTAAAACTTACAGTTGGCGAAAATATTTACGTCGATGGCAAGATTATAGAGTCAACTCATATGTTGGTTGATGAGTCTGCAATTACTGGTGAATCTGACTATATTAGTAAACAGGCAGGAGATGAAATTATGTCAGGATCGATAATTGTTTCGGGAGATGCGTTTTACAAGGTTGAAAATGTTGGAGACGCAAGTTTCATAAACCGCGTAAATGAGAAGACAAAAAGCTATCTTAATCACCTTTCGCCACTGCAGATTAATATAAATAATATAGTAAAACTACTAACCGCTGTAACACTAATTTCTCTAGTATTCTTGTTTACGCTTAACTTTTTGCGCCAAGATCTAACCCAAGCAGAATTATTCAAAACAGTTGTTGCTGTGGTCGGATCGATGATTCCGCAAGGGATAATTCTAACTCTCACAATCGCTTTCATGGTTGGAGTTTTTAGAATGTATAAACGTGGGATTTTGGTGCAGAAATCAAATAGCGTTGAAACACTAGCGAGTATAAAGGTTTTGTGCATGGATAAAACAGGCACAATCACTGCCAATAAATTAAAAGTGGACAGAGCCCATAGATTCAAAAATTCATTGGAGTCTAAAACTTCGGATAGTTTAGTAGGTATATTCATCGACGAAACATCGAGCCGCAATAAAACAATAGAGTCGAGTGAGTCTTATAGAG
>JBGSOW010000040.1:0-8165 GCA_041738875.1 Candidatus Dojkabacteria bacterium
CGTTTAAGTAAACGGATGAAAGCTACAGTAGCTGAAGAGGAGCATGCCTTATTTGATGTGTATTTACGTATTCTTGATAAAGACAGTCTGGGGGCTGAAGTAGAAGAGGTAATACGTGAGGAACAAATCAGTGCCCAAGCAGCTTTAGCCACAGTAATTAAAAAACATATTTCCCAACTTGCAGAAGCAGTGCACCCTATAGTTCTAAACATCCTCAACTCAGATCAGAAGTTCAATAAATATATAGCTCCAGAAGATCTAGTCTCAAATAATATTCTTTTGTTTAGTTTTAACACTCCAAAAGGAAAGTTATATTTTGACCTAAGCATAGTTGATAGGTTTCATGCGGGAGTTCACAAGCCGAGTAACTTTATACCTAATATTAGTCAAATACAAATCCCAAGTGCTCTGAGACGTACAGGACATGGAAGAGCCCTTATCTCAACAGTAGAAGAATGCTTACGTATGCAGGGATATCCAATGCTCACAGCAACTAATCTAACGCCTGATGGTAAGCTGTTTTGGAAAGACAAAAAACTAGGCTATATCGATGGTAGGACATATTTTGGAGTAGATAAAGAAAACTACATTGTATACAAATCTCTCAGATAGGATAACTCACTGTTACTTTTAAACTCTCCAGCACCTCTAGCTCTTTTTGAATCATTACAATTTACTAAATGTCCTATAGTATTGCTTTCCTAGTCGAAATGATATATAATTACTATATTATCTAGCATTGTATTATTTATGACAGAATTCGAAAAGGGCAAAGCCTCAAGTCAATTAAGTGAAGATGATGTTATTGTGACAAGAAATGTTGAGTTTTCATTTGGAAAAGACCATCGTGATCATCCATCGGTCACAATTATAGAGACTGGTAATCAGAGTGTTTTCGGTATAGTTGAGACGGATAATCAGGGATTTAATACGTATCCGTTAGAAAGTGACGATGTTTTAAGACTGGGGTATTATAGTTACGGAGACTTTTACCGAAGTAACTCACAGATTATCGTTCTAAACGATAAGATGGAGGTTATCAGCGTCAAAGCAATAAATCCAAGATCACGCACAATGTATACATCAGATGGAAAGAGGCAGTTACAGGAATCATATTCGATAGAAAAAACTGTATTCAACCGTGAGCTAGATTATGTAAATGTTGTAGTTGATTTACTAAAAGATAATCCTTCTGATATAGAAATTGCAAGTGCTGCATATCACCATGTACTCGATGATTTAGAGTTAGAATTGATGGACTTAGGTCATGAACAAAATGCTGCAAATAAAATTGTAAACCAAATAAGACTAGGGAATATTCCAAGAGGAGGAGGATTCGAAGATTTTATTTCCATATTAACGCAAAGAGTTAATTACATTCATTCACTTGGTTATGCAACAGGTTTACGTCAGAGATCGCTTTCAGGTGCACAAGACTACTTTGATTATAAAAACGGTATCGACCAACAAATAGCACAAGGTAAATCACTTAGCGACAGACCCTTTTCCGCATATGAGATCAAAGAAAATAGACAGATAAACGAATTTGGAATTGCACTAAGAGTTGTAGGTTCAATCTTTCGAGGTGTAAATACTAGTATATATGCTGTTCTACCTAGCGAGGCTCAGAGAACAAAGTATTATCAATCTGTTATTTCTAAAAGTTATAAAATTAACAGAGGAGATGTCAGTAAAGATATCAGAAGGTATGAAACAAGCAGGTCAATTGAGAGACAATTTAGACAATTTAAGTATTCAGCACTTTTGAGAATAGTTGGAAATGTTATTAGACAAAGAACTGGCTGGAATAACGAACAAACCCCTAAGAATGTTTTTGATGGTTTTCGTGGTTATTTGGAGGAAAGACTTGCACCTAAAAGTAAATCCAAGGGAACTAATGCTTTAGATGAATTACTTGCTGAGGAAGAAAAAGATTCTAGAACTCATATCCTAGGCAATGACGGAGAGTTAATAGATGATGATAATAGTTATGGTAGTGGTAGTGTAAATAGACGCCAGTGATAACTATATCTGCTATAATCTCTTACACCTTTGGCAAGTGGGTCGTTTGTGTTAGCTTTTTTGTGCTAAATAAACGATAAACGAAAAAATTGAATAAGCGACCGCAAAAGTGTTTTGGGAGTTATCAAGTAGCTATTTAATAGTTGATTAACTCTCAAAGAAATAGGGTGGAACCGCGGCAAGATTGAACTTATGCCGTCCCTTGTTAGAAAGATTTATTTCTTATCTACAAGGGGCGGCTTTTTATATATAATTTAATTATTAATAACAGAAAACATGTCACAACAAGCAACATTACAAAAAATATCTAATCTAGCCAAAAGGAGAGGATTTGTATATCCATCTAGCGAAATATATGGAGGGCTAGAAAGTGCTTATGATTACGGCTACTACGGAACACTTTTAAAGAATAACATCCGGGATCTTTGGTGGAGAATGTTTGTTCTAGATAGAGATGACATGGTAGGACTAGATTCAAGCATTATAGTAAACCCCCAGACTTGGGTGGCATCTGGCCATGTAGGATCGTTTAATGACGCTCTGATCGACGATAAAGTAACAAAAGAAAGATTTAGAGCAGATCACCTGATCGAAAATTGGGTCGAAAAGAATCAGAGTAAGTTGAAAGAGGAGCATAAAGATGTTGATGTAGCTGGAATGAGCCTAGATGAAATGGCCGAATTCATAACAGAATACGGAATAAAAAGTCCCAACGGAAATGAACTTACAAAACCACGCAAATTCAACCAACTTTTTGAAACTGAGTATGGTGTATTGGCAGAAGGAAAAAATACCGTATACCTCAGAGGAGAGACTGCACAAGGTATTTTTCTGAGTTATAAAAATATTATAGACACGATGCGTGTGAAGTTACCTTTTGGGGTTGGGCAAGTTGGTAAAAGTTTCCGAAATGAAATAACTAAAGGACAATTCATATTCCGCACACTGGAGTTTGAACAGATGGAAATTGAATACTTCTTCAATCCAAAAGAATCGGACTGGAAAGCAATTTTCGAAGATTGGAAGGAACAATCTACCAGGTTCTACGACGAGCTAGGAATAGATCGTGAAAACCTAAGATATAGAGAGCACTCTGACAAAGAAAGATCACACTACTCTAGCCAAACTTTTGATATTGATTACAAATTCGATTTCGGATTTAAAGAATTACTTGGAATTGCGTATAGAGGAGATTACGATCTAAAGCAGCATATGGAGCACAGTGGGAAGGATTTGAGATTTACAGATCCAAAGACCGGAGAAAAGTTTTTACCACATGTTATAGAGCCAGCAACTGGTCTAAACCGCGCGATGCTTGCAGTTCTTTATGAAGCATATCGTGAAGAGGATTTGGGTGAAGGAAAAACTAGAACAGTATTGAAGATAAAGCCACAACTAGCACCTATAAAAGTTGCAGTTTTCCCTCTTCAGAAGAAAAGTGAGCTTGAAGAAAGCGCTAAGAACCTGCACAAGAAATTCAAACTCGCTGGAATCATCTCAGAGTTTGATAACTCCGGAAACATCGGTAAAATGTACAGAAGACAAGACGAGATCGGTACACCGTTCTGTGTAACAATCGACTTCGACACTGAGACCGATAACGCAGTTACTGTGAGAGATCGAGACACGATGAAACAGGAAAGAATTAATGTAAATGATATAGTTGAGTACATAAGAAACAAGGTCTCACAATAGTACGAATAATTATGGAGGAAAATATAAATATAATAGCGTTTGCGTCAATTGGGGCCTTGGTGGTTATACTACTAGTTGCCTACTATTTTTTGTTTGTTAAACAGCCCGAAACTCCGGCTTGGAAAGGGAAATTAACAAAAAAGTACCAAGAAATTTTAAACAAAGACTTGCCAAAAGAATATTTGGTTCTGGAATTGGATAAATTAACCCATGCGATTCTAAAAGAGAAATTTTCATCTACTAGTAGTTTTGGTGAAATTATGAAATCAAAAGGGAAAAAATTGGAACGTAGAATTGAAAACGATTTGTGGGGAGCTCATAAACTGAGAAATCAGCTTGCTCATGATATGGATCATAAACCTAGTCCAAGTGAACTAAATAAAGCGATAATCACGTTAAAGAATTTCATTAAAACCTCGCTTAAAGAGTAATCACAAGAAAAATATAGTCAGAACTGCTACAATCTACTATTAGTTTGTAATATATTTAATTTTATTCAACAAAACCATGTCTACACTTAACGTTGATGAAATAAATAGTGAATTAGAAAAATTTGATGCTTGGAATTATGATGAAGAGGCTTCAGCAATTGTGTCTGCTTTTGAATTCGAAAATTTTAGAGAAGCTATGGACTTTGCTGCAGCAGTTGGCGACGTTGCAGAGAATGTAGGACATCACCCTGATATACTCGTTCATGACTTCAAATTCGTGACTATTTTCACTAGGACTCACGAGCCCGATGGCATCACAAAAAAAGACATCGAACTAGTCAAAGCAATTGAGGACAACCTAGAGTTCGAGGACTAAAGGTAGTTGAAGGAGCAAGTTAATCGAGAAACTATGATTTCAGTTTCTTTGTAGCTTCACCTTTCGTTAATTCAATGATAAGTTCATAATTTGGTCCACCAGTATTTAAGAACCAATATCTCATACCACCAACTTTAAGTTGGTAAACCTTTTCTCCTTGGTAGCGATATCCTTTTAATAGCTTAAACTCGTGAGACCTACAATATTGTTCTTTACTTTGAGGATTATATGTTAGTTCCCCATAATTTCCCCCTGGGTTTTTAGTAAATTTATAGCTTTGACCATCTGAAAGTGTGAATTCAAAATCTGCAAGAAGTATATAGTTTTCTACATCTTCACCAAGAGAATGTGAGTGGTTGTTTTGCGTTGATTCTCTATTGCCACCAACTATTGTTGTATTTACTTTGGGTGATCTTGTATGAACGCTAACTGGCACTCGCCTTCTAATACTCAACTTTCGTGCCCCCTCTACATCAAGAATCCGCTTAGATACGAAACGTCTTGCTACCATGTTTAATCTGCCTTGCAGTTCAGAATCGAGTTCGATATTTTCAACCCCATTTATATAGGTTATTATTTCACCACTGTCATCCATTTCGAACACCAAGTGAATTAAAGCCTCATTATCCTTTATTATTCCAATCTCTTTTTCCACAGTATATGTATTATGTTCAATAGGAACAACTATCATTAGCGAACCACTTCTACCGTTGTTACTAAATGCAATTGAACATTTTTGAGCTACACCATTATTCAATATTTCTGTTGTGGTTATTTCCATAAGCATTTTCTGAGCTTGTTGATCCTCTATAATTTCTCTCGTCATAGCTAACAAATTTAAATTTGTCTGATCTAAGGAGACAGATTCCGAAAACAGTCTATCCAAGGTATAATCTATCCATCCAAGACAGCTTTCATCAATAGCAATATTATTTTCACGAATAATGATTTTTATGCTCTCTAGGAGACGTGCATAAAAAGTAGGAACTTCTTCGTCAGCTGATTCATATAAACTTACTATTTCATTGATCTTCCTATAAACAAACGGAAAACTCATGCCACTATTTACTAGATTTGTCGCTACAATTCCTGCGAATCCTCTATGTGAACCTGATTGAATTAGATCAATATAGCTATCTAACATTCCCAAGAATTCTAGAGACATATCTTTATCTATGCCATCATCAGTATCATCATCGTGTAAAATAATATTTACTGCTTCAGCTATTGTATCTACAATACTTGCCACGAATACGCTGCTACTTGCAATGTTACAATTAGGCAACAAATCTTTAGTACTAGGAAGCCTATTATTATTAAGCGTTATTTGAGTAGAACCATTATGGATTAATAATTTTCTAGGAAAGTTATTGTTGTCTACCTTAGGAACTATCACAGAAACAACTGGATATACCTCCGAAAGATATTGAAATGAATCAACAACTACTGCTATGAAAGCTGAAACGATTTCTGGAATCTGTTTAGGCTCGTTGGCAATGGGGGCGTGTCTGAAAATAGCATTATTTGTCTCACTCCCTTTGCTCCTTAGAGCAGCAATTGCAAGCAGATTGCATGTTCTAACTAAATTAGTTAGCCCTTCCAGTTTTACTTGAAATAGGTTTTGTTCTTTGTCCCTAGTAACAGCTTTGGTATTCTCAAAGACGCGCAGCATTGGAGAATTTTTTAATGTAGTTCCATTTGCGATAGTTAGTACTTCAACAACCGCTTGCATATGTTCTGGTGTCATTGCGGAAAATATATCAGCTTCGCATGATTCAGTTACCTCAGGGTTTACTCCAGATTATATCTGGGAAGAAACGAAAGCTATGTAATCACTAAAGCTACTAATTTGACTTCTAACCATGCAAAGGATTGTACTATATAACCCCAATATACAATTCAATCTTCTTGCATTTCGCTCGCGAACATAAGTTTACGAACCTAAGATAGACTAATACCTTATGTAAAAAAAGAGCGCCAGGTTATACTGGCACTCTTTTCTTTTGCTACTTTAAGTGAAGATAGTAGTTATTTATCGCTTGGCTTGTCGTCGACTACTTCGCCTTCGGTTGCGCCGTCTTCACCTGGTTCACCGCTTTTTTTGCTGTCTGAAGAGTCTGTACTGCTACTTCCTCCCGCGTCACCAGCATCACTACTCTTTGAGCCTTCAGCGTCTTCAGCAGTTGCTGCACTTTCGTACATGGCTTTGCCTTTATCAAGCATGATTTTGCTTAATTCTTCTGATTTTGCTTTGACATCGTCAAGATTAAATTCAGGCTTTGCTAACATTTCTTTTAATTCGTCTTTGTGTTTAACAAGCTCACTTCTGTCCTCTTCGCTAACCTTATCTTTGTAGTCTTCTACAAATTTCTCAACTTGGAAAACTAACGTATCAGCGTTATTTCGAACCTCTGCCTGATCCTTTTTCAATTTATCGTCTTTTGCATTTTCTTCTGCTTCTTTCACAAGTCTCTCAACCTCTGTCTCATCCATTTGAGTTGACGCAGTTATAGTTACATTTTGCTCTTTGCCTGACGCTTTGTCCTTCGCTGCAACACTAAGGATTCCATTCGCATCGATTTTAAATTTAACCTCAACCTGTGGAACACCTCTAGGTGCTGGAGGAATACCCTCTAGGATAAATTTAGCCAAAGTTTTGTTGTCACCCGCCATTGGACGTTCGCCTTGTAGAACATGGATCTCAACAGCAGTCTGACTATCTGCAGCAGTGGAAAATACTTGAGACTTCTCAGTTGGAATTGTCGTATTTCTTTCAATTAAAGGAGTAAGAACACCACCCAAAGTCTCAATTCCCAAAGTCAAAGGAGTCACATCCAAAAGAGTTACATCTTTAACACTACTATCTCCAGACAAAACAGCACCCTGAAGAGCCGCACCAATTGCAACAACTTCATCAGGATTAACTCCCTCGTGGGGTTTACGTCCAAAGAATTCCTCAACACGCTTTTTAATATATGGCATACGCGTCATACCACCAACCAAAACAACGTCTTCAATGTCACCAGTAGCAAGTTTAGCGTCTTTAAGCGCCTTTCTCACTGGTTCAAACGAACGATCCACCAAATCCCCAATCATCTTCTCAAGATCCGCCCTAGTTATCGTATAACGAAGGTGCTTTGGACCTGAACTATCTGCTGTAATATACGGCAGATTAATCTCAGTTGATTCACTGCTAGAAAGAGTGATTTTCGCCTTTTCTGAAGCCTCTTTGATCCTCTGCAGAGCAGCAACATCATTGTGCAGGTCAACACCTGTTTCGTTTTTAAATTTCTCGATAACCCAATCAATAATCTTACTATCGAAATCATCACCTCCCAAATGCGTATCACCATTTGTAGAAAGAACTTCAAATACACCATCGCCAATCTCAAGAATTGAGATATCAAATGTACCTCCACCGAGGTCGTAGACGGCTATTTGCTGATCCTTTTTCGATTCCAACCCATATGCAAGAGCAGCAGCAGTTGGCTCGTTAATAATACGTCTTACATCCAAACCCGCAATTTTACCAGCGTTTTTGGTCGCTTGCCTTTGAGAGTCGTCAAAATAAGCTGGAACAGTTATAACTGCTTCAGTCACAGTATCTCCCAAAAACGCTTCAGCATCAGCCTTTAGTTTAG
>JBGSOW010000045.1:0-14249 GCA_041738875.1 Candidatus Dojkabacteria bacterium
GTAAACGTGTCAAAGCCCGACAAAAGATAATTTAATTCCACTTTTACATCACTTTGGACTTTAATACCATTCCCGGCTAGTTGGGTCTCGATGAAATTACTGATTTCTTTGGGTGATAGTGCTGGAAAACTTATGGAACTCGCATGTTTTATAAGGCTCTTATATAAACGTAATCTTTTGTCCGGTTCCCCAGATTCGATTAGAATTAAACTAACCATTTCTTCTTTATTCTTGAGGCTGATTAAATCTTCGAAATTTTTTAGAACTTCTTTCGAACCACTTTTTAACAAATTTCTGACGACAATAACTTGTGCGGACGAGAAAAGGTTCATACCTCCGGTTAACCCGCCAATCTGATTTATAGATGATATTTCATCTGCGTAGTACACATGTAAGTCCGCACCCTCAGAAATTAATTCTTGCGAGAGACTAGAAAATTTTTTATTTAGATTGAATTGATCCGCCCCATAAAGGAAATATATCTGCATCACTAATTCTAACAGAGATAACCGCCTATGTTCCTGTAGAGATCGGGTTGAATTTCAGAAGGCGGCGAATTTGGTTTAGATTTGGATATTTTGCAAGCAGACGTAAGTAAGTTTTAACCTCCCCTATTCTCAATAAACCAGAGATGCCAATATAAATCGCCATCGCCGCCGCCGAAGTCGTAAACGTCAAAATCAAAAGGTATAAAGTTCTTTCTGTTGATTCCAAACCACCCCAGATTTTGAATACGAGATAAGTGAATAGCAACATGACCGTTCCAGCAAAAACTTTCTTTAAAATCGGTATGACTATTTCGATAACTGGAAGCTTTAGATATTTTTTATTTAGCCAAACGATTAAAATTACTGCTTCCAGCGAAAATACTAAACTGGAACTCAATCCCAAGCCCCCAACAGCCGCAACCCCGTCACTTCGTTTGAAAAAATAGTCTAGATTGAAGTAGAATTCGTTAATTGCGAAGCTATTGAAATGACTGAAATAATTAGTAAATAATACTCCAGTTACATATCCACCGATCAAAACGAAAACTGAAATAATCAAAGGCCTAAAAGTATCGTGGGCTGCATAGAAAGTGCGGTATAGGAACATTCTGGTGCTTTCTAGAACAATACCCGGAGCGAAAAATAGGACTACCCACGCGATTGTATAGGTTTTAAGAAAGTCGATCTCACTACCTAAAATTCCGTATGTAAGCCTGACAATCGGCACTCTTAAAATGAATAAAAGAACTGCAAGTGGAATCGATAAGAAAATTATCTGATTTAGTATTCTCAAAAAAACTTGCCCTGCTAGGATGCGGTTATCTTCGTTGAATGCGCGTGACAAAGTTGGATATGAAGCAGTAGCGTATGATGAGCCGATTAGTGAAAGTGGAATTGAAATTAATAAAACTGCAAAATAATAAAGCGCCTGCGCATTTCCCGCCAAACTAAATGCAATAAATCTGTCGATTGCAACCGAAATTTGTTCGATTGAGACAGCAAGCAGGCGCGGACTTGCGACTCTAACTACTGTTTTTACATATGCATCTTTTAGATCGAAATCTAATCTATACCTAAGCCCGATATGTCTAGCAATAGGAATTTGAATTAATAAATGTAGTATTGACCCTAAAATAGTTCCCAATACTAAAACCCATGGTGTTTGTCCGAGAAGTGGTAAAAATATATATAAAGATACTAGTCTCCCAAAGTTATAAAATAGTGGCGCAAGTTGGGTGATTAAGAACCTGTCGTATACATTCAGCGCCATTGTTACATAGATTGAGATACCAAGTACAATCTGCGGCAACATCAAAACACGAGTCATATCTACGATCTCAACCATGTCAGCGGCAGAAATCGCCTCCCTAGGCCTAATCACATTTTCAATAAACCATGGAATAAACGTTGGCGCCGCAATAGTTATAATTATTGCAATAATAACAAACCCAAGTAGTGACAAATTAACAACAGTGTTAAATACTCTTATAAACCTTTTTGGACCATCTTTTGTAAGCGTTTGTGAAAGAATCGGCAAAACTGTTGCTCCTAATCCTCCCACAAGTATTACTTGCGAGATGAGTTCTGGAAGGTTTGATGCGAAAAGGAATTTATCCCACGCGTCTGTACTTAGGTAACCTGATGCTATTTGAGTCGAAAAGAGTCCAAAGATCTTGGTGACAAAACCAAGCCCCATTATCATCGTCGCCACACCCATAATCTCGGTCTGCTTACGTGTAAGCACCCGACCGAGATTGCTGATTGCCCGTCTTACCATAACATTTAGGTTCTAGCTGTATCTTAGTTAGTGTCTGCTTGCTTGATAGAAAGTCTGAGTCTCCCCTGGTTGTCTTTTTCAAGTATTTTGACCCTAACTTTATCACCTACGTTGTATTCGTCAGCTACATTCTTCACAAACTTGTCGCTCAGCTCTGTAACATGTACAAGACCTGAAATGCTTGCACTTACATCTACGAAAACACCGTAATCTGCGACTTTACCAACTACTCCAGTATAAGTTCCACCGATTTCAGCGTCCCCAATTGCTTCTTTGATGTAATCAAGAGCCTTTACTCTATATTCTTCATTAACTGCCATTACGTTTACTGTTCCATCATCTTCGATATCAATTTCTACTTTATTATCACAACTTTCGATGATGCCGCGAATAACTTTCCCTCCTGGGCCAATTAATTCACCAATTTTTTCTGGGTCGATTTTAATTGATACAATCTTTGGTGCATTTGGACTTAATTCACTTCTAGGAGCGTCAATAACTTTACGCATCTCTGCAAGTATCTCAAGTCTAGCTTCTAGTGATTGTTTGAAAGCTTCTTTTAGGATTGCAACAGGAACACCTTTTAATTTATTGTCTAATTGGATTGCTGTAACACCCTTTTCACTACCAGTAACTTTGAAATCCATGTCACCATAGAAATCTTCTACATCTTCCATATCTGTAAGAAGTCTGTAATCCATTACGTTGTCATCACCCGTTACCAAACCAACTGCAACTCCTGCAACCATACCTTTTAGTGGAACTCCACCATCCAGAAGTGCAAGACAAGCAGCACAAGTCGCTGCCATTGAAGTTGATCCGTTTGAGCTCATGATTTCAGAACTAACTCGGATTGTATATGGGAATTCTTTTTCAGAAGGTAACATTTTTTTCAAAGCGTTTTCCCCGATATTACCGTGTCCAATCTCACGTCTACCTGGGTAATATGAGAATCTTCCAGCGTCACCATATGAGTAATTTGGTGATGAATAATGATGCATCCATCTTTTTACTTCTTCTCCTTCGAAACTTTCGAGGTTTTGCGCTAATCTAGCAGAACCAAGTGTTAAAACTGACAAAGACTGCGTAACCCCACGTGTAAATACGCCAGAGCCGTGGACTCTTGGAAGTACACCAACCTCAACTCGAAGTGGTCTAATTTCTTTTAATTCACGTCCTGATGTTCGTTTATTTTCTGTAAGAACCATATCTCTCATCACTTTGCGAGCGATGTATTCGACTGCTTCGTCGATCTCATTTGAACTGGCGCTTTCAAATTTCGCACTTAATTCGGATTTGATTTCGTTGATCATGACTTGTCTATTTTCACGATCCTCAAGTGCACCTCTTATTTTATCCTGATAATCTGATTTCACTGTGTTAATAATCTCTTCTGGTGCAGGTTTTTCTGCAAATTCTTGTTTTGTGCGGCCGTGTTTTGCTGCTAATTCTTTTTGGAATTCGAGTATTGGTGCGCATTTTTCTACTGCACCATCCATAATTTTATCGAAAATACTATCCTCGATTTCTTCACCCCAACCTTCAATATTAAGGATTCTGTCATTAACTAAAGAAACTACCATATCCATTTTGGAATTTTCTTCATCAACTTCTTTTGGTCCCCAAACTAATTCGCCCGCATCATTCATTAAAACTTTGATACTAGCTGATGGTCCGAAAAAAGGAACTGATGAAATCATTAAAGCTGCTGAAGCTGCAATAACTGATAATTGCTCTGGATCATTTACGTGGTCGTATGCTAGAACTGTGATTACTAGACTAACTGGCTTTCTCCATGATTTTGGGAAGAGCGACCTTACTGCATGATCTATCTGCCTTGCTTTTAGAGTTGCTGCATCAGACGGTCGCATTTCTCTTTTCACAAAACGTGATGAGCTGATTATTCCACCTGCGTAGAATTTTTCGATGTATTCGACTGAAAGAGGAACGAAATTCCCATCTAAGTCCTTTTTATCGACTGAAACTGTAGCCAAAACTACTGTTTCACCTTTGCGCACTGTAAGTGCAGCGTCCGCTTTGTAAGCGTAGTGATTTAATTCAAATGTGTGCTCTTCACCTAGAAAAGACACTTTTTCCGTCACTATTTCCGGAATTGTATTTTTTGTACTTATCATTGTACTTTTGAGTGAACCTTTGAGAGAAGAAATTCTGAAAATTACTTAAATATTTTCGGAATTTAAGAAACTATCACAATTCCTTCAACCTCTTAACCCACTCATTTGCTAAAATTAACTATGGAGATTATAACAGGGGATAAACTGCAAGCAAAGGAAAGAATTTACAAATGATAATTGGAATTGATTATGGCAATAAAAATATAGGACTCGCAGTTCTGGAACCTATATCTGGCGCGTCTAAACCTCTAACTGTCATAAAGTCTGGCGATATAGATATGCAGACTGAACTGGTACTAAGGGAAATCATGCCTTGGAAACCTAGCAAAATTGTGATTGGCTTGCCTGAAGCACGCACTCAAGAAAGTAAGAATCTTGTAAGAAATCTGCAAGAATTTATAAAAATTTTGCGGAAAAAAAGCGCAGACCTAGAAATCCTTACAATTTCCGAAGCTCATTCAACGCGCGAATCAAATCTCGGCCTCAATCCTAAACTAAAAAGAACAATGGGAGATGCATTTTCAGCCGAATACATAGTCAAATCGTGGTTCAGCGCAAATTCAGTTGTGTAAAATGCTAGAATTGATTGTGAGCAATAAATCAAATTTCAAAATTATAGCTCTGGCTCTTGTATTCTTTTTGCTACTGTTCGTGGTGGGGCTTTACGTACTTGCTGTTTCGGGTGTTTTGAGAGACGGCGCAACCGTTGAGATTACGAATGCAAATGAAAACTCGCTTACTGTTGTTTGGCAAACTGATACCCCTCAGACTACGAAATTAAAATATATTAAAGTTGAAGATTATAAAGATAATTTAGTTACAAATATTGCAAATTTCATTTCTGCAAATACTGTAGTTGAAATGGGGCTTGATGACATGCCATCTGCAAGGATTGGTTATACACATCATTTAAGTGTTGGTGGGCTTTCGCCTGAGAGTGAATACATCGTCTGGGCACTTGATCATGATTTTCCAGTAAGTAAACCCGTGTTTCATAGGACGAAAGCCGTAAATGAAGAACTTTACGTTCCTGATCCAGGCTATGGGGAAATTCGTGGGATAGAGGAGAATGATGGTGTTTTGATTGTTGGGGACGGCGAAAACGTAATGAGCACTCGAATTGCAGCGAACAATACGTTTTCGCTCGATTTAAATCAGATCAATACAGTTGATAATAATGGACTGCCGTTACCATTGGATCTAAAAATTCTAAACGGAACTAGAATCTATAATACAACTTACGTGGCAAATAATTTCAAGCCTTTTAATATCATCGAGATTAATCAGGTTAGTTCTGTAGCAAATCCAAGATTGATACAAAGCGTTCAAGCACAAGAGGTTTGGCAATGTAGTAACCAAAATGGTCTGTTGGTAAATGCGGATCAGAATGCACAAAATGTATTTACAGACGTATGGGAGCATCCATCAAATCAATGGCGCTATCAAGCTTGTTGTTCAGCTGATCCAAGTGAAACCAGTGGTAGTAATTTTGATGGTGCAACGCCCGGTTGCGCAAATATTAGCCAGTCCAAAATTGGTATTCTAAAGCAAGAACGTTCAGAAAGTGGAACAATAAGCCAAAGCCCTTCTGGCGTAACCCAAGACAGTGGAAGCTTAAGTGATAAAATAAATTCAATTCAATCAAAACGCAATAACAAAGATAGAATTGCGATTATTGGCGATAGCATAGTTGATGGAAGTACACCTCTAAAGAGCCTGATCGAAGGAATTGTTGGAGGTGATAAGGTGGATAACCTTGCAATAGCTGGAACGGGTTTAACCGCAACTCGTAGAAGTTATCCGGAGGAACTGCTAAATGGCAATTACTCCGTAGTTTTTATTAAATACGTTACAAATGACATAGCAGATATTAATTACAATGCCGAGCTAGGCCGTTTAATTAACGCGCTTGAAAATCAAGGAACTTTGACCGTTTTAGTTACTGCACCTCCGGTTTCAGAAGCATTCGACGCTAGTATTGCAGCGAAAGTTCGGACTCTAAATAGTGAACTAGTTAGAGCAGCAGTGAGTTTGAATTTGCCTGTCGTGATTACTAATTTGGAAGTGCTAGATTCAGCAACTAAAAATACTGCGAGCCAAAGATCCCTAACGAGAATCGGGACTTCCGGAAGTATTTTCCCGGAGCAAATATTATCTGATGGTGTACATCCTCCTGAGACAGAGGTAGCCTATAGACCTTTGGCGCAGGCATTTGCAGATACTTATTGTTCGTACATGAACCGAAGCTGCGATCTTGGGGATGTGAATTTACAAAATCCTCAGATAGAGGCAATTGGCGAAGGTGGAAGCGGTGGTTCTGTTGGAACTAACGAACAGAATGTATTCATTCCAGTACCGGTGACTAGTGGAAGTGCAAATAATATAAATAATTCGACTCAAGGTAGCGCGCAAGACAATCAGATCTTTACAAGTGGTGAAGTTGGTAGAGACAATATCGAAATTAATTCGTCAGGTCTGTACTCTTTTTTCAGAGGGCAAGAGCAACTTGCAAATAGAGAAATTATCACTGTTGATGGCAAGGCGATAATTAGATTTTTTGAAGATTTAAATGGCAATGGAATCAGGGACGAAAATGAGCAGATTATACGTGATGTCACGCAATTTAGTTTCACCAAAGAGGCGGATATTTTTAGCTATAACCTTAATTCTGGTTGGAATCTGGTCCATATTCCACTGGTTCTTACTAGTAATGATGCGGACGCTAATCTAGCGAGCACTAATCTAAAACGTTTGCAGAGAGAGGGGAATGAGATTACGCGTATGGCAATTTTCAGAAATGGAGAATTTCAGATTTATATTCTGCGCGAAGGCGAAAATGAATTTGCCAGCGATTTCCGCATTTTCCCCGGAGATGGAGTTTTCCTTTTCAATTCTGCCACAAACCTTACAATTAATATCAGAGGTCAAGAAATAACTACTCCGCCGGTTATGGAATTTAATGTGGGGTGGAACTTGGTAGGATTCTCGGCAGTAAACAGCTCTGTGAATAGTAATAAGCTATTTTCTGCAACTGGTTTAGAAAATATGGATATATTTAGCGAATTTGAAAACGGAACCTACTCCTCCCAAGTAAAATCTGGGGTAGATATTTTCGGAAATCCAATAAATATAAATAAATTCTCTGGCTACTTCGTCAGAATATCATCTGGGAGTGCTACTTTCGATAGTTCACAAATTTAAGAATTTCTTAAGGAAACCTTGGTTTAATTAGTAAGCATGAAAAAAATATGTTCACTAATACTGCAAGGCGTAAGTGCTGTCGTTGTCGAAATCGAATCCCAATTGCGGCCAGGGTTGCAGAAATTTGCAGTTGTAGGTCTAGGCGATAGATCGGTTAGCGAAGCAAAAGAGAGAGTTTTGGCTGCGATTTTAGAGTCAGGATTGAATGTTCCGTATGGCAATTTAGTTGTGAGTTTGCTTCCAGGACATGTTCCTAAAAGTGGAACTCATCTAGATCTTGCAATTGCTGTGAGTTCAATTCTCTCCAGTTATACAAATATAAATACTACAATTGATCTGAGTAAAACTATCTTCCTTGGCGAACTAAGTCTCAGCGGGGGCTTGGAGAGAATAAATGGAGTTGCTCTTTTTGCTGCGCAAGCAAAAAGTCTTGGCTTCAAAACGATCGTTTGCCCCGAAGAAAACCAGGAGGAAGCTAGAGTCGTGAGCAAAATTGAAGTTATTGGCGTGCAAGATCTGAATATGACTATGGACTTTATTTTTGGCAGGTACAAACCTGTGGAAAAAGTAAGTAAGTTTAGACGCAGGCAGGATAAACGGGTGACACATGCTAGGCAGAGAGTAAGGCTTGCGAACTTAAAGTATATACTTGAGCGACCGGCAGTTGCTAGAATAATCAGCATAGCAATTGCCGGTCGCCATCACATCCTCCTAGACGGACCCCCAGGGTCCGGAAAAACAACTCTTCTAAACGAAGCACAGTTCCTTATGCCCAGATTGGGCGAAAATGAAATGATCCAAAGTTTCCAACTTCAGTCACTACACAATCAAATCAGAATAGAGGACTGTGCCTACCCTTCCTTCCGCTCTCCCCACCATAGCATTACGTCTGCTGCACTTCTCGGTGGTGGACACCCTCCTCAGCCTGGTGAAATCACTCTAGCCCATCACGGAGTTCTTTTTCTAGACGAAATTGCAGAGTTCCAGCGTCAGCATCTAGAATCACTGAGACAACCCATGATCGCAAAAGAAATTTCGATTGCGCGCGCAAACTATAAAGTGAACTATCCCAGTAACTTTCAGCTATTTGCGACTAGAAACCCTTGCCCATGTGGATGGGCAGGTAGCCAAAGTGGTAAATGCAACTGTTCAGCGCTGCAAATTAGCAATTATCAGAAAAAGCTAAGTGGCGCAATGCTCGACAGAATTGACATCAAACTGTCAGTCAACAGCCTAAATAGGCAAAGAAAAAGTGTAAAAACCAAGCAAACCCAATCTACGAGTTCCAAATTAAGCCCTGAAAAATTGAACGAACAAATCCAAAACGCGCTTAATTTACAAGAAAAAAGGTATAGCGCGCTCAGTAAAGAGAGTTCACGCTTTAACTCTGATTATGCGGGTGGGATTGCACTATTTGAACTGAAGCCAGAAAGCGTGAAGTTAGCCGAATCAATAAACGTGGAAGGAAAGTATACTCTGCGCAGCTTTCAAAAAATACTGCGTATAGCCAGAACAATCGCAGATTTAGGAAATGAACAGCAAATTTCTCCTGATCATATTTGGGAGGCAACGACTTTAAATTACCAAGCTGCTTAATTGATCAAATTTAACTATGTTAAGATGATTACTATGAAAAACGACGCTTATTTAAATGCACACTCTCAACTATACAAAGCAGCAGCAGAAATTAGCCTTGATGAGGAGATACTCACAAAACTAGATAAGCCTGAACATCTGCATAAACGAGTGCTATCTATAGAACTAGATAATGGTGAGAGTCGTGAGTTTTTAGCCTTTAGATCACAGCATTCTAGTATTCTTGGTCCTTACAAAGGAGGACTACGTTTTCATGAAGAAGTGAGTGAAGAAGAAGTTACTGCTCTTTCGATGTGGATGAGCTGGAAATGTTCGCTTATGGGACTGCCCTGGGGAGGTGGTAAGGGTGGTATTAAACTAGATCCACATGAACTTTCAAAAACTGAATTAGAGAGACTTAGCCGCGCATATGTAGATGTATTCCAAGATGTTTTAGGAGAAAATACCGATATTCCTGCTCCGGATGTGAATACCAATGAGACTATAATTGGCTGGATGGTAGACGAATATACAAAAAAGACAGGTAAAGACGGTAAAAAAGTATTTACTGGAAAACCATTAGATCTCGGTGGCTCGCGTGGAAGGACTGAAGCAACAGGGTTTGGTGGAGCATATATTCTCAGCGAATTAAGTGAGGCAGAAGGCCTGCAACCAGAAAACACTACAATCGCAATCCAAGGTTTTGGAAACGTTGGATACTATTTTGCTGAACTTGCTTTTGATCTAGGTTACAAAATTGTGGCGATCAGTGATTCCAAAACCGCTCTCTACAATCCTTCGGGAATTGACCCTAGGAATGCGGGGGAATACAAGAAAAATACCAGTAGTCTAGCTGGTTTCGAAGATGCAAGCACGATCACAAACGCAGAACTACTTGAACTAGACGTCGAAATCCTGGTCCCGTCTGCGCTGGAAAACGTAATCAACGAAGAAAACGCATATAAAATTAAAGCCGACTACATTTTGGAACTCGCCAATGGACCTGTTACGAAAGAAGCAGACGAGATTCTAGATAACCGACTTATCGTGGTTATTCCAGACATAATTGCCAACGCTGGCGGAGTTTCAGTTTCATACTTCGAGTGGCAACAAAACCAAACTGGCGTTCAATTGAGCAAAGACGAAGTTCTGCAAAAATTGGAAAAGCTTATGAAAGAAACTTTCAGAAAGGTATGGAAAATCCAACAAGATAAAAGTATTTCCACGAGACTTGCAGCCTACGTGGTCGCTCTCGAAAGAATAGCTAGTAAATATAAAGCCAATAATTAAACTGTTAAGCTATAGGGTTATTTGAGGTAGTCTCTAAGTGCTTGAGCAAAGTCGTCGTTTTTCAGCCTCTTTAGTGCTTTAGATTCAATCTGTCTGATTCTTTCCCTAGTTACCCTAAACTCATGTCCGACCTCTTCTAGCGTGCGAGCAACTCCATCTTTCAACCCAAAACGTAGCTCTAGTACTTTTCGTTCGCGGTCAGTCAAACCCTCCATCAGCTGATTAATCTGTTTTTTCAAGAATGACCATGTCGCAATCTCTTGCGGTGAGGCGGAATATTCGTCAGGGATAATATCACTCAATTTGCTATCTTTCTCTTCTCCAATCGGCGCTTCAAGCGAAGATGGCCTTTGCGCAATCTTAATAATCTCATGCACTTTATCAACGTCGATTTCCATAGCTTCTGCAATTTCCTCTGGCAAAGGCCTTCTGCCCAATTTCGCAGACAGCTCTGAACTTACTTTGCTGAGTTTATTGATAGTTTCAATCATATGGACAGGAACTCGAATCGTGCGAGCTTGATCTGCAATCGCGCGGGTTATCGCTTGTCTAATCCACCATGTAGCATAAGTCGAGAATTTAAAACCTTTGCGGTATTCAAACTTTTCAACCGCGCGCATCAACCCAATATTACCTTCTTGGATTAAATCTAGTAGATCAAGTCCTCTTTTTGCATACTTTTTAGCAATCGAAACAACTAGTCTAAGATTTGCAGTTGTCAGTAGGTCAAAAGCCTCTTTATTTCCTCTTTCAATCCTTTTTGCTAACTCAACCTCTTCTTGCGAATTCAAAAGTGGTATTCTTCCTATTTCATGTAAATACGCCCTAATCGGATCTGTCGAAACATGAGAACGTATTTTCTTTAAAATCGCAATCTTTTGCTCAAAAGTCATGTTTTTGCCGCTCACTGGTTTTGCAACCTCTTCTACCTCTTCAACTGTTGGTTCGATTATCTCGATTTCATTGTCTTGCAACTGGCCTACGATGTAGTCCAACAAAGGCAAATCCTCTTCAATTTCTGGAAAGTGCTCCAAAACTTCATCTTGAGTTAAATAACCCTGTGCTAAACCGACCTGCACAAGTTCTTTCACTTTTTGTTTGACGTTTTGATCTATAGCCATGAGTAGCGCGAGTAGTTATAAACTAGAAAGTTAGGTAGAAATGAATAATCTTGATTCTATCACCGTTCATTAATTTTGCAAAGTTGCTAATATGTAATATGGCATTATACTCTTATAAAAAATCACCGGCGCAAATAATTCCAAAAAAAAGCGCCACGAATAATAATACAAATAATAGTAATCGCACTCATAGTAACGCAGAAAGGTCCGATTCTTCACACTCTAGCGCAATTACAGTTGGCGATATTCTTTCAGGTTTGTATCTTGCGTTTCATAGATTAATGATTGGTTCACAAATCGCAGCACTAATTGTTCCCTCAATTCTAATAATTACGGGCGGATTCATCGTGTACCGGCAGGTTTGGCCCACTGTTTCCCAAACAGTTCAGGAGGCATTAGGTGTATTTGACACACAAGCAACCACCTTGGTAGCAGGCGAATACACAAATATCGGACTCTCCTACTCTAACCCAGGTAGTAGGTATTTTGCTGAATTAAAAAATAACGCGCAAGACCAAAATCTATTATTTAATGACGAAAAAAGCGCTACTTACAAAAATAATTTCAGGCTTAGTATCCCAAGTCTCGGGCTGAACGGAATAAAGGTAAGTGCAAATGTAGATAGTGGAGTTGAGGAAGTTTACGATCGTGTTCTGACAGATGGACTTGCTCATTTCCAGGGGACCTCCCTACCCGTATCAGACAGCCGTTCTCAAAATATTGTAGTTTACGGACATAGCTCTGCAGGTGACTACTATGAAAGAACCAAAGATCCCGCCGCCTCATTTTCAAGACTAAGTGATATTCGCTATGGGGCCGAGATAATAATTAATATCGATGGGAAAGAGTATAAATATAGGTTTGTGAAAGCTAAAACGGTTGACGCAAATGATTTGAGTATTCTGGAAGGAACTCCAGGACAAAAAATACTTACCCTTTTTACATGCTATCCAAATGGCAATAATGCCAAACGCTTTGTCGCAACTGCAAGATTAATTGAATAATTATATGTTACGTAATGGTCGGTTAATTCAATTAACAGGCAATAATATGAGAGCTTGACCCTAAGTGTCGTTATTTTAGCGAAACATCTACACTAGTATGCGTATATTTAACTAAATAAACAGCATCTAATAAGACTTCTTTCTCCTTAAAAAACTTGGAGTTTCGAGATCGTCCTCGGTATCATTATCAACGGTCGGGTTGAACCTACCATAGGGATTTGAAGAATTTGGTCTCGGCTGTTGGAAACCTCCCTGCTGCCTCTGCTGCTGTGGAGCTACTGCGTCATCACCATCATCCATCAGATCATCGTCATCATCAGAAAGTTGGCTATTCTGGAAAGAATTCTGCTGTGGCACTTGTTGATTCATATCCTGTGAGAACTGTTGGCTAGCTTGCCTTTGTGGTTGTGCTGGGTTACCACCTCTTTGAGCCATCTGCTCAGGTTGCTGCATCATGCCGTTTGCACCTGCTCTGCTTTGCATTGGATTGCGTGCTGGCATATTATTGGTATCAGAGAGAATTACTTGTTGCGACTTATCATCAAATCCTGTTGCTAGAACTGTAATCTGCAATTCTTCCTTCATGTCCGGATCAATAGTCGCTCCAAAGATAATATTCGCGTCAGGTGCAACACTTTCAGCAATAAACTGAGCTGCCTGATCAACTTCGTACATCGCAAGGTCGTGCCCTGCAATAACGTTGAATAGAACACCAGTTGCACCATCAATTGAAACTTCAAGCAATGGACTGCTGATCGCAAGTTGCGCAGCAAGCTGCGCACGATTTTCACCTTTAGCTGAGCCCATTCCCATCAAAGCTGTTCCAGAATCTTGCATGATCGATTTAACATCCGCAAAGTCCACATTTATCAGCCCTGCCTGTGTAATCAAATGTGCAATTGACCTAACTGCATGTCCCAAGACATCATCCACCTGCTTCATCGCATCTAAAAACGAGATCTGCTTGTCTATAACCTCAAGCAATTTTTGATTTGGGACAACAATTAGCGTATCTACTTTATTACGCAGCTCTTCGATACCACGTAAAGCAGTCTCCATTCTCTTTTTACCTTCGAATTTAAACGGCTTTGTGACAATTGCTACAGTCAAAGCTCCTAGGTTTTTTGCAACGCCCGCAATAACCGGAGTAGCACCAGTACCTGTTCCGCCGCCCATTCCTGCTGTCAAAAACACCATATCAGAACCAGCCAAATGCTCGTGCAACATATCAATGCTCTCTTCTGCTGCTTTTTTACCAATAGTTGGATTACCACCAGAACCCAAACCCCTTGTAATATCTTCACCAATTCTTAGTTTTATTTCTGCGTTTGATGTGCCTAAAGCCTGCGCGTCTGTATTAACACCAATAAATTCAACGCCCTCAATATCATAATTACTAATCATGTTATTGATTGCATTTCCGCCACCACCGCCAACTCCCACTACTCTTATTCTGGCTAGGTTGTTGTTCTGAGGTTTAATTAACATTGTGGATTTTGTATTTAATAATGTATAAAAGTAACTAATATCAAACTATATATGACGTCTTCCTATTCTAGGGTAACAAATTACGTAGGAAACCTCCAAGTTTTCCAAATATATTACCTCCAGATTCGGACGATTGTTTGGCGCTTCCACCTCTTCCTCTCGAACCGGAA
>JBGSOW010000068.1:0-14874 GCA_041738875.1 Candidatus Dojkabacteria bacterium
CCATTTTTATCAACGAGAATATCCACGCCTCCAAACTCGAACCCAAGTTCGTTCGTAGCATCTATCGCTGTCTTTTGAATTTCTTCACTATATTTTTTTTCTACGACATTTATTTCATTACCTACATTTGACCTGAAGTCACCTTCAACTACTTTATACTCTATAGAACCGACTACCTTGTTACCAAGTACAATTAATCTGGCTTGCTCTTCATAATCAATAAATTCTCTCAATATGAAGCTAATCTTGCGCAAATTAAGAAAGTTGGTGATTGAATAGAGTGAACTGAGTGAATCAACTTTCATTACACCCACGCCGTGTGAGCCCCCTAATGCTTTAACTATAATTGGGAATCCCCCTAAATATTCAACTTGTTCTTTGAGCATCTCCCTTGTAAATCCTGGTAAGAATATAGTTTTATTTATGCTAATGCCTTTTTTACTATGTATGATTGTTGACTCCAGCACATTATCGGGTTTAGTGACTGCAACCATGGGATCTGAAAAGAATGTTGTTGTATTATCATTAACTAATAACTTCTCAATACGTTGAGCTAGACCTGACGTTGAAATCCTATATAGCAGATCACCTCTTTTTGCCTCAACTAAATTTTGCGGTGTTATTTTATCTTCTTCAATATTTAGCAGATCGAGTTTATACTTTTCTGCAGCACTTTTCAGAAGAGCAGTCGTTTTGGATTCAGACGATCTTCTATTGTTTAAAAGTATTAATTTCATCAATATTTTTGTAATAAGTTATATAGTTATTTTATCAATTTATCAGAAATAAGTTTGCTATAGCGAGCGGGTGACAGGGATCGAACCGGCCATATCTTCCTTGGGAAGGAAGCATCATACCGCTTGATAACCTCCAAGCGCAATTATTATAGCAACTAGAGTTGAGGAGACAATAACAGGATATTCTTCAAAGATAAGTGTTTTACTTAGTACTACTGGCACGATATTCTCTAAACTATTATAGTACTATATGGGGTTTGAATTTTTTGCGAAAATTAAGAGATTTGCGTATTTTTTTTCGTTTAGTGCGTTAATTTTCACTGGCTTTGGATTTCTCGCGCTCGAGGGCGTAAAAGCAGACATACGTGTGGATGTCGATAGGACTTTCGAGGTTTCGATTTTGGGTGAGATGACAGTTGAAGAGATCGAGACAATTACGAATACTTTCAGCGACCGCTTCATTCCAGGTGGCACAAAAAGGAGCTATTATTTAGTGATTTCAGCGCAAGATGAGGTGGAAAGGCAGGCAATTGCAGACAGAATATATAACTCTTTGAGCGTACAAGTAAATGGTCAAACAACTGCTTTCGAAAGAATAAATAACAATGGTAATTTTGGAATAAGTTATGTGCTGACTAGGAGGTTAAACCCAGGTGGTTCACAGCAGATTAGCCTTACATACAAGCATCCTGAGCTGGCAGAGAAAACTGGTGGAGTTTTGGACGCGTATATACCTGCGTTTGATGATAATTTCCAATTTCAGCTGGATAATACAAATTATAACTATACGACTAAACTTTTGATTCCGGAAAACGCTGGAGTGGAGAGTGTTTTAAGTGTTGATCCGGTTAATAGAAGCATGCAAAATGGTTATGATGTTTATGAATTTGCGCAGAGTAGTTTGCTTGGAAAATTTGTCTGGGTTCAACGTGGAAACAAGCAAATATACAAATTTTCCATTACGCAAGACTTACCCGCAAATACGAGCTCACTCGGTGGCGTGAATGAATACCAAGTTGTGCTACCAAGGAATGTTTTGGAGGTAAATATTGAGCAAAAAGTGTATTTTACTGAAATCACCCCTGCCCCTGTTGCTGTGAGACAGGATGATAACGGGAATATTCTAGGTCTTTTTCGTGTTGCTGCTGATGAAAGCCAGAAACTAACTATTTCTGGTTATGCGGAACTAAATATTTCTAAAGTAGATATTACGAATTCTGGCAAAATTGGTGATATTGCAGTTAACTTACCAAATTTTCAGTCGTATTTACAACCTGCGGAGTATTGGGAGGTTGACGCACCTGAAATACGAAATGCTGCACGAAACTCTTTCGAAGGAAGTGTGAATAGTGAAACAAATGTATATGAGGTTTTATCCCAAGTTTATGAAACTGTCGTGAATACAATTGATTATTCGCAAGTTAAGCGTTTTGGATTGAATGAAAGACAAGGGGCTTTGCGCACGCTACAGGGAGGAGCTGCGGTTTGTATGGAATATTCTGATTTATACTTGACGAAATTACGCAGTTTGGGAATTCCAGCGCGCGCAGTTTTTGGTTATGGTTATGATTCGAGACTACCTGCAGGAGAACAGGAACCACATCAATGGGTGCAGGTATATTTGCCTGAATTTGACGGCTGGATAACTGTGGATGTTACATGGGGTGAATCGGGGATTCAGGTTTTAGGTGGTGATTTAAACCACTTTTTCACGCATGTGGCAGTCAGTGAACCAAATGAGCCCCCGGTACTTTCTAGAACTTCATTTTCTGCTGGCAGTTTTGCACTTTCTGCACCTGTATTTGAGATCGAAGTATTGGAAAACCTGCCTAGCGACCCTACAGTCAGCGGCTGGCTCACGCAAACAGATCTACTTGAAATGTATCCGCCGACTTCAAACAGCGCAGATTTTTTACTAGAAAATTTCGTCAGTAAATTCATTGCTACACTAGAAAACCTATTTGTCTCACCTGGAAGAATCGACTCGCAAGGCTGGTTTCTACTAATCAGCGCGTTTATGCTACTTATGGTTGTTCTCTATATCCTTGCACAACTAGGCGCAAAAATCCTCACCCGCAGGAAAATAAAAGTATAGAGCTAAAAAGAAACAAAGAAACAAAGTAATAGACTACAAAGCTTTAAAATTACATAAATAGACTATATTGCAGGTTTAACCATCTAATTACTCGGCAACACACTATCAAAAAGCCCACCCAGATCGTGGGCGAGCATCTAATTATTATTACGATTTAGTACTAAATACTACGAATTTACCTAGATTTTAGTACTAAATTCTAGGTAAGTCTGGTATAATCAATTATGAAACTAACCAAATCAAACATTGAAAAAAAACTGCCAGTAGATTATCTACCGCGTAGTTTAGAGTCAGAATTAATAAAATACCTCGAGGTACCTGAGATTCTCATCATTTACGGCGCGAGACAAGTTGGTAAGAGTACTATGATATTGAATCTAGCTCAGGAATTTGTCGAGAAGTACCCAGTTCACTACTACTCAGTAGATTACTCCGTTGACCCGGATTTAACGGATCCGAACAGAATGATCTCAGTTTTATCAGATGATATAGAAAAGAGTGGGAAAGTCGTGTTAATAATTGACGAAGCCCAGAGGATTAAAAATATAGGACTTTTTGTTAAAGAAATATACGACAAAAATTTACCAATTAAAATAATACTTACAGGATCAGCTTCTTTTGCGATAAAAAGTAATGTTAAAGAGCCATTAACAGGGAGGAAATTTGAGTTTCAACTTACACCTTTCTCACTTCAAGAAATTATCAAATTCCAACAAATAAATATATACAAAGAGACAACAATAAACAGTAAGCTCGAGGAAATACTAGGTGAATATTTGATCTATGGAGGTTATCCACAGGTATATTTCACTAAGAATCCTGAACTAAAAGCAAAAAGATTAGGTGAGATTGTAAATACTTATATCAATAGAGATTTGGTTGAGCTTTTCAATATTGATAACGAACGGGATGTAAGGATAGTGACGAATTATATTGCCCAAAATATCGGGAACCTTTTAAGTATAGATAAGATAAGTAATTTAGGAGGTATAAATAGATACCAAGTTGAAAAAATATTAAATGCATTGGAAAAGACATTTGTACTTCAAACTGTATATCCATATAGCCAAGATCGCTTTAAAGAGGTGTCTAGAACTCCGAAAATCTACTTTCATGATGTTGGCTTAAGAAATGGTTTCCTAGGGAAATATAGTTTTGCAGATATAGCCCCAGAGATTGGACATGTATTTGAGAATACTATACTTACTCAACTCGCAGCTAGATACGACGCGACAGCTATCAATTATTGGAGAAACATAAACCAAACTGAAGTAGACTTTGTACTTAAGACTAATCAAGCTCTGTATGGTATTGAAGTTAAGTATGATTGGAGCGGTGAGAAATTGCCACAAGCTTTACAAAATTTTGTGGAAAAGTACAAAGCTAAAGGTCAAGTAATTACAAAAAAAGACTATTGGAAGACTATATTGTAAAACTAAAGGCAGGATTTATCCCTTTAGAACTAGTAATGGTACTATATATTGAAAATCAAAAAACACTATGAATGAAATAACAAAACCTGAACCAGATGATGTTAATCCTGAGGATCTTATCACTAGACTAGTGGGATTAGGATATTCGCGTGAAGATGCGATTGATTATATCGTACCACTTGCTATTTTCGCACCCGAGCCTAGTACTTTTGATTACAAAGCATATAAAGAAATAGCTTTGGCTGATCTTGATCTCGATGAAGATCAAAGAAATACGATCTATACAGATTTAGTGATTACTAAAATTCTAAAAGTTCCTAGTATAGATGACAGCGTTGATGTGTTAGAAATAATGGATCGAGATCAAATACCATTGCGTAGGGTCACTATCTCAGTCCCAAATAAAGATGCAGCACAAAAGTTACTAGATATGATCGACTCTATTTAAGACTCTATATGGTATTACGTCATTGTCGATTGCGTTCACCTCAATAACAGAGATGAAAGTTGTAACACCAACTGGCTAAACTATCCGCTAGTAGTTCCAAATAAGCAGTATTTTCAATATTACAACAACCGGATTAAGTGTATAATTAAGTATGGGTAAACTTAAAAAATTAGCTTTGGAAAACAGCGATATCTTCTGGGATGTAGCAAGTATAGAAGAACTTAGCGACATTGCTATACTAGAGAGAATGATTAACTATGCTGACTGGCAGAACTTTACTCAGATTTTCTCAACATTGAATGCCAGCGAATTCAAAGAAATGTTTGATTCGATCGTCAATAAAAAAAGAAGTAATCTTCGCCCTGAGGCAGCCAATCTAGCTAAAGTGTATAGCAAAAACTATTATGCAAACTAGTAATATTCTTAGTAAGAATCAACTAAGCGTAGCGAAAGAATTGTCCCGCTTTAGTAACGATTTTTATTTAGCAGGCGGCACAGCTATTGCATTGCAAATAGGACACAGGAAATCAATTGATTTTGACCTTTTCACTGAAGATGCAATTGATTCACAAAAAATTTTACAGAATCTGGAGAGTGATAAATTAGATAGAATCCTTGTCAATTCAACAGATGAGCTAACCTGCATATATGATCAAGTCAAGATTACTTTTTTGAGGTACCCATTTAACTTTGACGCTGAAATAGAACTGGATTTTTTCAGAACTCCAAGTTTAATAAATCTCGCTGCTATGAAAGCATATACCCTTGGGAGAAGATCAAAGTGGAAAGATTATGTAGATCTATACTTCTTACTAAAAACGTTTACTCTAGAACAAATAGAGGAGCAGGCTGAAAAAAAATTTGGTAAATTGTTTTCTAAAAGATTGTTCAGAGAACAATTAGTATATTTTGATGACATTGACTATACAGAAAAGGTTGAATATATTATCGAAAATGCACCGAGTGATTCTGACGTACAGAATAAATTAGCCTCTATTGTCTCCAAAAGCTAATCCCTTTTTTATTTCTTTATAAGCCCAGTCGTAATGGCTTGCAGTTGCTGATACGAAATATGAGCCCATAGAGGTTGTGCCTGTCCATTTATATTTTTTCTTTTGGAAGAAATCTTCACTTGTATGGCTATTTATAATCTTCATCATTTTCTCATGGCTATCCTCAACTAATTTTCTAGCATTTTTCAATGTGCCGGACTTATGTTTCTCCCAAAGTTTCTTATTTAACTCTGGAATCTGTTGCCATGTATACTCTTTTGCCGGTATATCAGGCATATCACCTTTAATCCCAATCTCATACCAACTAAGCATCATCAAGTGCCACTCATGTAGATGAAAAAGCACGTCCTTTATATTCCTATTTAGCATGTCTTTGCCGAATTCCCTCTCTTGCTCTTTGGTGTCAAAGGAATCGATGAAACCAAACAGCTTCTCAAAATTTAACTTACTTTGGGCTAATAGATCAGCTTTATTCTGCGGTCTTGGCATTATTTTTAAGCTAAAATAATATACTTTGCAGATATTATATACCTTTTTACAAATCAACTACCTACGCGCTACGCGAGATAAATCGTGAATCTTTGATGTAGTATCTGTTTAATTTTTCTTTGGCTTTAGATATGACTGTGCGAGTTGTTCTGAAGATATCTTCTGTCTTGTATCTCTACACATCTTTTTGAAAAAACTCTACATCTTTGTAGGTGCTTCGATGCCCAAAAGTCCTAGGCCGTGTTTTAGTATTTGTGCGGTTTTTTCGGCTAAGAAAAGCCTGGCGTGTTTAATGTCCAAGCTTGGCGCGCCGTTTATAGAGTGTTGTTTGTAGAATTGGTTAAATGTTTGGGCTAATTCAAACAAATATGTTGCGATCAAATGCGGCGCGAGGTTATATGCTGCGGAGTCGATGATCTCCGCATATCTTTCAAACGTTTTGATTAATTTAATTTCTTCAACTTCTGTAAGGTTATCTGCTAAAAATTTAGAATCTATATTAATTTGCTCACTCTTTTCTGACTTTTGCATGATACTTTGAATTCGGGCATGTGTGTATTGTAGGTAAGGTCCGGAGTTTCCGTCGAATGCGACTGACTCTTCAAGATCAAAAACCATATTTTGCATAACATTACCTTTTAAAAATGCGTATTTCACTGCTCCTAAAGCTACTTGGCGCACGATTTGCTCTTTCTCCGCGCTATCAATACCTTCTCTACCCTCAAGTAGAGTGTCTATCCGGTCCATAACTGTTGCGACCAAATCCGGCGCGCTTAGAATATTACCCTTTCTCGAAGACATTTTTCCTGTACTTAGAGAAACCATACCGAAACCGATATGTTTGATTCTCCCTGCTAATTTAGGCAAGGATTTATTAATTGCTTCGATTACAACACTAAAATACCCGTTTTGCTCGCTTGCTGTCGGGATAATAGTTAAGTCGCAGTTAAACTCTTCCAACTTTTTTTCGTTCAAAGCAAGTTCTTTCGTTTCGTATGTGGCGGTGTTGTTTTGGGTTATGAATACGCGGTTGTGCAGACCTATTTCCTCACCAGGGAAGATAATTGCCCCTTCGCTATCTTTAAAGATATCTGGCGTATTTTCACGTACGATCTGCATACCTCTTTCCCACATCTCACTTTCGAGGTAGTGTCTTTCTTGGTTAACTCCGAGGAGTTTTTCGAATTCTAAATAGTAGGCAAGGCTCCACTCTCTTGTTTTTTGCCAATCTGCAGTTACCTGCGCGTTATCACCTGTGTAGATTGCTCGATTTATTTTCTGAATTTCTGCTTTTGCTGTCTCATCTTCGTCGTAGTCTTTACTACCAAGTTGGTAGGATTCCTGTAAATGACGTACCTTATCTATAAGTTCTTTCGGTTCGTTCGCGCCTAATTTTCTCCAACCGTAAATACACTTGGCAACATGAGGCCCCACGTCTCCCTGGTAATTCACATGGACTATCTCGTGCCCTGCGTTGCCTAGGATTCGTGCTAGAGATCCACCGACAACATAGGAATATAAATGACCGATATGTGGAAGTTTGTGTGTATTTGGATGTCCGTATTCAACGACGATCTTTCCACGTATTCCGTCAACTCCATTAATTTCTGCACATTCTGACCTCTGCAGATCTTTTTCTTCAAGTTTTGCTGCGATATATTGGTAGTAGTATCCTTTTGCAACAGTGAAATTGATAAATCCAGGTCCTGCGATATCGATTTTTTTAATTAATCCCTCACTTCCTCCAGCGTCACCCTCAGTTTGAAATTCTATAATTAACTTCTCCTCTAATTTACTGGAAACGGTTTCCGCTAGCTTTCTGGGATTCATTTTTAATTTTGACGCCAGTATAAGTGCGATATTTGTAGACCAGTCGCCGTGACTCGCGTCAAACGGCCTTTCTACGAATACGGTCTTTCCTAGTGAGAAGAACTCTTCTAATTCCTTTTTAACTCCTTCTTCTATCTCGAAATCCAGTTGCAGCACAACTTCTTTAATTGCATTTTTGATTGTTTCTTTTATACTTAATTTTGCACTCATACGTGATTTTAACAGCAAAATTTTAATTTTGTTAGTATAATATAATAAATAGTGCAATCTAGTGATATAATCAAGTATATATTAGAATCTTTTTTAATGGACAGTAGTAGTAGCAATAATCTAGTAGTTAGTGATATTGAACTGAAAGAAAAGCTTAGAAGTCTCCACGAAATGCTGGGCGAAGGTCTTACTGATGTTGCAAACGATGCAATGGAGTATGGCTACCAATTCAAAACCGACGCTGAAAAAATGCTTAAATACCTAAGTCAAACTGCTTCGCAATTTTCGATCGTGCTTATAAGTGTAAGAGGTAAAAAGAGTGAATTTTCTAACGAGGAGTTGGCGGACTATGAGAGGGTTAAAGAGTTAACTGCAGTTATTGGTAATCTCCAAGATAGGTTAAATAGGATTATTAAATCAACTATAAAGGTAAATTCATTGAATGAGGAAATAAGTACCCAAGGCATGGATCTTGCTGAATACGTGCTGGAAGCGCAATCCCAGTTTAGAAGTGTGAGATCAAGTATTGATGGATTTAGCTTTTTGAAAAACACATCAAATTTATTAAATATGTATAAACAAGACAAGCCGTCTGAGAACAGTTATAGTAATTTAAATTAAGTTGTTTAACTTTTTATAGCCATAGCAATGAATAAAAATATCTTAATCGTAGAGGATGAAGCGGACATAGCTAATTGGTTTAAAAAACAACTAGAACTAAAAGGTGGTTTTACAGTTGAAATTGCGGACGGAGGGAAGAAAGCATTGGAGATGATTGAGAAAAATAAATACGACCTCGTGCTTTTGGATTTAGTTATGCCAGAGATGGATGGAGTTGAAGTATTGAGGAATATCAGAAAAGACGAAACGAAGTATGGTAAACCTTCAGTTATGGCACTGACGAATGTAACTTCAGATATAGCAAAGAACGAAATGGAATCCCTAGGCGTTTTGAAGTACATCGTAAAGACCGACGCCGACATCGATGAAATAGTTGATGAGTTTTTTGTTTAATGGTAAACATGGATATTGAAGAGGTCCTCAATAGTTACAAAGATAAGATAGACGATTTGTTGCAACAATACCTAGACGCTAAATTAGTTCAATACAAAGATTTTCCTGAATATATAAAGAAATTTGTTACTCACGTAAATGAATTCACTTTGCGAGGCGGTAAAAGGTTAAGGCCTGCAATAATATATCAAACTTATAAAATGTTCTCTAATGATGACTTAGATGAAGTCATTAAAATCTCAACTTTCATTGAACTAATTCAATCGTTTCTACTAATACATGATGACATTATGGATAGAGCCGATCTGAGAAGAGGTAAAGCGACAGTTCATAAAATTTATGAGCGTGTGTCTCATGGTTCTAAATTTAATGATGATAAACATTTTGGTAACACGATGGCAGTATTGGCGGGCGATTTGGCTTGTCAATTCGCATACGAGATAATTATTAAATCGGGTTTTACTGATGAAAAGAGAAATCGCTTAATAGCGCTAGTATCTAAGGATGTAAGTGAAGTAATCTTCGGTCAGATAACTGATATTATGTTGTCTTATGCAAAAGAGTTCGAGGAAGAAGAAGTTTTAGATGTACA
The DNA here is from genome assembly GCA_041738875.1 of Candidatus Dojkabacteria bacterium. Taxonomy (GTDB): domain Bacteria; phylum Patescibacteriota; class Dojkabacteria; order CALFHW01; family CALFHW01; genus JBGSOW01. The sequence continues at coordinate 9,862 of JBGSOW010000068.1, forward strand.
TATGTTTAAGACAGCTGTTTATACTTTTAGATTACCTATTTTTGTGGGTGGCATATTAGCTGACGTGGATAGAAATACTATGGATGCACTTGAAAAGTATGCAATAAATTGTGGAATAGCTTTCCAAATTAGAGATGATATTCTAGGTGTGTATGGTAATGATGATAATACTGGAAAATCCTCGAGTTCAGATATTAAAGAAGGTAAAAAAACCTTATTAGTTTCATATGTGAATAAGTACGGTACACAAGAAGATAAAAATATATTGAACCGATATCTTGGCAACTTTGACCTAACTGATGAAGAAGTGGCAAAGGTAAGGAACGTTTTCACAACTTCAGGTTCATTGGACTATTCAATTGCAAAATGTAAGAATTATGTAGAGAAGTCAAAAAAATCTTTGCAGAATATAAATGTTAATAATAATGATTCAATGCTGTTTTTTTCTAAATTGGCAGATTACATGGCTGTCAGAGCTTATTAGTTTTAAGTTATTTGTATAGGAGCAATAAATTAAATAACTAAATCAAATATAATTCCAAAAAATGAAACAAGTAATTAGCATACTTAAATCAATAGGATTCGAATTTGTATATGGTGCACACTTATTATCTTTAGGTGGTGTTGGAATCATCTTAAGTATTTTACTGGTTACTAATCTTGAAATAAATTTCGTCTTTTTACTAATGATATATCTTATGTATCAGGTTGTTTATAACTATAATCATTTTAGAGAACTGAAGTCGGATTTATTATCAAACCCAGAAAGATCTAAACATTTATCTACCAGACAAAGGTGGATAAGTATTTCTCCTTTTTTTTATTTAGTGCTATTAGTTGGATCATTGATTACAACTAATATTCCTACTTTGCTTTTGGTTTCATTTATTACGATAGGAGGTATTCTTTATACAGAGTATTTTAAGAAGATCAGAATCTTGGGGTTTAAAAGTTATTATGTATCATTTTTTTGGGCGTTATCGATTATGTTGATCCCTTTGTTTTATAGTCAAAATAACTTTACTACCTATGTATATTTTGCGGTATTCATTTTTCTAAGATTTATGGTTAGTACGATATTTTTTGATATTAAGGATATCGATAGTGATAAAAGAATGAATATAATAACTTTTCCTATTAAGTGGGGAAAAAAGAAAACAATATACATATTGCATATAATAAATATTGCTTCAATATTGCCAGTATTGTTAGGGATTTATTTAGAACAGCTTGGAATATATAGTTTATTATTGGCTTCTGTATTAGTAATTGATTTCATCTACCTTGCAGTGTCAATGAATTTAAAAAATAAAGACCTTCGGATATTGTCCTATCTTGTAGTAGATGGACAGTATATGTTTTGGCCGCTTATAATCTTTATTTTGATAAATCTTTTATAGTAATGCTGGCTACATACATAGAAATCGGTATTCTCACTGCTATAAATTCAATAGGAGTAGTTATTATTCTCTTATCACTCGTAACTTCATTGCAAAACAAATCACATAGATGGTTGGTAGTCACCACTATTAGTGCACTGGGATGGTGTAACTTTGCATATTTGGGGTATATTGAGAATTCAGTTGAAGATGCGCTACTTTTTTATAGAATAAATGGTGCATTTGTAATATCATTTCTATTCTCTCTAAATATGTTTGTGGAGTCAGTCTTAAAGAGAAGCAATAAGTTACTTAACTTAACCCTCTTCTTAACTTCAGTTTCACTAATTTATATTGAGATGTCGACCAATCTCATTGTGGACAGCGTAGTGCCCCAATATTGGGGAAACGAAATAGTTTTTGGTCCACTGAATATTTTATTCTATCTCTTTTCTTTATTCATAGGGTTTAGAGTGTTTCTAGTATTAGCGATCAACTATTCTAGGAGATCTATTATTGAAAAGAAAAAAGTTATTTATCTAATGGCAGGTATCTTCGCATTTGGAATTTCTAACATATTATTCAATATAATCTTACCCCAATCAATCGAGTCTGTTAGATTTCAACATCTCGGGGATTATTCAGCAATCTTTTTTCTAATTCCTGCAGCATATGCCATTTTAAAATATGAGTATATCGCTACTAGAACTATAATTATATCCTTCCTTATGGGACTTGTGATTATGTTTATATCAACAATTGTGCTCACAATGCTTAATGGTTCAATGAATGCACTCCTTCAATCCACGACTTTACCAATACTTGAAATAGTTGCATTAGCGATTATCAATTCGGGATCAATATTTTTAATAATCACACTACTAGCTAATTCTACAGGGAACATGTTATATAGATGGTTCGCAATTATGACTATGTGTATTATGGCATGGGTTAATCTGTCATACCTCGGTTATAGCAGTAATGATCCCGAATTATCACTTATATTTTTTAGGCTGAATATGGCAGTAGTATCTTTTTGTTTCATATCTGAATATATGGTTTATATCGAAGAATTCTTACAAATTCGTGTGAAAGTTTTGAAATGGCTAGTAGTGATTATCAGTAGTGTGCTTATTGCACTTTCTCTATTCACAGATACCATTATCTCAGAGGTTGTGGTGAAAGAGTGGGGAAATGAAATACAGTATGGTGATGTTAATAATTTCTATAGTTTATTCGCATTGGTTCTAAACTTATCATTATGTGTAGTATTTATACGTGCTTACATCAAATTTGAAAAGCAGGAGAAAAGAAAAGTATTATATTTTTTAATAGGAACTTTTTTGTTTATTTTACTAAATATAATCTTTAATATAGTAGTTCCAGTGGTATTGGAAACATCGAGGTATCAAAGACTGGGTGACTACTCTTCTGTAATATTTCTAATATTTACTGCTTATGCAATTGTAAGACGTAGATTTATGAATGTAAAAATAGCGTTAACTGCATTTTTGATTGGCATAGTAGGAATGTTGATTGTGGTTGATATTTTTACATTAAGTAGGAATATTACTGAACAGTTATTAAAATCAGTAATTTTCCTTCTTTTTTCAATCGTATCATATTACTTAGTGCGAAGTGTTTTGCAGGAGATTAAGCAGAGGGAGGAGTTGGCGGTTGCGAACAAGGAGTTGGATGAGAGTCGGCAGAAGTATCAGGATTTGGCGAGTGAGCAGAAGGATATTATTGACGTTATGGGGCACGAGATTCGGACGCCTCTGACTGCGATTATCCAGGCGGTTAAATTGCATAAAAAGTATACTTTTCCGGATGAAAAGGAGATTTTGAAAGAAGCTGAAGGGAGCAAGCTACTCGCGCGGTCGACCCCACTATTTTTCGATGCTATTAAGACAGTCGACCGCGCATCATCTCACGCAGCTTCGCTAGTGTCAGATATGTTGGAAACCGCAAGGCTCGATAAACAAAGGTTTGAACTGAATTACGAGGAGTTTGACCTTGTACAATCGATTAAAGAAAGTGTAGATATGGCAAAATTAAGCATTGATGAAAGTTTGGATAAATTTGCCTATAGCATAGCTTATGAAAATTCTTCTGAGCTTAATAAACTACAGGTGAATGCAGATAAAACAAGGATAATCCAAGCGCTGTATGCTGTTTTGAACAACTCAGTCAAATACCGAGACCAAAGTAAGGATAAACTTATCGTGAACGTAAGATTAGAGAAGAGAGGTTTACAGGTACAAATAACAATTGAAGATAACGGAATCGGAATTGCCAAAGAAGACCTATCGAGATTAGGAAGAAAGTTTTTAAGATTAAATCCAAAAACTGAAGGAAACCTCAAAAGACCTGGTGGGACGGGATTGGGATTATTTGTAGTTAAAGGAATTTTGGCACACCATGGTGGCGACTTAATTATAGAAAGTGACGGAATTCACAAAGGTTCCAAATTCATACTCCAATTCCCTATTCAACCAAAAAGTAAGTAGGTCAATAAAGGAAGTTCGTGTGCGATAATCTCTTATGGCAACACAGATAGATACCGTTAAAGCAAAGCTTGATATAGTAAATATCGTTCAAGAATACGTACCATCTCTCAAACATACAGGACGAAATTATTTCGGACTCTGCCCTTTTCATGGCGAAAAAACACCATCTTTTTCAGTAAATCCAGAGTTGCAAATATATAAATGCTTCGGCTGTGGTGAAGGAGGAGATGTCATTAGCTTTTTGCAGAAAGTCGAAGGGTTAGAGTTTCGTGAGGCACTGCAGATGGCAGCGGAAAAGGCTGGGGTAGAACTGGAAACAACAGGTAAAGGCTATAGCAAGAAAGACGCAGAGAAAAAGGAAAGGGCTCTTTCTGCACATAGTTTGGCGCAGCAGTACTATAACTACATACTTACAAAACACGCTAGTGGCAAAAAAGGATTAGATTATGCAGTTGAAAAAAGAAAATTGAGTCTGAAGATTATAGAAAAATATCAACTAGGATTTGCACCATACGGATACAATAACCTTAAGAATTTCTTAATAAAAAAAGGTTATAAAGAAAATGAACTAGTGGAGATGGGGCTACTAGCAAGTAAAAACGGTAGGATTTATGACAAATTCAGAGCAAGGTTAATGCATCCCTTGCATAGTATGCAAGGAGCAGTGATTGGATTTAGTGGGCGGACGATTGACCCTGAGTCAAAGGGTCCAAAGTACTTAAATTCGCCTGAAACCGTCATATATCATAAAAAACAAGAGGTTTATGGCGGCTTTCAGGCGAAGGAATCTATGCGCAAAAATAGATTCGTAATTTTGGTTGAAGGCAATATCGATGTCGTCTCATCTGCCAAAGTTGGAGTTGAGAATATAGTTTGTCCGCTGGGGACAGCCCTCACTCCAGAGCAGCTCAAACTTCTCAAGAGGTATGTCACTGAAATCTATTTTTGCTTCGATACTGACTCAGCAGGTCAAAAGGCGTTACTACGGTCGTTGGAATTAACAGAAAAAGCAGGACTTACAGGAAAAGCAATATACCTTGGAGAGTACAAAGATGCAGACGAGCTAATCGTTGCAACCCAGACAAAAATAGGCAATCAAAGTGAAGAGTGGCGAAGTCGCATTC
>JBGSOW010000074.1:0-12017 GCA_041738875.1 Candidatus Dojkabacteria bacterium
AATGAACTCAAACAAACGCCACCAGTACAGGGATTAGCAGAAGGATTTGTACTTGAATCTAATACAAATAAAGATTTGGGACCCGTTGCTATGATTATTTTGAAATCTGGTAATTTGGAAAAAGGTCAATTCCTTTACGCAGGAGGCATGGTGCATAAAATTAGAGCGACTTTGAACGAAGAACAGAAGCAGACGGATGGCGCGAAACAAGGTGATCCAGTATGGGTTATCGGCTTAAACAGTGTGTTGCCAATAGGAGAGAATGTTTTGAGTTTCGCATCAAACAACGAAGCCGAATCACTACTTAAAGAAGTTGAGCAGGAAGAAATTGCTGAAAAAGAAGAAGAAGAAGAAGTTGCTGACGAAGATATATTTGCTCAATTAGTTGGAAGTGCTGAAAGAAAAGCTGATGAAGAAACACAGTTGAAGGTGATTTTGAAAGCGGATACGCAGGGTACATTGGAGGCAATTATTCAAAAATTAAAAGATTTAAGTTACGAAAACGCAAGGGTCGAAATATTTGAGGCAAGCCCTGGTGGAATTACTGAGACAGACGTGCAAACAGCCAGGGACGTAAGGGGAATTGTGCTTGGTTTTCAGGTAAAGGTCGACAAAAACGCACAAATACTGGCTTCGCGAGAACGCATATTGGTTAGAACTTACAAAATTATTTACGATTTAATTGACGAAGTTGACGTTGTTATCCAGTCAATGATTCAGCCGGAAGAAGTTGTGGTTGACGTTGCGGTGGCTGAAATTAAAGAGGTTTTTAAACTTACTAATGGTAAATTAATTGCGGGATCGGTTGTAACTGATGGTAATGTCGTCCGCGGTTATAAAGTTTATGTGCGCCGTGGCAAAGAAAAAATCGGAGAGGCCAAAATAACTTCACTTAAACATCTAAAGGAAGATGTTAAAGAAGCGAAAAAGGGCACAGAGTGCGGGATTATGCTTGAACCTCAGATAGAACTTGAGGTAGGGGACGAAGTTGTTTGTTTTAAAATAGAAAAATAACATGTTTGAGAATCTGATCCCAGCTGAAACAAGATTAAGGCTGAAATTAGTGAATGTTACCAACGTTTTGATAGGCGCAAACGTCGTTTTGTTTGTTATTCAGAATTTATTGATATTTTTTATTCCAACGTCTGCTGTTTTGTTTTTAATGGGTGCAGAAAATTTGCCGGCGATACTCGCAGGTGAGGTCTGGAGACCTTTAACAGCAATGTTTTTGCATGCAAATATTCTGCACATATTCTTCAACATGTACGCACTTTGGTTTCTAGGTAATTCAATCGAAGCTAATTTTGGCGGTAAAAAACTCTTTTTCCTCTACGTGGTTGGAGGACTTTTTGGAAGTGTGTTTAGTCTTTTGAGTGTGATTTTGCCAAGTATTGCTTCTGGTGTTGCAACACAGTCGTATATCTCTGTTGGTGCTTCAGGCGCAATTTTTGCGTTTATGGGACTTCTTCTGGGACAAGCGGTGAGGAGTAGGCGTTTCGGTTGGCAGCCCGAGGTGAATCTAAACAGTCTGCTTTTGATAATTGGCTACAATCTACTTTTTGGGTTTGTTGTTCCTGGTGTAAATAACGCAGCACATATCGGCGGGCTATTTGCTGGGTTTGTTCTTAGTTTCGTTTTAGTTCCAAGTTTAACTTTCCCAAAGAATAAATTTATTGAAAAATTAATTGAAGTGTTGTTTTATGTACTTTTGGTTGCAGTTATTGTGGCTTTTGTGTTACAAGGTTTAAGTACGATGTCAGTACTTTTTTAAATTAATTAGTAGTTGGGAATTAGTATGCAAAGAAAAATATTTTGTTTAATCGGTGGTTCCGGGAGTGGTAAAGACACGCAAGGTAATTTGTTAGCAAAAAGATTTGGCTTGGAACATATTTCGATGGGTGGAATTCTTAGATCTGAAGCGAAAAAGGGCAATCCAATAGCTGTAAAGGCGCAAGAAGTTGCAAATCAAGGTAAATGGGTGGATGGGGACACGGTTGCGAAATTATTAACTGCGTATATGCTTGATTTAAAAGGTAAGGGTTTAATTCTCAACGGATTTCCGAGAAGCGATGACCAGAGGCAGTATTTTCCGGCAATTCTTGAGGAAACGGAGATGGAATTGGTTGCTGTGATTCATTTGGAAGTTTCGGATGAGGTTTTGATTCAAAGAATGGAGGCGCAAGTCGAAGAAGGGCAGGAGAGGGAAGATACAACTCCCGAAATCATGGCTCAAAGGCTCAAATCCTACAAAGATACAATCGACCCAATCCTCCAAGGATACAAAGAAAACGGACAATTGGTTAATATAAACGGCGAAAACACCCCAGAGCAAGTCCACCAGGACATATTGTCTAGTCTAGAGGGCAAGGTCGAACTGCAAGGTTAATTACTCAACCATAAGTATTTTGATTATTCTATGAATTGCGATTCCCTTTCTGATAAAATCCCAGCGTTACCTATTGTCTGAAGTATCGGAGTTTTACCTCTGAATTTTTCAGGCGTAAGTCCGGCAGAATTGCATCGGTGAAGAATTACTAGTGAGTATTTATCTTTTTCTACTTCCATATGTCTGAACACTTTTTCTAGATCTTCCCAGTGATTTCCGTCAGACTCTCCAATAATCATTTTGCGCCCCTTTAAGGTATATCTATGCCCACCATGGCCATGAATGATTAGGAAGGGTTTCTCTGGATTTGCGCAAATAGCTTGTATAGCTTTTACTATATTGGGATCTTCACTATAGTGATCATTGATATACCCACTACTCAATCTGGTTAATGCCAATTTTAACCCCTTTGGTTGTCCCTCAGGTGAAAGCATCAACCGCTCATCTCTAATATGAGCGGAATAAAAGCTATCTTGTCCATGTGCAGATTTGATATAACTTCTTTTATAACCTAAGTAAGTTTCCCTGTCTTTAGTGGCTTTAGGAAAATATCTATAGAATGGACTTCTGGCTAAATAGCTCAAATAACCAACTTCATTCGACGTGAGAAGATCAGAATCGGGTCGATTAGGGTCTAACGCAATTTCGTCAGTTGCAAGATCGACATAACTAAATACTTTAGGCCTTTTATCTTCCCCTAAAGGTACTCCGTAGATTCTCTTTATTTCATCCCACATAGGCTCCCCCATTGGAATACCTTCTAATACTAATGCTAACGCGTTACCAACTTTTTCGAATCCAGACCTTGCAGGTTCAAAATGTATTTCAGGCATAAATTACTCTAACATAGTCGAAATTTCTTATACAAATCTTATTTCGAGCTATTCTGCTCTAAGTAGAAAGTTTACTCAACCAAAGTAAACCTATTAACCAACTTTCCTTCAACCTCAACTTGAGCAAGAAAACCTTCAATCGGCCGCATAAACACTATACCTTTTAGCTCGTCATATTCTGCGCGGTAAAGTACACCAGCAGTATCAGTTTCCTCTATGATAATCACATCCATCAAAGTATAAAGCTGCTCAGGATGCTTGTAGTGGAAATATATACCACCGACTTTCACCTTCTCCTTTGCGTCACTAATAAGTGCAAATAATTCTACAGATGTTTTATGAGCCATTTTTCAAAATACGTAAAAGTCTATGCTAATTAAAGAGAATGAAGCTAGATCAATCCAATTATCTTTGATCTTCAGGAGGGAACTCCATATGACCATAAAATATAGCGCCAAGTCCTTTTACCGTTCTACTAAGCACACTACCTGCAACATGGTTTGTTAATAACACTAGTTTTCCTCCTCCATTAAATACTTCGCTTATACTTCTGAAATCAGCTTCTTTTGGAGTGCCGACAGCAGTATTATCTACACTAGGTCTATTTGGAGTAATTATTTTTTCAGCCATTATAAATAATTTGCTAAAAATTATTTTATATTATATCATTTAAACCATTGTAAATTCTATTATTTAATTATTATATAAGCACATATATGTCAGGGATACCTCAAGAACAAAGTCAAGATCATTACAATAGACTTACTAGTTTCTTTCATGATAATTGCAGATATCTTTTTCAACCAAATTCAGGGATAAACTCCAGTATTGTAGAGGGGAGAAATGTATTACTCCAAGAATTGCAACAAGCAGGTTTAAATTTCGATCGTCTTAGAATTCAAACAAGTAGAAGTAGAGATGTAGGAATGGCAGCAACTGGTAGTTTGGGGCATTATACAAGAGAAGATGCAGAAGCACTGAATTTGCAACGACCCTTATCTACAAAGATTAAAGATGCCAGTGGAGAACTATCTGGCATACCAGCTCATGAGATGTATGGGTTTTTAGGCACTACATTCACTAGAAATAGTGGTGGTGATTTGGAGCATGCTGTAATTTTGAACAATATGGACTTTAGTATTGATGATGAAAAGGTACAGGAAGAAATAGTTAGAGTATTCAGTGACTTGGGGGGAGAAGAATTAACTTTACCAGCTCCTTCAGGTATATCTGGTGGTGGTAGGTGGGATAGAGGAGAACAAAGGCCTCAAATACAATATGTGCAGTATTCTGAAGTTCTGAGAATAATTATGGATTCATCAGGCGGATCAGCTGAAAATGATGCCTTATCTGTTTTAAACTTTCCGGAATATGTTGTAGAGAATTTAGAAGATGCTGCTGCGAGCGAAACAAATCTAGCTAGAGCTTTGAAGGCAATTGGAAACAAGTATGGAGAAGATAACGCGCTAACACTATATAAAAATACCCTTGAGAGTCTCGCTAAATCAATAGTTGAAACAAACTTTAGCATTGGCGAAGTATATTGGAATAAAATAAGGAATAGCCAACGAATTGGTGTAGAAGAAATGCGTCAATTAATGGCGATTAGAGACTCCAGTCCTAAAGATGAGATAAGTCGTATTTTCGGACTACCTCTGATGGAAATCGTAACAGCAGCATTGATCGGCGGTAGAGGTATAGCCGAAAATGGAGAGGGTTATAGCAGCAAAGTTAGTTCTCTCGCTGCTTTAATACAGGAGGAGACGATTAAAAGGCTTGCTGAGATGGTTGAATCAACCTGGGGATATAAAACTGCTAGAGTTGCTTTTAGCGAAAACGGAATTACAGATACTGAAGTCAGCTCATTCAGAAGGGAAGTTAAAAGACGTTTGAGGGAAGAAGTTAGTCAGACAGGAGCAAGCATAGGAGAACAATTAGCAGAGTTTGATATACCTACCGCTGATCCTGATATGATGGCTGCAATGATAGTTAGGATTGACCAGCAGCTAGGGTGTGGGCTTCAATCTGCAGCTCAAAAAGCAAGGAATATAATGTATTTGGGAGCTTGGATAGCAAGCTCACACTTAACTGTGGGGGAGCCCATAGAAGGTGGGCAAGGTGAAAGACCTAGTCACCGTAGCCCAAGTATGTATCCTGATGCGCAAGGGTTAACTAGGCTAGGTAGAGAGGCACTTGGTATACCGGAATTCGTGCAGTTAAATCGGGACACATATGACTATAATGTTCACGAAATCTTCATTACTCAAGCTGAGATTCTTAAAAGACTTCTTAGTCGAAGGTAGCGGTATTTTATAAGTCTGTGGATTTCAAATTAGGCTTTAAGGGGTTCGGGTTGACCCCCTTTTTAATTGCTTGTTCTTGTTTGTAGTAAATGTCGGAAGTGGATTGGCGACGTTTTTAAAAAACCTCACTGAAGTATTGTTCGATTTCGATTGCGTAGAGTTGGCCGAGGCTTAGGAGTCTCAGTGTGGTATTGGTTTTGGAGGGGGTTCTTTCTAGTATTTTTCTTTGTTCGAGTTTTTCGATATTCCGCGTGAGAGTAGAAGGGGAGACGTTTAGTGTGGATGCGTAGTCACTTAGTTTCGAGAGGTTAAGGCTAGCTGAATGATAAACCAAATAAATCAGATACATTTGTTTTCTGGAGATTAAATACTTTTGGCGGATGCTGGGAGATACTCTGGGAAGAAGGCTAGCTGCGTTTAAAGCTTTATAAAACTTTTCATGTACTTTTAATTCATTTTTGTTCTTGCCTTTAGGAGGTTTCATTCGTTTACAGCCGGTTCAGTATGTTTTTTACGAGAACTTGCGCGCCATTTTGATATTTCAGCGTGATTACCTGAGAGCAGAACTTTGGGTACACGTAGTTCTTTACCGTTGTGAATGAGAGTTTCCGGGCGAGTGTATTGTGGAAATTGGGCCAAGTTTTCGTCCTCGTAGAAAGAGTCGTGTTCATAGGATTCTTGCTTGCCCAGAACTCCAGGGATCAACCTTGCGACTGCTTCAATTATCACCATTGCAGCAAGTTCTCCGCCCGAGATTACAAATTTACCTAAGGAAATTTCCATGTCTACCAGTTCGTCCAAGATACGTTGGTCGAAACCTTCATATCTTCCGCATAGGATTATCAGACCAGTGTTTGCGGCTTCCAGAGTTTTTGCCGTTTTTTGGTTGAAGATTTCTCCAGAGGCAGTTGTCGCAATCACTAGGGTTTTTTCGATACCGAGGTTTTTTTGCTCGAGTTTTTTGGCGGCGACTGCTTCTGCCATAGGTTCAAACATCAAAGCCATACCAGCGCCGCCGCCAAACACACGATCGTCGACCTGTGCGTAGTTGCCGCGCCCATAATCCCTCAAATAAGTAGTATGAATCTCAAGGAGACCTTTTTTTATACCCTGGAAAATGATTCCTTGCGAAAAGTAGCTATTTATAAGGTCCGGAAACAGCGTAATTACATCTATTCTCATATATTTTGTCTAATAAATTTACTTACCACGCGCGCAACTTCTTTGGGCGCGTGCAATGGGAGTCCGTGTGTTGCATCTGGGAATACCTCGATGGTGCTGGATTTCAAGAGTGAATTAAGTTTCTTCCCCATCCATAATGGTGTTTGAGTATCTTTCCCACCCCAAATTAATTTAATTTTAGGCATATTTGCTGCAAATTCGGCTTTATTCATATCCTCTAGCTTAATTTCATTGATATTTTCTGAGATTACGTTTAAAAAAGTTTGGCGGAGTATAGGATTTTTCGCAGTTTTCTCATAGTCGCGGACGCCAACGACGTATTTGTAGAAAATTTTACGCAAGATTCTAGTGAAAGGTACACGCGTAAAAATTTTCTTTAAAGGGCGAATACCTGCAGTTAACTTTAGAAGTAATCTTTGTTTACGGGATGGTTTAGCTTTGAGCCCATTTGCATTGATTAATACCAGTAAATCCTGGGCGGAAAAATACTTCTCAGTTAAAAGTTGTAATAGAATTTTTCCGCCAAAAGAGTGTCCTATAAAGATATTGATACTATTAGCATTTGCAGGGCTAAGCTTCGATGAATCAATTAATCCTTTTACATTGGGCGTATTTGCTTGTTTAGTAGATTCCTTAAACCACTCGCAGTAACTATTTAGATCCATTTCACGCTCTATAGGCGTTTCCCCGTGTCCCGGCATTTCAAAAAGAATCATATTTAGCTCATAATCTACTGCGAGTTCGCGCGTTAGTTCACTTCCAAGATTCTCGAGTGATGCGCGCGTACCGCCCCAGCCGTGGAGCATATAGAGATTAAGTTTCATGGTTGTAGATTTGACACTTTTAGAGCCCAAAATATGTATGCTAGAATATAATATAGTTGATTTTAGCAAGTTTTAATATGAATGACGTAGACAACTTCGTAAAAATCATTTTAGCAGTTTCAGTTTCCCTAAGTGTAGTAGGTATATCTATCCAATTTATGAGGCTTCTTGGCACAACAAATAGCATTCTCCGTGATGCACATGGAGCTGTAAAGGACGTAGTCGAATTAATTGCAAACATCAAAGAAGATTATAGAGGCATAGCAGTTAAGTTTGGTGAGATCACAGATGGTATTTCTTCAATTAAAACTAATGTTGTCGATCCACTGAACAGATTCTCGAATACAGTTGGGGCATTCGTCGATGTTATGAACAAAAAAGTTCGTGGCGAGGCGGTGTAATTAAATAAGTTAGTTTATTTATTAGTAATTAAGACAATGCAAAAAGAGAAATCAGGGTTCGCGTTATTTACAGGAGTAGTTCTAGGTGGTTTAGTCGGAGCTTTGGCTGGTGTACTTTTTGCACCTCAACCAGGCGAAAAGACTAGAAAAGAACTAGGACGCAAAGTAGTTAAACTCAAAGATGATGGAGTTAGAGCTGCAAAAGATTTTCAAAATAATACAGTTGAACCTGCAGTAGACAATGTAAGGAAAACTGTAGATAGAGAATCTGCACAACTTAGGAATAAAGTTGATTCCGAAGTAAAAAATATTCAATCCGAGATCAAAAAAAGAACTAGCTAACTCACAGCCAGTTTTACTTGATATTTTTGCCACCTTCGGATTAGAATAATCAAAGGCTAACTTTATAAATGTAAATAATTATGAATGCAACGGATACTGACTTCCAAGAAGTCGTACTAAATGATGAAGGTGTTGTTATGGTTGATTTCTGGGCTGATTGGTGTGCGCCATGCAAAATGCTGGAGCCAATTGTTGAGGAAATTGAGACTGAATTTAAGTCTCAGAGTAAACCAATCAAAATTGTAAAAGTTGATGTGGACTCAAGTCCTCAGACAGCACAAAAGTATGGAATCATGAGTATCCCAACGCTTATGATTTTCAAAAATGGTGAACCTGTCAAACAGTTGGTAGGTGTACAACCAAAACCAGCTATCACTGACGCACTGGATCAAGCCGCACAAGCATAGTATTCGGTATCTTTTGCATAGTTTGCGGTTCTAGCTCGCTTACTTAGATATTAAATCATTTGGTTCGAGCTAGAACCTATTCTTTTCTTTTAGACTATATCCTTGCTTTATTAATACTATAGGTTGTATAATGAGTTAAACACCACTGCTGGTGACTTTTCTATGGATGACGCTAAAACGTATCTGTGGAATTAGCTAAATTATTAACAAACAAAAAAATGGCAGCAGTAGAAATTACTACTTTAACTAAACCGGAGATTATTACAAGTTTCCGTGAATCAGATACAGACACAGGCTCTCCTAGAGTTCAGGTTGCTCTTCTTACAAAGAGGATCAAGCAGCTTTCTGCGCACTTGCTTAAACACAAGGGTGATCAGCATTCTAGAAGAGGTCTTTTGGGTATGGTTGGTCAGAGAAGAAGGTTGTTCCAATACATCGAGAAGAAAGAAGGCGCACAAGCGGTTACTAAACTTAAAAACTCACTAGGTCTATAATCCTGGTCGATTATATAGTTTAAATAATTGGCAGCTTTTAGCATATAATATTCTAGACGACTTTGTCTTAAATACTAAAACAATGCTAAAAGCTGCCCAAGATACAAATAGAGATTTCAGTTATAAACCTCGCAGACAGACAAACGTCCAGTTTCGCTCTGAACTCAGATCGTCAAAATCCAAATTTTCGCAGTTTAGAAATCTAAGGAAGCTCCGTGTTCGTTTACCATTCGTTGCGGCTCTTGCCGCAGCTGGGTTTATGCTGCTGCTCGCGTATTATTTGATAAATACAAGTGACTATTTCAACGTCAAAGTAGTTAATTGGCGTGGGGATCTTACTTATCTTGCACAGGTTAGGAGTGATACCGAGAGTAGGGTTTTGAATAAAAGTTTGATAAAACTCGACGTAAAAGAGATAGAGGATCGTATTTCTGCGAATACTTATATACGTGAAGTTGTTGTTGAAAAAACATTCCCAGATACCATAAATATATTTGTCGCAGTTACTGAGCCGGGTTTTTACATAGTCACGCCGGAGCGGATTGTACTGTATTCAAAGGATTCTCAGGTATTAAGCAGTGAGGATTTGGAAGGAGTCGCACTTAACTCGGAAGAACGCGTGATTATGACTGAAGAAAATGCTGTAAAGACTCATTCACTCTATAAATTGTGGGCGCTGCGAAATTGGCAAAACTTTGTGGAACAATTCAGCCAGGAAAATGCGGTGGAATATGGCTATACTGTAAGTGATTTTAGAATTGCGCTTCAGGATATCTCCGAATCCGGCTTGGATGGGACTATAAATTCCAGATCTTCCGAAAATAGAGACTCTAGAATTTCTGAAAACAGAGATTCAGACCAAGAAGAGGTCAGGTCAGGCGATCAAGCTGAAACGTTAATTCTAAACGACTTTGCAAACTTTTTGGAGGCTAAATTTTTTGAACTTAACGCCTCTTCCTTAACAAGCGAATTTAAAATAATCCAAACTGAGATTGCGCAAAGACTTAGAAATATCTGGGAGAATATTTCCTACAACGATTTGGTCAGAAATGTTCCAGTAATATTCTCATTTGTACCACACGAGCAAATACAAAGTCAGGTAAACAATCAGTCACTTGCTCAAATAGATACTTTTTCTGCTTTTGATGCAAAGTATTTTAACGAGCTCTCACAAGCTGCAATTAACAGATCTCAGGGATTAGGTTTGGTACCAAAGAGTTATACTCTTGTATCAAATCATGTTGTTCTGATAGAACTTGAACCAACTTTTTCTTCCCAGTCAGATTCAATCGCTCAAACCGGTTCATTAAACCAAACAGATCCAACTGGCGAAGCAGATTTAACTAGTCCAGCAAATGAACAGGATCAAACGGCTCTAACACAAGTACAAGTACAAGTACAAGAGACAGCGGTGAAGCTGCCGGGACTAGTATCAAATATTGGCCCACCGCAAAAATACTTTTTATTTAGTTACCGCAAAGACATTGCAGAGCAGGGGAGGCAGCTAGAGATACTTCTTTTAGATTTGGCTGCGAAAAACAGAGATTTCCGCAAAATAGACGTTTCGGGTGCTAAAATTATACTGAGCCAGTAATATTCTGGCTTGACAAATTTGTTTGCTTATTTAGAATAAGTCATACCTTTGTCATATGTTGTGTGTAAAGTCTTTTGCAATATTTGCTAAAGCAGGGAATTAATTTGGTAGTTTTAGCATAATTACATTAATAATTCCTAAAGTAAGAGAAATTAGGTAAAATAAGAAACTAAATTGATGAGAAATAAAGACTAAACGAAAAATGGCGAATAGAATTGTAACTGCAATTGACATAGGATCTACTAAAATTTGTACAGTAATTGCTTCTGTGGAGGACGGCAAACAGCCTTCAGTGATTGGTGTTTCAAGTTATCCAAGTGCGGGACTTAAAAAAGGTGTAATTGTAAATATCGATGAGGCGATTAATGCGATCGCAGCTTCTCTAGAAGCTGCAGAAAGAATGGCAGGCTTAACGGTGTCATCGGTATATATTTCTATTAATGGTAAACATATAACTAGTACGAATAACCGTGGTGTTGTTGCTGTTGCGCAGGACGAGATAAATGCAGAGGATGTTTTCCGCGCGATTGAAAGTGCGAGAACTGTCTCTATACCACCAAGTCGTGAGATTTTGCACGTTATCCCGCGCGAATTTATTGTAGATGCGCAAGGTGGAATTAAAGACCCAATAGGCATGAGTGGTACGCGTTTAGAAGTTGATACACATATAGTTTCAGCAACTTCCACATCAGTACATAATCTACTGAAATGCGTGCAACAGTTAGGCTTAAGAGTTGACGATATTGTGTTTTCAGGTTGGGCAGCGTCAAGTTCAGTTCTCACCGCGACAGAAAAAGAACTTGGAGTCATGCTTCTGGATATTGGTGGAGGTACAACTTCAATAACAACTTATGTGGAAGACGCAATAACTTTCAGTGGTTCAGTTCCGTTTGGCGGCACAAATATCACAAGTGACTTAGCTATTGGTTTAAGGCTTTCACTTGAAGACGCAGAGAAAATTAAACTAAATATCCAAGACCTGATCCAGGAATCCGAAAATCCAAAAACCGAAAGATCCTCGACTAAAAAAAGAAAAGAATTGTTGGGAATTACAGCACCTCCCGATGAAGAAAAGATAAAGAAATCAAAAGATGTGGTTGATGTTACTGAGCTGCATATTGACGGAGTCAAAACCATTTCCAAAAAGATGTTTACTGAGATTGTCGAAGCGAGACTAGCTGAAATCTTTGACTTAGTCATCGCACAAGTCGAGCAATCCAGAAATGACGCTCAACTTCCTGCTGGTGTTGT
>JBGSOW010000062.1:0-10278 GCA_041738875.1 Candidatus Dojkabacteria bacterium
CACTAAGAGATATTTATGACTACTTTATTAGTATTGGGTTCAGTGAGAATTTAGCATGGCAACGTGCATCAAGGCATAAATTCGGATTTGTGAATACTAAAGACCCTGGAGATATTCTAAAACCTGCAATGTATTTCGCGCATTCACAGAAACTTAAAAGATTAGATCGAGAGCACTTACTTCGTTTGTTTATTGGGAAAATCTCGCTTGAAGATATAGCCAATCACGCAGAATATAAAGGAATAATAGAGCCGGGTAAATTAAGAGAATTCTATAGGTTGCAAAATCATAGGTAAACTAAGTATAAATTATAGTAAGCCAAGACCCAACAATATCAACTAGGTACTCTACACTTTAAGCTATTCGCTTACAAAGTATATTTAGTTCACACTTCAAATTGACTTATCATCTTATAACTTCGTTGCATCTGACTGTTTAACTCTTACAGTTTCTGTCATTTTGCTTGTGCTCACATAAGCCAATGCATCCACGTTTGGGTCATGTAATTCGATCATATCCAAATCTGGCCTCTCGAAAAGCCTTGCGCCTTTAATCTTTTTGCCATTTAGCATATCTTTTTTTAACTTCTTGTATTCGAATTCCTCAAGGTAGAAATCTACATCACCTATATGATGACGGTATGGATCTGGTCTGCGAATGTATAGATGTGTAGGTTGTTTCAGGCACATTATCATCTGCCGGTACTAACATTGGTTTTAGTAGTTTGAAATATTTTTGATCTGGATTATCAGTGGGTTCCGTCAACTTTTTACGCAAACCGATTAAATACTCGTACTCGGAATCATAATGGCAGAAGATACCGACATTACCCGAATTAGGCAAATATTCCCCAAAAGTCTCTTGGCAAAGTCTATAGCAGGAAAGATGAAGAAAACTAATCGCTTCTATAAGTTCACCTTCTGTTTTTATTGGGCTGAATCGGTATAATTTCATACTTAGAAATACATTTTAACAAATAATTCGTGTATTAAAGAAAATACATATTTAGTTTATTTGGTAAAATCTAAATATATTGAAGCTACAGCCAACCCAGCCTCTTAAAATCTTCCCCAGAGTAATCTGCTAAAACTACTGTAGCTAAATCTCTAATTTGAAACCACCGAATTTCTTCACAAAGTTCCGGCTCCATTATTTTAGGTGTACCTTTGATCTTTGCCTCAAATACTTTTACGTGATTCGAAGATGTTTTACTTCCGTATTCTAAAATTTCTTTCATTGAAGTAATCTCGATACCAAGCTCTTCTCTAGCTTCTCTGGAAACTGCCTGCTCAAACGTTTCACCTTCTTCTACTTTTCCACCGACATTTTCCCACTTACCTTTTTCACTATCTTTATCTGCAGATCGTTTAGCAAGAAGTATTTGTGATCGGTCAGTTGAGAGGATAATAATACCAACCGCTTTCATTTGTATAAATATAATATTAATTTCGTAATTAATTTAATTATTCAAAAAATCAACGACACTGTTCACAACTTCATCTTCAAATCCAACAAATGTATGCCCGCTGCCTTTGATAACGTTTAGATCTAGATTTTCGATATTTTTTTTCAAAGTATCTTTAGTTGATTCTAGTGTTGAAAATTCTGGGATATAGAAAAATTCATCATTATCACCCACGATTATCTTAGTTGGTATTTTTATACTTTTTAGAGTTGGGAATTCATACGAACCGCTCCTATAAAAATCCCACATACAACTTAAATCCGTCTGTGAGTACCACGATGCGTAGGTGTTGTATGACATGGTATAGTCATCATAATAATCCGGTATCACTTCCTCACCCTGCCCACTCTTCGTTTTGGCAACAGCAGCATCAAAATGCTCCTTCCATTTGCCCTTACTAAATCTCTCAATATATCCATTTTTATCAAATGGTGCTAGCAAGATAATTTTCTCAATAATATCTTTGTATTCACCTTCAAATAGATACCTAACCGATTTTATCGTCCCAAGTGAGTGTCCTAAAAGTGTTATTTTATTGTAGCCTTTTGCTCTGAGAAATTCTATCCATGCGGAAATATCTAGATGTGCGTCCTCCAATTTTTCGTATAGCGAACCAATCCAAACACTCTTATTGCGATCTTTTTTAATTATTTCAGTGGTAATGCCTGTGCCCCTAGTTTGAACTGCAACGCTTGCGATTCCCTGTGAATTCAAATTTTCCTGAATATTATGAAAAAATTTATGCGAATAAAAATCCGACAAAAACCCATGAATAAGTATTACAGCCGTTTTACTGGTTTCTCCAGAAACGTACAAACCACTCAGTCTCAAATCATCCCTCGTAAGTGTTTGCACCAACTCATTTTTCATATATGTGTAATTATAGCAAGTAAACTTATACGTTAAAGTATGTCCATAATTTTAGGTATTGATCTAAGTCATTAGGGTGATGTTTCCTGCTGCTCGAAACCCTTTTAAATAATCCTACTAACATGTAATTCCTCCAGTTACGTTGATCGATCTTAAAAAATATATTTAATTCCCCCAACAAAAAAGTTAAGTCACTCTCATTAATTAATTCCGGAGTTGAGCAGTATGCAAACATAAGATCATATAGCGGGTGACCTACTATCGGGTCTGGGTCGATAATACCCGTTATATTACTATCCGAGTAGAAAAAATTATGAAAACCTAAATCCCCATGAATCAAATACTTTTGCTCGAAATCTTTTGAAAAATTCTCAGTTATTCGGTTAATATGTACTTCAAATTCTGATGCTGATATCAGATCAATAACATCTTTATATGCTTCTTTTGCCTGTAATACTAAAAATTCGGCAAATGTATCACCACGTTGAAAACCGCTTACGAACCCGAAGTATGAAGATGGAAAAGATTTGTATTTAGATATAAAGTCACTAATTAGCTCAGACAATATTTCCTTTTTATTATACTTCTCTCTAGATTTATTTGGTTGGAGGTATTTAATGATAAACTCGTTTGAATCTTTATTAGCGTAAATTAACTTAGGTAAATAGGGCAATTTATAATACGTTTTATAAAATGCTATTTGACTATCTATCGATTCCTCGAAGCCCGATTTAAAAATATATTTCTCTTCCTCACAAATCAATAAATACACTTTATCCTCTGAACCGCCTTTAAGTATTTCAGTTGTTACGATCTTAGATTCGAGAATCTTTTCAAGTCTAATTTTTGTAATATCGTCCATGGAATTGTACTGTTTTAGTTTACAATATCACTTAAACGCCAATCTCAGTGCTTCTTCGTATCCAGAGTCGATGTAATATTCTCCACTAGATGTCAAAGAATCGATTTCAGCCAAGTTGACCCATCTATAATCATTACTTTCTTCGTTTAATTTTGCATCTTTAATACGCGCCTCAATTCTGTAGAATAGTAACATCAATCCATACCCATTTTTCAAATCACGAGGAAGTCTAAATGCATTGAGAATTGAGCCTACTTTATACTCTATCCCTAGATTGGTTATTTCTTCATTTAACTCTCTTTTTAAAGTCTGTTCAATTGTTTCGCTGCCATTTATCCGCCCTCCGGGAATATCCCAGAAGTTTTTGCCATTCTGATCTACAGCACTCAAAACAAGTACTCTCTTGGTATCGGGATTGTAGATCACTCCCTTTATTCCGATATAGAAATATTGCATGTCCGCCAAAGTAGTAGGTTGTTTAATAGTTAATTAACTAATATTAAAACCTCGGACTAAATTCATTGCGGTTTTTCCCATGTGTCCTCCGCCTAGGAAAATTGTGTAGAGGCTGGGTGTTTTATCATCTGAGGAAACATCTACCCCGAGTTTTTGGATTTGAGTTGCTGTGAGTTTTTTGAAATTTGCGAATTGGGATTTTTTTAGCCCCAATCTTCTCAAAGTGGTATTTTGTATTGTTGCAGCATATTGGTAGTATGATGGTTTTGCTGTTTCTGATGGTTTTGTAATTTGGTCCTCAATATTTAGTTCTCTCGAGATCTTCGCAATAATTTCCGCAAGTTTCGAAGCAGGGTAATTAACTACATCGTCCTCTGCAATTTCAATCGAAATGCCCTTTTCATATTTAGGCAAAGCGGAAAGTAAAGAGCCACTCGGAGGCATCTGTACGATTCTTTTTAAAGAAAAAGCGTCTAAAACCGCAAATTGAAACCGTGACGGTTTATTCACAACAATCGCGCAAGTTGTGCCACTAGCTTTGGTATTATGCATATCCAAAACCAGGTCGTAGTCATCTCTCTCCAACTTATTTCGTATCTTTACCGCCAACTTCTCTTCAAAGCTCAACGGAATCTCCACCCCAAAAGATCGATTCAGATCCGTTTCCAAAAACCTTTTGTTTAACTTATATGCCTTATCATGAGCAACTAGCAAATCGATATTACTATTTCCTTCTTTTTTAATTAATTTTTGCACTTCACTTCCTACTTGGTGAGCATGACGCTCATCCCCGTGAACAGTTGTGCTTAAAAGTATTTTCATAAGTTTACTATTTTATTTTAACTAAAACTTTCTGACAATTATTTGTAAAGATTTATTACTATTTGGATTATCTGAGTCCACGTAGTTCATAACCTCAACTATTTCGCCAGATATATCTACAAATTTCTCTAATCCATAATACAATTCCACGTTTGCGGTGGCGTGTTGAAGTTCAGGGTTATCAATAAACCGCTCCAAAAGTTCAAATAGCGCCGGATCAGTTCCACCAATGCGAGAACGCATATCTGCAACTATACCAACTTTGGCTTGTTCATCCACTCCAGCTTCTTGAGTCGAAAGCGTATCCACGCCGAACACACTCCCAGTAAATATACCATCCATATGTTTGAAATACTTTTGTATAAACTCGAGACCATTCAAGATTGATTGTTGCATAACAACATCATTTAAATAGCTATCTCCAAGGTGTTGAGTCAAAACTCCTGCAACATAATCCTGGATACTTGTTCGTTCCTCATCCCCACTTTCAGCTGGAAGTATTGAAATTGAATCCGGTATTTTGATAATTTGCACTTTTGACCCTCCAAAATCAACTTCGCCGTTTGCGTTTTGGGTATTTATATCAATTTGCTCGCCGATCGCTATATATTTCCCTAAACCCCCCGGTAGTTCAAAACAATTTAAGCTGATATTCCGCGGAGCTATCCTCTCACCTTCCAAACCAATCGTGGATAAATCGGGCATTAAAACAAATTCACAATCCGGGTCATTTTTTTTGTACAGATTAAATAAATCCTGTGCAGATATTAATCCTCTTTCATTAATAGCAAAACTTATCTGTCCGTGTCCACTTGTTGCTGTTGCATGCTTTAACCTCAAACTCGTATGACCATTTTCCAACATCAGTTGAACCGCTGCATTCAAATCCTCTACAGTGCGCAAGCTAAAACCTTCTCCAACGATTCCTGCAATATCTTGTTTAAATTCTGGGAATTGATTATTAGTTAATTCACCGTTAGAACTTCTTCTATCCGGGTATGAGTAAAGCATTGTTTTATCTACTATACCTGGCTTGGTAATTACTGAGCCGAAGAACTCACTCGTAGATATCTCATTAATTTCTGCAGTTTCTGGGGAATGAATTGGACCAGACAGCATGGGGTAAAATCCTTGTTGTATTAGTTCTAGTACGTTACCAGCAGTGCCGATCAATGAATGTCTTAGTTGCCCTGGGTTAGCTACCCCATTTTCAGGAGCAGTATCTGTAATATCAAGCAACATCCCATCAATCTTCGTGGAAATTGTCCCTAACATTCGCGCAAGTGCCTCTCCTAGTTTTCTCGCTACAAAACCATTCCTCATTTTCAGATAAGTACTAAATGGTTCAGGTATTCCAGGTGGAATGACTGCAACCGCGTCTATCGGTGGTTGTGTTAATAATTCAGTTGTCATGATATTTAATTAATTATTGATTTAAGTAATATCCTGAGGGTGATATTTATCTAGAATTTAGCGGGATTAATCCACAAGAAGTGAACCCAGTATGGGATCGACACCTGATATTGGATAAAAGTTATTTTGCCCCTGAGGGCCAGAGTTTTGCGAGTTCGGAATTTGAATATGGTGGTACATTTGCAAACTGCCCGTTTTTGATAGCAAGAGCTCCACGCGTGACAGTTGCAACTCCAACGCCTAGATTTTCTGCGATTTTATGCTGCGGTACACCTGCTTTAATCTGCTTAATAATCGCAAGTCTATTCGGTAGTTCCGTAAGTTCTGAAGGAGTAAGAATACTTTCAAGCCTTTCTCTCAAATTATTCAGTTCACCACTGGAAGCCGGATTTAAATAATCCAGTAGATCTTTCATCAATTTTCTTTGTTGTTTATCAGTGGACATAACTTACTATAGCATACTAGTCTACTAGTATGCAAGTTAAGAAGAAAAGTTTAATAGATTTATCTTTTAACCTTATACGTAAACCCTGTAAAATTTTCAATATCATCAGGCGTAAGCGAGCGGTATAGTGCTTGAGCGGGCTGGTTATCTAATTCTGTCCCAAGCCACATTTCATCACAACCTTGAGATTGTGAGTATTCTTGTAGACTTCGCATCATCCCCGTGCCAACGCCTTTTTTCTGTTTATCTGCTACGGTATCGACTGCGTCTACATATAACCATTTCTCTCTGTCTGGCCTAGTTAATAAATGCGCAGATGCCATTCCTGCAAAAATATTATCCAAATACCCTACAAAAAGTACATTACTAGGATTATCAACATACTCTCTCAAAGTTTCTGCCGTATAATCACCTGCGGTAATCTCTGAAGCAGGTACCCAAAGTGCACTATCTATATCTTGGACAAGTGCCTGAAAATCGTATTCAGAATCAACTTTAGTAACTGTAATCATAATTAATATTATACTACCGCTGTGCATGTTTTAGAATCCACAGAGTGTGTTCGTTTTTTGATTTTGACCATTTGGTGATAATCTTTTTTGCTTCCTCAGGGTTAACTTTTAACCAATCGCGCAAATGATTTGCGACTGATTTTTTTACAAATTTAACCTCATCTTCTTTCAATATTTCAAGTATTGCAAACACTTTTTCTGGATCTTCATTCCAGATGTAAAGTTTTGGAGCCCAAGGTAGCTTAGGTCTTAGTCCTTCGGAGGCAAGTCTACGCAGGTGAAAACTTTTACTCTCTGCCCATTTTTTACATACTTTAAGTACTTTGTCTGGATATTTGGTTGCAAAAGGACGAATCGCGTATTCTCCTGTATTTCTTTTAGTTATTTCTTCAATTGCTTTGATCGACACGTCAAAGTCTTCTAAGCCATATTTTTCTACAAATTTACCAACAGGCATGAGCCAGTAGAAGTTTGTAAACATCCCTGTTTCCTGGGTATTCTCCGGACCCAATATTTTAATCAGTACGCCGAGCGCCGTTTTATAGTCTTGCGGAAGATATTTTTTGAGATTTTCTGCAATTATTTCAACCCTCTGCGTATAGCTTTTACCAATAACCTGATCCTTCACATCTTTACAAAATTTATCACTTTGAAAATCTGCATACGCTTTGATAATTTTCTCAGCAAGTATCCTAGCAAGATTCTCACCAAAACTGTCAGTGATCGATATCCTGCCAGTTTTAGGGTTTATGAAGTTACTTGATTTCGCCAATTTTTTTTTCATAGTCGATGTACTCATAGTCTAAAAATAACCTAAATCCGATTATCTCGTTAACAAGAGCTGTTTTATTTATGCTAAACAGTTAGAAATTCTTCCAATTAATTAATTCGGTATTTTGAATACTTTGCTCTAGTGAACCCTGATAGACTAAACGACTTTCGACTACGTATTTTTCCTCCAAGATATTTGTAACTTTTCTAATATTCGATAACATATCTGATTTGTAAGTACGTGTGCTTTTAATCTCAATAAGTGCCTTTTTCAATCCTTGGTCAACCACGAGATCTATTTCAACATCATTATTATCTCTCCAAAAGAATAACTTTTCGTTAGCCCTCTTATTCCAAATTGACTTCAGTTTTTCAGATACGATGAAATTCTCAAAGATATTTCCATATAATGGATGAGTCTGAAGCTCACTTGTAGAGTCTATTCCAAGGAAATAATTAACGATTCCAGTATCATAAAAATATACCTTAAAACTCTTTACAAGACGTTTTCCAAAATTCTCATAATATGGTTCAAGTCTAAAAACGATATAACTTGCTTCAAGGATCGAAAACCATTTTTGTATAGTTTTGTAGTCAACACCTATGGAGTTCGCTAAGTCAGTAGAATTGAATAATTGTCCTACCCTTCCAGCAAGTAATTGCATAAATCTCAAAAAACTTGATAGATTCCCCACATTCTGCAATGTTCTAACATCTCTAGTGATATAGGTATTAACATAATCTCTATAGAAATCTGTTTTATCTATATGCCGTGTATATTTAGCTGGATATGATCCAGATAAAAGAAGGGAGTCAATACTTAAATCTTTTATTTGTAGAATCTCCGAATAGTTGAGCGACAATAATTCAAACAGTGAGACTCTTCCTGCAAGTGACTGTGATACAGTTTGTGATATTTGAAAATTTTGTGAGCCCGTCAAAACATATTGTGAATTTATTTTCTGCTCATCCACTTCTGCCTGAATATAGGAAGCTAACTCAGGAACTTCTTGAATTTCATCAATTATAAGTTTATTTCCACTTCCAATCTCTAGAAACCTCCTAGGATCATCTTGAGCAATGATTTTAAGATCTGGATTCTCTAAATTTTTATAATTATATTTTGGAAATAATTTTCTTACTAGTGTTGTTTTGCCTGATTGTCGTGGACCGGTTACAAGTATGACTGGATATTTGGATCTTAATTCTTTAATTTTTTTTTCTGCTTCTCTTATGATCATGAGTAAATTATACCTTATACAAAATAGGAATACAAACTCTATTTTGTATAAACTATCTTTACTACTTTGTCTTAACCAGAGTACGTAATACGCCCAAATTTTGCATTGGTGTGCCTACAAATCTAAAAATCGTATATTTCTTTTCCTTATCTAAAGTTTTTTTTGCAGTTTCGCCAACACTGAGAAGGTCCTGCAGAAAGATTATGTCTGTAGCAGGAATCTTAGAACGAGAAATATCTTTGGCAATTTTAATATTTTTCTCCCAATCAAGCACCACATTTGCCTCTTCACTATAAAATTCATCAGCAACCTCACCATGTTCTGTAGATGCTATGAAAGTCGTGATTATCGCGCCTTTTTTAATTTTTTGCATGTCATTTTTAGACAAAACAGGCTCTTTTGCATTGGTGTGGCAAAGGATTATGTCATAACTCTCCAATTCTTCTTTAGTGCCTACCAAAGCATTTACAGCTAATTCTAGTGCGTAAGCCTCAAACTCTTCTGATTTTGAATCAGTCGAATTAATATAATAAATTTCGTTTAAATCTTCATACACTGCTTTTAAAACCTGCAACGACCACTTTGCAGTTCGACCTGTACCAAAAAGTAATATTTTTTTATGCTTCAAAGAGTCTACTTTACAAGACTTCATTGCAATAGTATCCATTGCTCCTGTGCGCATTGCAGCATAATCCGTATAATCTGTATTTAATAATAACTCTCCTCCTTGCCAGACTAAAGCATGTTGAGGGCCTTTATTGGAGATTAAATCATAGGGACTCACTACAAGATAAAATATCGGTGGGGTAGCTAATTTATCTACCATAAGATAGTTAAAGAAGTCCCCTAAAAATTTCTGATTCTGATCAACAATATCATCAATTGATTTCCGCAACTCATAGCGATCCTCGTCAAAAAACGCCTTTTGTATATTTTCTAGGACCTCTTTTATCTTCTCGTTAGTCATATTGGAAATTATATCATCACTTAGATTTAACTTAATCTATTCTAGAAATTTTAGGTTTATTTGATTTCATCATTTGCTAAAAGTACTTCTAATTTATTTAATTGACTACTGAATCCTTCAACCATGCCCATTTTAATCAATTCTTCCAATTGTTCAACAGAATCTACAACACTTCTAGTTATTAATTTAGTTTTACCATTTTCATTTGCGAGTTCAACCGTAAATTTTTGTGATGGCATATCATCATTTATTACTCCGTCAGGCCCACAGAAATAATCTTTTGCAGAAAACATTCTAGGCTCATCAACCTCTTCGATTAACATCACGCCCCACGACTCTTTGCCAAACCATTCGCCTTGATTTTCATCGATACATTTCATACAGTAGTGAATTTTACCGCCAGCAGTGAAATTAAATTCCTTCGTAGTTGTTTCCCAACCTTCTGGCCCCCACC
>JBGSOW010000041.1:0-5891 GCA_041738875.1 Candidatus Dojkabacteria bacterium
ACAAATGCGTGAGACACAAAAAGTGAAAAGAACATATGGGTTGTTGGAAAGACAGTTTAGAAATGTGCTTAAGCTTGCATTGAAGTCATCTGGTAATAGTGGTACTAGGCTTTTACAACTTCTAGAATCAAGATTAGACAACGTTATCTATAGACTTGGTTTTGCCAAGACAAGAATGCAAGCAAGGCAATTCGTAACTCACGGTCATGTACTCGTTAATGGCAAAAAGGTTAATATCCCTTCATACGCTCTTTCAGTTAATGATAAAGTGGAAATAAAGATGGATATCTTTGATGGAAATATGGGCAAAATCATTATTGAGGAAAATAAGAATGCAGTTGTACCAGCTTGGTTATCAAGAGATGGTAACAAAGGTGAGTATGTAGAGGTACCTGCAAGATCAGTATTAGACCAATCAATCAACGAAAGGCTTATTATTGAGTTCTATTCACGTTAAACTAATTAACTTAATTAACAGTAATTATAATGGATTTAAGCAGGTTGAACATAAAACAAACTAAAGAGTCAGACTATACGTATTCATTTATTATTGGCCCATTACCAAAGGGTTATGGATATACTCTAGCAAACCCACTTAGAAGAATCATGTTGTCTTCTCTAGCTGGTGGTGCAATCACAGGTGTGAAAATTATTGGTGTTGACCACGAATATACAACTTTGTCCGGTTTACAGGATGATATCTTACAGTTAATTCTAAAGCTAAAGGGTGTTGCAATTCGTTGCTACTCAGAAGCACCAGTAACTGCTAAAATCTCAGTTAAATCAACAAAAGACAATATCGTTGAAGTTAAAGCATCAGACATCCAAACTGATGCAAGCGTAGAAGTTATTAACAAGGACTACGTTATCTCAACAGTAAGTAATGGTGCATCATTTGAGGCAGAACTAGTTATCGAGCAAGGTGTAGGTTTCCAAGTAGCAGACTCAGAAAGAAGATCAGAAATCGGGATGATTCCAGTAGACGGAAATTTCAATCCAGTAGAAAACGTACAGCTTAAAGTTTCCAATGCTCGTGTCGGACAAAGAACTGACTACGATCAAATCGAACTAGTTGTCACAACAAATGGTGTTCTTACACCAAGAGAGGCTCTAGAAGAAGGCGTTTCAATCTTCAATAACGTAACCACAACAATGGCTGGTGTTATTGCAGCAAGTATTCAGGAGCAAAAAGTTGAAGAAGTTGTAGCTGAGGAAGAGCCAGAAGCTGTAGTTGTAAACGAGAATGTTCTTGTAAAGAATCTCAAACTATCTACTAGACTTAAAAATGCTCTAACAAATTCTGCAATTTCTGACCTATCTTCACTAGATGGCAAATCTCTTGACGATTTGATGGAAATTAAAGGTATGGGACAAAAATCAGTTGATGAATTAGTTGATATAATGCGTAATAATAATCTAACAATCGTTGAATAGTTATGAATCATAATTCTAAAATAAAAAACTACAATATGAGCTCAGCTCATAAAAAAGCTTTGTTCGAAGGACAGGTAAAGAGCTTTGATCAAAGAGGTTTTATTGAGACAACAGCTGCAAAAGCGAAAGAATTGAAAAAGGTTCTACAAAGTCAGAATCCAAATTTGAAAATTCATACAGTAAAAATGTATAATCGCAAAGGAGATAACGCAGCAGTTGTAAGAGTTATTAGTGGTAATTATCTAGAGAAGCTTAATACACCAAAATCAACAGGGAAAAATGCAAAAAATAACTAAACCAGTAGTGGTAAAAAACGAAGAGTGGTATCTAATTGACGCAACAAATATTAGACTTGGAATTCTTGCTAGCAATGTTGCAAATAAAATCCTAGGTAAAGATGAACCGAAAGCTTTGACGTTCATTCCAAACCCAAGATATATCGTTATCATCAACTCGGATAAAGTGTCTTTCTTCCCTACAAGGGCAAGAAGAAAACTATATTCTAGACATTCAGGTTACCCTGGTGGATTTAGACAAGTTACTTTGGGAGATCAAATGGAGAAGGATTCTACATTTGTTATTGAACACGCAATCAAGGGTATGTTGCCACAGAACAAACTGAGAGACAAATATATGGCACAAATAAAAATCTACAAAGCTGACACGCATCCTCATGTTGCTCAGCAACCAACAGAAATTAAAATTAGTTAAATATAAAGAGTGAAATATTATTACGCAAAAGGAAGAAGGAAAACAGCAACTACTACTGTAAGGATCTACGAAGGTAAAGCAGTTTCACAATTTAACGGAAAACCAGTTGAGGATATTTATACTCTTCCACAACAACAAAGTCGTATTAACCAGCCATTCAAAGCAGTTAATATGGAAAATAAATTTTACTTCACAGCAAATGGTGTTGGAGGCGGAGTAAACGGACAATTGGACGCACTTGTCCTTGCAATTTCTCGCGCATTGATTGTTTTTGATCCTGAACTAAAACCACTATTAAAAGCTGAAGATCTAGTTACTAGAGATGACCGCAAGGTTGAGAGGAAGAAAACTGGACTGCGCAAAGCAAGAAAGAAACCACAATTCTCTAAGAGATAGTCTTAAAAATTTCATTAAGTTTTTTCGCACGATTTGTAACTCAGCAAAGAGACAGCTGTGCATTATCGATAGTTTTATAATATTCTAGGAATAGGTTAAGTATAAATCACTTTACTATTTTCTCGTTGGTAAATTAAACACAAACTAGGCTGCAATTCTGCTAATATTTATATATTATGCTGAAAAAAACTGCTCTTATAATTTTATTGGTAATAGTGCTTATTTTGTGTGCGTTACTTTCGCCATGGCGCAACTTTAATTTCGATTTTAGCTCCATATTTGGCTTCAACAGCCAGCCTGAATTCAGTACGCTACTCGTTAGTTCGTATTCCGGGGAATTGCAGATATATGTAGATTCAGAGCTTAGAGGAAGCGTAGGTCCAGAGGGATCACCTTTTGAAATTGAAGATGTGATTCCAGGTGTGAGGCTAATCGAACTAGTTAGAGTTAGTGATAGCGGAATTTATTCTAAATTCCAACAAGAAGTTAACTTTATGCCACGTATCACAACCGTAATCGCTTACGAACTCGGCCCAACTGACGCATTTAGCGCTGGACACATAATTACCCCGAATTTGAATTTCACGAATCAAGGGGCCACAAATTTAAATATTTCCGGGCAGGAAGAAGTAAATGTCACACTAAACAGCGCACTTCTAGGCACCACACCGATCCAGTCGGTCTCAATCAACCCAACAACTACAAACGCAATCAAATTAGAAAAAGAAGGTTATGAAACGATGAATATAGTTATTGCTGTAGGGGGCGAAGGAGCATCTTCAGAAAATGCTCAGGATTTGCGCAACGTTGACATAAACATTAATGCGAAATTATTTCTGAAACCGCTTAGAGTTGTCGGAGATTGAGCCCCTTTGACTGCAGGGTCAATAACGATTAAATTGTATTATGCCCCAAATTAGTTATAACAAAGTAAAATATGCAACAAATATCCCCACGACTATAATTGTTAACGGTCTCGACCGCATGGGCTATGAACTTGCGAAGACTTTGACCGAACAGGGTGGCTTTGTGATTATACTGGATGATTTGAATAGGTTAGAGGAAGATGAGGTTTTTCTGCAACTTAGGAATGTCGCTTTTCTGGATTATACTAGTATTGCTGATTTAATTGGCGAGATTAGGAGATTAGACTATGTGTATTATCTGAACCACAACCGTGTCCGTGATGAACATAATTTCAGTTCGCAAGATTTTCTAGTGTATTCAGGCTATTTAAATCAAGTATTGAACCTTGCTAGTGAGTTTGACGCTTTATTCTTGCTTACGACCTCACTTTTAGATCATAGAATTGTTCTGGAAACTACAGACCGATTGCTTGACGGCGATGTTGAAGTTGCCAATGATTATTCTAGATTGGATTATATAAAGTACGCCGAGAATTTGGTTTTGGATTATACGAAATCTAGGAATCTGGATGCCAAGATTATGAGAATGGGAGTGCTTTTGGGAGAATATATCGAAATTGACGATGAAACAAGTCTAGCTAGGTTATTGTGGTTTGCAGCTAGGGGTGAAGATCTTCTCCTACAATCTGACGGGCTAATGCAAGAATTTTACGTTCATCTAAATGACGCGGTTTTTGGAGCAATTAAATTACAGTTTAGTAGAGAACTCGAAAGACGTATCTATACTTGCGCATATAACGAACCTTTTACGCAACTGGGCTTGGCATATAAGCTCCAGGAAGTAAGTACAGATGCGGGTGAAATCAAATTTAGTAGCGCGGAAGATGCTGAAATAAATATCAGGCCGATTTATAAAGCAGCTGCGAATTTATCTATGATTGGATGGCATCCTAAAGTTGAGATACATCACGCTTTAATTGAGACTCTAGGATACTTTAAACGCATTCTAGAGGTTGATCTCAATAATGCCTTGAATATGTCTAGAGGTGAGGCTTTAGACAGCATAGAAGCTGAAAGTATCAATGCAACAAGCGCGCTGGGCAAATTAATTGCTGAGAGAAAAGCAACTTCGTCAATTGGAAAACTTAAACAAAAACAAGCCTTGAAAGAATTACAGTTAAAAGAAAGACCAGTCTCGGCGTTTGGGAGGTTTAGAAGAGAGTTTGAAAAATGGATTGTACGGCAGAAAAACAAAACCGAATTTCTGCGCAATTTAACTCTAACTGAAGCAACACTATATATTTCACTTATTAGTTTGGCAATTGCTGTTTATGTTATTGTAATTTCGCCGACTCTTATCGCATCGAAGAATTTGCTTTTCTTTTCTTTTAACTCTACTCAGTCGATTGCAGCGCTAGATGATTCAGACTGGGAACTTTTGGATCAGCATAGTAGCGCTGCAATTTACGAAGCCCGTGAGTTCACAGAGACAACAAATAATGTAGAAACTTTTCTAAGAGCTATAGGCTTACAAGGTTTTCATAGTAATCTAAAGGGGGCTGCGCAAACACTTTTGACTACTGCGACAACCTATAATGAGTATGCGAAATCGGTGAGTTTATTGGGACAACATGCAGCCCAAAACAAAGTTTCTTTACAATTAACTCCGACAGCATCGTCATTACTTTCTGTGAACAACCCGATTTCTGTTGAAAGCCAAGAGACGCTTGAGGCAGCTACTGAAAATTATCTGGGACAAGCACAAACAAAATTACAAACTGCGCTAAATTCACAGAATTTAGCGGTTAGAAGTAGGGCTTCCCAATTAAGCCACCCAACTCCCGACTTCGTAACTAATTTCGTTTTAGCCACCAATATGGTTAGTGGTTTAGATAGGATGGACGCGGCCCTTATGGAATCGCAAAATGCTCTAGGATTTGCATCTCTACTAAGTCAGTCGAATTTTAATTTGGGCTTGATTATCCGGGATAGCTCGAGAATAAATTATGCAGGGGGTGAGTTTGTGGGGTTAGGAAGTTTCGAATATACAAGAGGGCAAATTACAAGGGCTGACTTTTTTAGCGCAAATAGCTTGAGTGCGAATCTAAATCAGCTAGAACCAAGTGTTTTACAAGAAACACAGCAGATAGCAAATAACTCTCAAATAGCAAGCAATGCAAATTACAATGTATTTATGCAAAATGTAGTTTCTGAAAACAATAAAGAATTTTTATATGATAGTTTAATTTCAAATGCTACATCTAGAGCAAACGGTTCAACTATTGAAATTGATCAAATTGCATTCCAGGATTTTTTACAAGAATTTGGGCAGGTTACGATAAATGAAAGAGTTATAACTGCAGACAACTACACCGCACAGATAAACGTCTTACAAAGTGATGCAGCTCAAGGACGCACACATATCCAAGCAAATTTGGCGGCTGTTTTGTGGTCAAAATTTTTGCAAGCTGATGTTCCTGAACT
>JBGSOW010000019.1:0-9215 GCA_041738875.1 Candidatus Dojkabacteria bacterium
TGGTGTTCTGCGTCTCTGTGCCAGTGATATTTACAATATTTGTAATACTCCTACTTGTTGTATTCTCATTTCCAGTAACTTTGTCAGAAGATACGTTGTTGAACCTCACGACTACGTTATTGCCTTCGTAGAATAAATCTATATCTGGATCGATCTGTCCAGCCGTGGTCTTACCAACCTCGCTGAAGTTGTAGTTAAACTCACTAGCTGTCTCAAAGAACCTGAATTTAGAAAGTATCAGAGACTTACTAGAATTCTCTGCAGACAATTCCCTATTTGTACTTGCATATTCTGAGATCAAACCAGCACCTATTACTGGTGTAGTGGATGGTTCTTCTTCCTCATCAATATCATTGTCAACATCATTATCCGTGAGAGGTGGGAATTGTGGAATAACAAAGGAGTCATCTTCATCCTCATTAACGTCACTGTCATCAGTGGTAGGGTCTGTAATAACTACAGGAAAGGATTCGGGCTCATTCGTCTGGGCATTCTCTTGCGCAGTGCTTGCAGCTTGATTTTCATTGCGAATAATATTAGCGATTAAAATTGCAGATCCAATACCGATGATAACGATTATTAGTATCCAAAGTGCGATTCTAACTACTGATTGCCTATCAGAAGGCATATCATCACTATGATCTAATTTGTCTTGCGTTAATTTTTTTGAACCACTGCTCTGAATACGTGTTCTTCTTTGTGTAAGTGTTGTTTCAGGAACATCACTATCTGCTGAACTGAAATCTCTTTCTGATCTTGGGTTACTATTTGTGTTAGTTGACATAGGCAGTTTATAAAATCTAATCTGATATAGTATATTTTAATAGGACTTGAGATGCAATGCAAACTGAAAAAGAAATAAGTAAAATTAAATTTGTAAAGTCCCATAAGGCCAAATACCTTAGGTTAACTGTTGCTTCTGATGGACTAAGGTTAACAGTCCCTAGATTTGCAACTTCTCTGCAAGTGAATAATTTCCTAAATAAACATAAAAGTTGGATTAGTAATAATCTAGAACGAGTTGGCTCAATTAAAAAAGTTGCGTTCGTAACTGGTGAAGTCGTAAGTCTAATGGGAGAAGAGTACGCATTAAAAAGATTCTATATGGATTCGAATCGAACCCACGTTAAAATTAGTGTGGAAGAAAAAACTATTTATGTTTTTGCAAAAGAGAGCGAGCAATCCACAGAAATCAGAGCAGCTTTTATAGCTTCCCTGAAAAAAATACTAACGAAATATATCGCAGAGAAAGTACAATATTATATGGAACCAATTGGAGTAAAATACCAAAGAATCAGCCTGCGAGAACAACGAAGTAGATGGGGTAGTTGCTCAAGTAAAGGCAATTTGAATTTTAATTGGAAAATTGCATTAGCTCCAAAAGAAGTTATGGAGTATGTGATTGTGCATGAGGTCGCGCACTTGAAGGAGCATAATCACTCGAAAAACTATTGGCAAATTGTGCGCGAACTCATGCCTGGATATACATACCCAAAAGACTGGTTGAAAAAAAATGCTTTTAATCTAGAAATATTGTAATTTTTCCCAATCAACTCCGTTTATTAAGTTAGAGATCTCAAAATTTATCAGCTGGTACATTTTAGTTAATTTTTTAACTAAGAGACATGAAATTGTTACTGAATGCCACGAATTTTAAAACTGAGACTTTACGCAAACTAGAGGTTTACGCTGCTAAAAGGTTTAGCAAACTCCCTAAATTTGCACCGAAACATGCCAAATACGAGCCTGTTATAAAAGTTTTCTCAAAATACAGCAAAAGAAATGGCATCTATGAGGTCAAAGTACTATTCCGTGTCAATAAACGTGAATTTATTGTGCAAATTAGCGATGAAAACGTTCTAAGGGCAGTTGATTTAGCTACTTCCTCGTTGAAAAACCAACTTATCAGTATGAAAGGCAAGAGGTGGTTAAATACTTAAGCGAAGATAATAACTAAATTACATTAATAGTTAATAAATAGTGGGAAAGTGGATTACAATCCACTTTCCCATTTTGTTTCTTCTACATTATCTAGTTTGTTCTGCAGTCGTGCCATTGTAAAAAGCCAATCAGACAGTCTATTCAGATAAACACTAATATACGGATCTACCTCTTCCTCAAGACTAAGTCTTACAACAGCTCTTTCAACTCTCCTTGCAACAGTTCTTGCATAATGTATCAGTGAACCTACTTTACTTCCGCCGGGGAGTATAAACGATTTTAGGCTTGCTAATTCTTTGTCAGCACTATCTATTTCATTCTCCATCCTAAGTACAGCGTCCTCAGGTAAACTAACTCGAGGTAAGTTTTTAGGTGCATCTGGCGGTGTTGCAAGAGCAGATGCAATCGCCATTAATTCAGGTTGCACGAATGCCAATCCATCTCTTACGATTGTACTTGGCTGCAAAGCAATCAGATACCCAATCAAAGAGACTAATTCATCGACTTCCCCATATGTATCAATCCTAAGCGAGCCTTTGGAAACTCTTTTGCCACCCCATAGACTTGACGTACCTTTATCACCGGTTTTTGTATATATTTTCATTATAATTTAATAGAACATTTAAATTAATAAATATTTTATTAATTATTTGAGCCAGTGAATAAAGCTGATACTTTATCCCAATTAATCACATCCCAAATACCTTGTAGATAGGCAGCTCTATCACTTTGATGTTTCAAATAATATGCGTGTTCCCAAACATCAACACCAAAAATCGGAGTCAACCCTTGTAACAAAGGTGAATCCTGATTTGGAGTAGTAATAATCTCGACCCCACCATCACTATTTTTTACTAACCAACCCCAGCCTGAGCCAAATTGAGCTGCGGTTTTTTCCTGAAAGTGTTTTTTGAAAGTTTCGAAATCAGTGCATTCTGCATTAATTGCTTCTAAAAGCTTGCCGGACGGTGACTTTGCACCACCTGGAGTAAGTATTTCCCAAAACAGGCTGTGATTTGCGTGCCCACCACCGTGATTACGCACCGCATTTTTCACACCCTCTGGAAGTGATTCAAAATCTGACAACAATTCTTCTACTGATTTTTCCAATAGTTCTGGTGAGCTGGAAAGAGCGTCATTTAATTTATTTACATAAGTTGCATGGTGCTTTGAATGGTGAATCTCCATTGTTTTGGAGTCAATTACCGGTTCGAGCGCGTCATAACTATATTTTAATTCTGGGAGTTTGTGCATAATGTTATTTCTAATAAATTAATTAATAACATAACAAATGTTAGCATAGTATTATCTTTGAGGTCGATGTGACATAAGTTAAGTTAATCTTTTTAGTGCATCATTAACATGGTAAATAAACTAGTTTTGGTTTGGTTCAGGCGGGATTTGAGAATAACTGATAACACAGCCCTCAGGCGTGCCTACGCTAGAGCAAAAGAGGTTGGCGGACAGGTTCTACCTGTCTATTTTGCTGAGAAGAAACTTTTAACAGGCCCGAACAGTAGTAATAACCGCAATCTCTTTTGGAGCCAGAGTCTTCTAGAATTGCAAGAAAATTTAAGGACGATGAATAGCGACATTTTAATTGTTGACGGTTCCGCACGTTCATCTATTCTTGAATTAATTAATAAAATAAGATCAATCCAGCCCCCTAATCAACGTAATTATGAGGTCGATAGCTTCTACTTCAACGAGGATTATACTGAATTTAGTAGACGCCGTGACGAAGAAGTAGCTTCTATCCTCAAAGATCAAAACGTTGAAATTAACCCTTGCAAAGACTTGGTTGTGTATCATAAAGACGAAGTGTCGAAGGCTGATAAAAGTATCTACAGTGTTTTTACTCCATATAAAAACGCCTGGTTGAAAAAATATTCCGTAGAAGCGGGGGAATTTGCTGCAAGTTTAAGCAAAAATTATGACGAAGAATTTCGTATCTCGCTTGAGAATTTGCTTGTGAAAAAGTCTGCTAAAGATAATGTATTTGATTCGATCGAAAAGAGCACTGACTTTGTTAAAATTTTTGACCTAAAAGAGTGGGCGAATAAGTTAGAGAAAAATCCATTTCTTGCTCAAAAAGGTGGAGAAAAGTCTGCTCAGACTGCGGTAAAAAACTTTTTTTTGAACAAAATATATTCATACTCAGTAACGCGCAACAGAGCAGATATAAATGGCACCAGCAAGTTGTCTGCTCATTTGAAA
This sequence comes from Candidatus Dojkabacteria bacterium, assembly GCA_041738875.1. GTDB lineage: Bacteria > Patescibacteriota > Dojkabacteria > CALFHW01 > CALFHW01 > JBGSOW01. Next base: position 4,159 of record JBGSOW010000019.1, read on the forward strand.
TTTGGAACTATCTCAATTCGTAAACTAGTCGCAAATACTTTTCACTACATAGAAAAAGCACCCGATTCTGCTTCTAGAGCGTCTTGTGAAATATACCTTAGCGAACTCATTTGGCGTGAATTCTACCAAATGATCCTTGCAAATCACCCACATGTCGAGAAGGAAGAATTTCAGAAAAAATATATTGGGATTAGTTGGGAAAATAATTTTAAAAAATTTGAGGCGTGGAAAAATGGACTTACAGGATACCCATTTATAGATGCTGCTATGAGAGAGTTAAACCAAACAGGTTGGATGCATAACAGAGGCCGCATGGCTGTTGCGATGTTTTTGACTAAAGACTTGGATGTCGATTGGCGCTTGGGCGAAAAGTATTTTATGGAAAAACTAGTTGACGGCGATACTGCTGCAAACAACGGCGGCTGGCAATGGTCTGCGAGTACTGGTACTGACGCCGCACCCTACTTCCGTATATTTAATCCAGTCACGCAAGGGCTAAAATGTGACCCAAATGGCGACTATGTGCGCAAATGGGTACCTGAACTAGCCATGATCAAAGATAAAAAAATCCACGCACCGTGGGAGTTAGACCCCATTATTCTCAGGGCGGATCATGAGATTGAATTGGGAGAAAGTTACCCAGAGAGAATCGTGGATCACTATATCGCAAGAGACAAAAGCATCGCTAAATATAAATTCGAAGCAGATAAATAGCTAGAACACTTGTATTTCAACAATTTGTTATGTATCATACACAACAATAATTAGAAAATCGATAAAATTCGTTAAAAGTGAGTTAAATTTGTTGTAGTATTAAATATGATCACAAATGGATTAGGTGGAAATGGATTAAATCTTGCCCCAAACGAAAATGGAGAGAGGAATACGCCTGATCGAGAAAAGGCTTTTTTCGACAAAGAGAAAGAGTTAAAGATAGAGAAGGACACTAGAAAAAGAAAGCGGGAACTGCGCAGACTCTTGGCTAAGCTAGCTTCACAAGGAATAATCTCACGACAAAGAAGCGAGGAGATTACCAAGATTTTAAAGGACTATAACAACCCTGCCGATATTCTTCAGAAACTAAAGAGTGAGCTTAATAATAGCGAACAGACCGTAAGTGGAGCAGCGAACATGGCAGATCTAGCTAGTAAAATCCTGGAACGGAGTAGATTGAAAAATGAGAAGAAAAATGACGAACAGCAAGCCAGGGGTGAGGACGACAAAGAAATTCTTGCTAAGTATAAACAGGAACTGGCAGACGAGACGCAAAGTGCTGATATCCCCGAAAGGAATGAATCAACAGTTACTGAAGAAGTATTAATGCCTGCAGTTAAAGAGTTGGCGAAATTACCTCTAAGGAAAATCAACGAGCGATTATTTGAGCTAGAACAAGAACTCGGGGATATTAAAACGAAAACTAGAGAGACTGGTGAAAATGACGAAATAAATCATTTACAGGCAGAAATATATATCTATAGAGCAGCACGCTATCAGAGAACTCGTGATAACCTCGTTCAAGTTAGAAAGATAAGGGGCGTTTTGGCAAGACAATCTACTAGGACTAATGAACAAACAGAATCAAGTTTAAAGATAGAACAGGAACTCAATTCTATTCAAACTGATCAACCAGATGATATTGATGCCTTTGAAACAAGAATTGAAGAAATTAGACTTCTGAGCCAGAGATATGTTGAACAAACTCCTAGTGATGGTGAGAATGAGATTGTTAGAAAAGGCGAAACGGAAGAGACAACCCTAGATAGAACAACCAAAATTAACGACTACAGAAATCTGAAAGAAATTCAAGCAATCCTACCCCAAGGAGAGTTAGCATCTGATATAGACATAATAGAAAACGGCAAACTAGATCAAAAAGAATATGCGCAGAGACTCAAGTTATTCAAAGGAAGGTTCGAGGGGATTATTACTAGTTTAGAGGGACAGGTTGATGAATATACTTCAAGCGCAGAATTGGTTGGAACTGGAAGTATACTTAGTAAGTTAAAAGAACTAAAAAGTGTTGCTGAGCAAGCTTCAGTTGATGGAGGTGAAGAAGACTACTATATGATTATTACCACTGCGACACCTTTACTTGTGTCGGCCGAGGCTTTAGTTAAACTGAGAAGTGTTAGCGAAATTGATAGTAAAGAGCAATACATCAAGGGATTCAAAAAAAGGCTTGCTATGTTACCAAACCAAAGGCAAGAAAAAATTCTTAAGCTAATTCAATCAAATCAGAGTACTGGGGAGCAAAGTGGAAGCGAAGTCGAGCTTGAAAATCTCACAGCTGAGCAATTAGGTAGTTTAATTGAGCGAATGGCTGGCTCCTATGCCCAAGCAACATTGGATACGACCACTTCAGAAAAGAGATCTGAATTAGATAGAGCGCTAGAACTTTCAGAGCTCCAATACGACAGCCTTATCTCACAATCCGATCCAAAGCTACTGACGAACGATCTACGCGTACAATTCGTAAACGATGTACTTGATAGATGGGGTGCTTCAATGGACGAAACGGAATCTGAAAGAAGCAAATGGGATATACTGCCATTAAGTCACATGCGCAATCTTCTAGATGGATATGGGTTTAATAGTTTAGTAGATATCTACCATTCAGAGGAGGATAGTTCTAAAAAAGAAAAAATCAGTAATATAATTACATCGCGCGTCACAGCGCTAATTGGAGAAGGCAGTAACAGTAATAATGTTGAAGATGAAATTAGCGAAGCTGTAACAAAACTACTAGAAGGTGATTCACTTGGATTGATTCGCTGGTATCAAGAAAAAGTAACTGAACAAACCGATCCAAATACAAAACTTCTCTTAGAACGCATAAAAGATGCTGTTGAGATAGTTTCTATGCAGCCAATGTCACTTGATATGTCTGCAGACACTACCGATGCAAATGGGAATATATTAATTGCAACCGATGAATCTGCAAATCCACTAATGAAAAAAATATTTGTCTTGCGCACAATGGATAAAAGGTTAACAAGTGTTTTTGAAAAATTAAATGTTGTTAATCGAAATTTAGTTGACAGTGTTGATGATGAATCTAAAGAAGATAATAGAACAAGCAGCCACGGACAATTAGAAATGCTCGCATATAGGGACATTGTATTAAACCGGGCACTAATGTTTGCAGGTGGTAGTGAGAAGATAAAGATTAGGCGGGCATTGGAAAGTGTAAATCTTATACCATCCGATGGTGAATCAGTAAGTGATTATCAAAGCAGAGTCACAGAAGAAATCGCTACCGCGTTGAATCGTTTAAGCCTAAATACTGCAGAAAATGAACCTCAAGGTGAAGATGGTACAGATGATGCAGATCCGACTGGACGGAGAGCGTTAACAGATGAAATCATAGAGTTGTCTAATGCACTCGACTCCACAAATAGCGATATCCGTAGTGCCTTTATCGTTGAGAAAGTTCCTGGTGGACTTGCAGTTAGAGTTAGAGATCAAGAAAATTTTCGAAAACTTCTAGGCATTAACGGAAATGAGTTGACCGAAAACGAAATGTTTGAATTTCATGGTGCGGCTCTAAAAAACTCACTTTTGAGTCAGGGTTTACAAAAATTATCAAATATCGATTTTTCCGGTGGCACTGAGCCGCATATAATCGTACTAAATTCAGAATCAAGCGAAGTACAAGATTACCATGAAATTGGCCATTTACTCGACCGCAGCCTAAGCAGACAAATGGATGTAGTGGAGAGAAATAGTGATATCCAAACTGGAATTAACGAACTTACAGCAAGGCTCCTAACACCGGAATATGCATTAGATACTGGCGAAGATAAAATCATTCAATCCAATGAAGAATTTGGCCTGAGCAAACTGGGTAGCAAGAATTACATTCCTAATTTATTTGATCTTGGGATATTACCGCGTGAATCGATGTCAGAAGGAGCCGAGCAAGATGACGAAGATTCAAGAGAACTAGCTGAGAAAAAGAAGTTACTAGAAGTTACAAGGCTTGTCGACCGAATTCTGAAAAATATTGACCCCAGTAAAAGAGAAACAGCAGAATTCGAATACACCAAAAAATTACTGCTCGGAAAAATTTATCATTATGGCGAGGGTTTAGACGGACTTTTGGACGACTTAAAAATTTCATATGCAACAGAACTTGGAATAAATCAAAACGGAGATGGGTCGGCTAGTAACGCTGACGACATGACTAATGATAATGATTCTATTAATCCAGATGAAATGTATTTCGGAAGCCCTGAACGAAAAAAGAATCTAGCTGAAAGTGGCTCGCTAAATAGCCTCAGAAAAGTACAAAATGTTTATGACTTTGCGATGAACTATGGGGGAGTCCAACAACAAAGAGGTGGATTACTAGGAGCAGTTCCAGGATTTAGAACTGTCAGGTCAGGTCCTTTAGGTATTGCAGGAGCCCCGGTCGTATCAGGATCTAGACCAAAAGGTGCTGGAATACCCGACCCTTTGGGCTGGGATAGGCTTTTACGTATGCAAGGCGGAAAAGAACAGGCGTGGTATGGGGTTGGTGAAAGAAAATCAAAAGAATTTAATTGGAAAGATACCACTATCAATCGAAAAAAAGCATGGTCTTACTTTGGCGAGAAAGAGCCAATGGCTTTTGTACCTTTTGTGAAAAATATCCCTGTCGCTGGATCAATTATCAATGGCTTGGCGGGCGCAGGACTCAGATTTATTGCTCCATTTAATACTAGAGATATAGCAAGTGGTATTTCGAATACTCCTATAGGTGACCTTTTTGGTGTAAGCCGTTATAGAGGAGCCAATCCAGTTAAATTTGCAGGACAATTCAGTAGACAAGCAGAAGAATACGTGAAAACCGACCTCCCAGGTTGGGTAGAAAGGCATAGATCACAAGGGTTAGAAGACTATACACCAGATTTTATTTCTCAATTGCGTTTGAACGAAAACCATTTTGCTGCGATAACCGGTATGCAACAGAAACTAAATACTGCTGTTGATCAAAATGAGGTTCTTTCCTTTCTTGAGTCACACAAGTTGATTTCTCTAGAAGTAAGAGACGGAAGACCAGCATATTCCCAAGACAT
>JBGSOW010000073.1:0-20907 GCA_041738875.1 Candidatus Dojkabacteria bacterium
ACTTTTAACCAAAGCTTTCCTTTTCTTTTTGTCTCACGAACAATTGCTTTACGTGCTGATTCAATTTGACCTTGGTGTAACCAACCCATTTGAGTTGCTTGCAGACCAATCTCACCATTGCTAACTTCGCTACCACGTAGAGCTAAACCTCTTAGGTTGCCTCTAAATTCTTTTCTGTGTTTTGTTCTTTTAGGTTGTAACATAATTAATTTCCGACTTCATAACTGAATTTTTCTCCTTTATAGACCCATACCTTAATACCATGAATACCAGCATTTGGTACTTGTATCTTTACGTATGCATAATCTATACCTGCTCTGATTGTTTGTAGAGGAACTGTGCCCCATTGGAACTTTTCTGTTCTAGCAATTTCAGCACCCTTAATACGACCTGAAACCCAAATCCTAACTCCTTTAACTTCTCTATCAGTTTTTGCTGCTTCCAAAGCTCTACTTGCTGAAAATTTTGGCACGATTCTACGCTCTAATTGGTTTGCAATATTCTCTCCGATTAGTTGAGCTGAAGATTCTGGATTTTTAACTTCCAAAACCTTAAGTTCAATATTTTTACCATACTTACGCATAAGCTCTTTGCGAATTGCCTCGATGCCACTTCCTGCACGACCAATAACAACACCAGGTCTTGCAACTGAGATTACTATTTCTAGTTTGCTTGCATATCTATTTACATTAACTTGCTCAAGTCCAGCGCTTTTAAGTTTTTCTTGCAAGAAGTTACGAATTTCAACGTCCTGCAAAACCATATCTGCATACTTAGCTTTACCAGCAAACCAAGCTGATTGCCAACCTAGGTTTACACCGATTCTAATTGCTTTTGGATGAACTTTTTGACCCATTACTTTTTAATTAGCTCTACAGTTAAATTACTACCTCTTTTTAAAACTTTAAAATATCTACCACGTGAAACTGCTCTTCCGCGTTTAAATGTTACTGCTGGTGTCACGAAGATATTCTTTACAATTAGTCCTTCTTTAGTTGCACCGTGGTTGTTCTCCGCGTTTGCTCTAGCAGATTCGATTGTTTTGCGAACCATTTCAGCTCCTCTTTTATCTAAGAAGTTAAGCTGAGTAACCGCAGCTTCTGCATCCATATTCTTCACCAAATTAGCAACTAGCACTAATTTGCGCGGAGAAATTCTGACGTTATTCAATTTTGCTACATATTTTTCCATGTTGACCATTATATCAGTTTAGGATGATGAACTTCCAGTAGAACCTGTAGATTTAGCAATTTTTCCTTTTTTGCTATGTCCGTTGAATCTTCTAGTAGGGGAAAATTCTCCCAATCTATGACCTACCATTGATTCAGTGATTACTACGTCGATAAAATCTTTACCATTGTATACACCAATCTTTGAACCAACCATCTCTGGTGTGATTACTGATGCACGAGCCCAAGTTTTGATTACAACTTTGGAATTAACGCCTCCTGCTTTATTTATTTTTTCAAGCAACCTTGCGTTTACAAATGGTCCTTTTTTTAGTGATCTACTCATGATTTATGATTATACAATAGTTTTATAAGGTTTATTACGTGGTCTTAATTTACTCGTTCTTCTTTTAATAATAAATTTATTAGTTGATTTGTTTCTTCTTGTGATTTTACCACGTTTGTTACCCCAAGGATCTTTAACTGGACCTCCAGGACCGTGTCTACCACTTTTTCCTTGTCCACCACCATGTGGATGTTTATAAGACATAGCAACTCCTCTAACTGTTGGTCTGATACCTTTTTTACGATTTCTACCTGCTTTTCCAATCTTCTGGTTTGAATGCTCGTTGTTTCCAATCATACCGATAGTGGCCATTGAATTTTCGCTTATCAATCTAATTTCACCACTTGGCATTTTAACTTGAACGTAACCTTTACCAGCTACACCTTGCAACTGAATCGAAACTCCTGCACTTCTTCCAAGGATTGCTCCATTACCAGGAACAAGTTCAACATTATTGATAAATGTTGCTGGTGGAATTACTTTCAATGGATATGCATTACCAACTTCAATTGATTTTAGTGTGTCAGATGATATTATCTCCTGACCTATTTGAAGATTTTCAGGAGCAATAATATATCTATACTCACCATCGCTATATTTTATAAGAGCAATATTTGCAGTTCTGTTTGGATCGTACTCAATCGAACTTACAACACCTGGAATATCTTTTTTATCACGTTTAAAATCAATAACTCTGTATTGTCTTTTAACTCTTCCGCCTTTGTGACGAATAGTTATGATTCCTCTGGTATTCCTTCCTGCACTATATTTAACATTTTTGCGTAAAGATTTGATTTTTTTAGTTTCACCTTGCTGTTTGAACTTTACTAATTTAGTTCCACGAGATGATGCTGTTGTCGGTTTCCTTAATACTAAACTCATTTGATTATGATCCTTTCTCCTCTTCACTTATATTAAAGACGGGGATTTGATCACCTGCAACTAGAGTTACGTATGCAATCTTTTTAGGTGCTTGTCTATATGTCTTGCGCATTTTTCCTGCTCTTTTTTCTTTGCCGATTCTGTTTAACATATTTACACCTGAAACCTTAACAGAGTATTCTTTTTCAACAAAAGATTTAACTGTGCTTGCAGTAACAGTAGCTAATTTGCCATTAATAGCAAATGTGTACACATTCTTCTCTGCTGCAAGTGCTACAGATTTCTCTGATATCTTTGGCTCTATCTTATGTTGCATTATTGATTATACTTACTTAAATATTTTGTAAATGCTGAAGTAGTAAAAACTACTTTAGTTGCAATTGCTAAGTCATATAATGACATATCGCTAATTGATTTTGATTTTACTTGTTTCAAATTTCTAGAATATTTATAAAGGTCACTGCTATCGTGAACAAGTACAAATCTTTCCTCACCAATCTTTTCTGCATATTCTTTCAACTGCGATGTTTTATTAATTTCTGGCAACTCAATAGTAAGTATTGCCCCTTTAGAAATCATTTCACCTAGCAAGTAAAGTGCAGCAACTTCCTTCTCCTTTTTATTCATTTTCATTTTATAGGTAAGAGTGTTTCTAGGTCCAAAAGTGACTCCACCACCTACCCAGATAGGTGAACGATTTGAACCGTGTCTTGCACGACCTGTACCTTTTTGTCTCCATGGCTTTTTACCACCACCTGAGACATCTGCTCTTGTTTTTGTATGTGCGTTTCCCTGTCTTTGGTTACTTCTATATACACGAATGTATTTAGCAAGCGCAACTTCACCGCCAGATTTCGCACCAACTACTGGAACGTCAGAATACTCTTTTTCAGATTTTTTACCTGTTTTGTCGAAATGGTTTATTTTCATTAATCTATAAAACTAATAATTACTTTAGCGTTTCTTGGTCCAGGTACAGCACCTTTTACTAGAACAAATTTATTGCTTGAATCAACTCCAACGATTTGTAAATTTTTAACAGTTTTCATTTCTCCACCCATTCTACCTGCCATTTTCTTACCTTTTAAAACTCTTCCTGGTGTAGTTCCTGATCCAATAGATCCAGGAGCACGCATTCTGTCAGACTGTCCGTGAGTTCTTTTTCCTCCACGAAAACCCCATCTCTTCATAACACCTTGAAAACCTTTTCCTTTGGAAATAGCAGTCACGTTGATTTTTTTTCCAACATAATCCTCACGTATTTCTATTTTAAAAGGAAATGATTCACTCGCATCATAAAACTTCTTCTCAACCTCAAGAACATAAAGTGGTGTACTTTCACCATTCTTATAGTTTCCCGCAAAAGAATTATCACCATTTTTTCGAGAAAAACCGCCCAACACGTAATTATCTTTGCTATTAGAACTTTCTTTTACGATAAAGTTATCACTTACATCTAAAATGGTTACAGGTAACAAAGTACCATCTTCATTAAAGATTTGAGTCATTTCTTTTTTTACAGCGATTAATTTCTTCATATTATTTGATTTCTATTGACACTCCAGCAGCAACTTGTAAATGAGTTAATGCATCGATTGTTCTTGCATTGTGATCTACGATCTCTAACAATCTTTTATGAAATCTCATTTCATAATGCTCTTTTGATTGTCCGTCAATGTGAGGAGAATTATTTACAACCCAGATTTTTCTTTGTGTAGGTAGAGGAATAGGACCTGTTACAACAGCACCTGTTCTTACTACAGACTCAACAATCTGAGCTGTTACTTTCTCAACTAACTTAGAGTCATAACCTTTAATTTTAATTCTGAGCTTTTGTGTCATTATTATAATTTTGTGAGTGCCAGTTAAAACTGGCACTCACAGTTTAATCTTATTTATTTAATTACTTTAGTTACAATACCTGAACCTACTGTTCTACCTCCTTCACGAATTGCAAATCTCATTTTTTCTTCGATTGCAACTGGTTTAGTTAGTTTAACAACGATTTCTACATTATCACCTGGCATTACCATTTCAGTACCCTCTTTTAGAGTAACTTCACCAGTTACGTCAGTTGTTCTGATATAGAACTGTGGTCTGTATCCGCTAAAGAATGCAGTATGTCTTCCACCTTCATCTTTTCCAAGGATATATACCTCAGCTTCGAATTCTGTATGTGGATTGATTGAACCTTTTGCTGCAATAACTTGTCCTCTTTCGATTTCGTCTCGTTTGTAACCACGAATCAATAGACCAACGTTATCTCCAGCTTGTCCATCTTGCATGGATTTGTTGAACATTTCAACACCAGTAATTGTAATTGGTTTAACATCTTCTGTAAGGCCAATAAGCAACATTTCTTCTCCGACCTTTACTTTTCCAGCTTCAATTCTACCAGTAGCAACTGTTCCGCGACCTTCGATAGAAAATACGTCCTCAACTGGCATCAAGAATGGTTTGTCGATTGGTCTTTCTGGAAGTGGAATTGTTTCATCAACTGCAGCCATTAGCTTTTTGATATCTTCTTGTGCAGTAGCATCACCTTCGTATGCTTTAAGTGAATTACCACGAATAACTGGAATATTATCTCCGTCGAAACCATTTTTTGTCAAAAGCTCTCTAATTTCCTCTTCAACAAGGTCAACTAGATCAGAATCCATATCTTCAAACATATTGATATAAACAACGAAGTGTTTTACACCAACCTGTTTTGCCAAAAGAACGTGTTCCTTTGTCTGAGGCATAGGACCATCTGAAGCAGATACTACCAATACTGCTCCATCCATCTGTGCAGCACCAGTGATCATGTTTTTGATGTAATCTTTGTGTCCTGGACAGTCAACAATTGCGTAATGTCTATTTTCTGTTTCTGCTTCTACATGAGCTACAGCAATAGTAATAGATTTAGCTCTTGATTCTGGCGATTTGTCTAGTTTCTCTATCCATTTATCTTTATTATCTCCTCCGAACACAGATAAAACAGCTCGAAGTGTTGTGGTTTTACCGTGGTCAACGTGACCTAGTGTACCAATATTTACGTGTGGTTTTGTTCTTACGTAATCTCCCATGACTAAAAACGTTATATAAATTAAGTAATGTTAATTAAGTATAGTCTTAATTCCGTCTAATTGTTATACCAAAAAGGCGTCAAAAATACAAACCAATTCATGCAAACCTGAGATATTTTCAGATTATTTTGCCAAAATGTCGTTCACAACGTTAGCAGGAACTTTTTCATAGTGGCTAAATTCCATTACACTGTTGGCTTTACCTTTACTCATTGACCTAAGGTCATTCACCCATCCGAACAAATTACTAATCGGAACATCAGCAGTAATCTCTTGCATCTTACCACGATTAGTCATGCCTTTAATCTGTCCTCTTTTTGCTGAAAGTGCTCCTGTAACGTCTCCAGCATAATCCGGAGGCGTACTAACTACAACTTTCATAATTGGTTCCAGAAGAATTGGTGTCGCCTTCCTCATAGCTTCCTTGAAAGCTCTTGTACCGACGATTCTGAAAGTATCTGTATTTGAGTCTACATCATGATAGCTGCCATCTACAAGTTTTACTTTGATGTCAACAACAGGATAACCTCCAATAACACCTGAATCCAAGGCATTCTGGATACCTTTATCTACTGATGGGATATATTCCCTTGGAACAGCGCCACCTTTAACTTCGTCGATAAATTCGTATCCCGCACCTCTTTCTTGAGGAGTAAGAATAATTTCAACATCAGCAAATTGTCCTGCTCCACCAGTTTGCTTTTTAAGTACTTCTCTATGAGAAATCTCATTTTCGATAGTTTCTCTATATGCAACTTGTGGCTTACCAGTGATTACTTCGATACCATAATCCCTTTTCATAATGTCAACTTTGATTTCAAGATGAAGCTCTCCCATTCCTGAAATAATTGTCTGACCTGTTTCTTTATCTGTATTTGCTCTAAATGTAGGGTCTTCTTGTACCAATTTTCTAAGCACTTCACCCATTTTCTCTTGGTCGCTTTTTGTTTTTGGTTCGATTGCATATTGCACAACCGGATCTGGAAAGTCGATACTTTCCAATAAAATTGGATTTGCTTCTTCACAGATTGTATTTCCAGTGAAGCTATCTTTAAATCCTACTACTGCAACGATATCTCCTGCTGTCGCAGTAGACACCTCTTCTCTTTTATTCGCATGCATTAGAATAATTCGACCAACTCTTTCTTTAATCTGTTTTGCAGAGTTATATACATATGTACCAGATTGAATAGTACCTGAATAGATTCTACAGAATGCCAACGAACCAACATGGGGATCCATTGCAATTTTGAACAATAGGGCAGAAAGTGGTTGATCTGCAGTAAGTTCTCGTGTGACCTCTTCTTCACTATTGTATGGATTGTGACCTGTGATGAATTTAATGTCAGTTGGTGCAGGTAGGTATAGTGCAACTGAATCAAGTAGCAACTGCACGCCTTTATTGGCTAACGCTGAACCACCTAGAACTGGGAACATTCTTCCAGTAATTACACCTTTGCGGATTGCTGCTACAAGTTCGTCATATGTAATTTCTTCATCAGCAAGGAATTTCTCAGCAAGATCGTCATCAATACTTGCAGCTGCATCGAGAAGTACTTCACGATATTCTTTTGCTTGCTCTAGATTTTCTGCTGGAATTTCGGTAATCTCGATATCCTTGCCCATTTCGTCATGAAACATGTGTGCTTTCATAGCAACAAGGTCGATAATACCTTTGAAGTTGGATTCACTACCAATTGGCAACTGGATCGCAACTGCGTTGTCGTCAAGTTCGTGTCTGATACTTTTGAGTGACATAAAGAAGTCTCCTCCAATTGCATCGAGCTTATTGATGAAACAAAGTCTTGGTACATTATATTTTGCAGCTTGGAACCATACTTTTGATGATTGCGGCTCTACACCCATTTTTCCATCGAATACAGTTACAGCGCCATCTAGTACTCTAAGCGATCTTTCAACTTCAGCTGTAAAGTCTACGTGCCCTGGTGTGTCGATAATGTTGATTCTATATTGAATACCGTTTGCAGTCCAAAAACAAGTAGTTGCTGCTGATTGAATAGTAATACCTCTTTCTTTCTCCTGTTGCATGAAATCCATTTCGGCTTCACCGTAATGAACTTCTCCAAGTTTATGTTTTTTTCCTGTGAAATACAGTACTCTTTCTGTAGTAGTAGTTTTTCCAGCATCAACATGGGCTATAATCCCAATATTACGATAAAATTTTACATTAGTAACTCCTTCAGTCTTTTGCTTTGCGGTTGTGCTCATTATTTTGCGTTTATGCTCGTTATATTTAGTTAACAAAAAAGTAGTTAATGATACCGTCAATAGGAAATTTTTACAATGGCTAATCTATTATTTGTAGAATTTTCTTCATTTTTTCAAGATTTTCTTCAGCATCGCTGATATAATCATTAAGCACCGCAAGCATTGTACCTTCGTATTGAGCCAAATCAGCTCCTTCAAGTATTTTGTTAATTGCACGATTTACTCCTAAAGAATGTTTATAAATTAAATTCACTTCTTTATCGGTTAGATATCTCAAGGGATTTGCTTGTTCTGACATTGTTTTAATTAACTTAAATTAAATATTTGCAAATAGTACTATTATCTTTTACCATATTTATAGAAGTTAATTCATTAAATAATTACATTCATTCTATTTATGGGAGAGCTGTTATTAAGTACTATTGTAGTACCAGTGAAAGACAAAACTATTGGGTTACAATTAAAAAAAGCGAGGCTAGAAGCTGGGCTCTCGCAAGATGAGGCTGGTTCGCAGCTGGGTGTAACATGGGAAATGATTAGTAGATATGAAAATGGTCGCTCGAGCCCATTAAAGCATTTGAGGAGATTAGCTGAAATCTACACCAAACCAATTTCTTACTTCATCCAATCCGACGTAAAGGAGGAAACCTTTAACCTCGAAGCCCTTGCAGGCAAGTTGCAGGAGTTAGGTGTTGGATACACCAAGAATACAAAGAACGTGGTGAAATTTGTAACTGAATTTAGTGGGCGTGGAATCGAAGAAGACCTGAAATCTACAGATAGTTTATACGAAGTAAGTACTAGTTTAACTGAGAAATATTCTCAACTCTTTGCGATGCGACCTGGAAAAATCAAGCAAGCTGCAAAAATAAACCTGGACAAGAATGATGTATTACTCTTCTGCCTTGGCCTTGAAGCAAAAAAAGATGACATAGTGATTAGCTACGATGGGATAACATACGAAATTAGTAAATTTGATCCAAACAGCCTAAGTGCTGCAATTGCAGTTCTAGTGGAATCACACAAAGGGTTCCGTGATTAAAGAAGATTTTTGATTTTAAAGAAGATTTTCCTGCTCAATTCTAGTTTTTTCTTTAGCCTTTTCGTCTTTTAATGCCTTCAAAACAGGTTTTCTATGAACCTCAACACTCCCCTCCGAACTATCTGAATCCATCTCATCAAGAATATAATATGGCATCCTAGCTATGCCAGACTCCTTTTTAAGATATATCGGAACACCAATTGCGAAGTCGCGCTTACTAAAGTCTTGCTCTGCAGCAAGCCCTGTATCTTCAATAACACGAGTAAAAGCTCTCATTTTCCATGAAACATCATCTAGCTTCGATACCATTTCAGCTTCAATTGTCTGTGGCTCAACGGGTGAACCGTATTCTAGCCTGCCATGATGTCCGAGGATAATATGCTTAAGCAGTGTATATTTGCCTGAAACCGCAAAAGATTTGAATTCTTGGTATTTCACAATAGTTCGTTCCATAATTTCGCAAATTATTTCCATATGACCCAGAAGCTTTCCTTTTATCGTATAGTCAAAACTAAATCCAGTTCGTTTTAGTTCCTGCACTTTGCCAAAGTCGTGCAAAATAATGCCTGCAATAACTAGATCATAATCAACATGAGAGTAAAATCCTTTAAGCGAATCCATAATATTCAACATTTCTAGCACGTGTTGCGCAAGCCCTCCAACGTAATGATGATGATTTACCTTTGCTGCTGCTGATTCGTAGAAATCTTTTTTGTGATCAAGTAGAATTCTTTCTACAAACGAACGCAACCCAGCATCTTGAATTCTATTCAAATAAGCAACAATTCCGCTTTCCAGCTCAACGTGAGATTGTTCCGCCCTCATTAAGAAGTCTTCCAGATTGTATGAACCGTCTTTCACTTTTTCCATATCTGAAACACTAATCTGCAAAGCCCCCCTAAATTCCTGTAAATTTCCTGAAACCTTATAAACTTTGCCAAGTTCAGGGATATTACTACCTAGTGCAATCACTAACTCTTTCCAAATTTTTCCAAAAATTCGCCCAGTGACATCGATAAATTCGATATCGTAGTATGGATTCCCATTTTTATCTTTACCTCTATTCAAGCCCGAAACTCCTAGGATGACGCCTTCAACACTACCTGGGGATCTTAGATCTTTTATAAATATATCTTTCATTTTGCTTCTATAACTTTTCCGAAATTCGAATTAATTCATTGTATTTAGCGGTCCTTTCACCTCTTGAAGGTGCACCGGTTTTTATATTACCACAGCCACTTCCAACAGCTAAATGTGAAATAAACGTGTCCTCAGTTTCACCACTTCTATGCGAGACAATATTACTCCAGCCAGCTTTTTTGGAAATTTCCATTGCCGCGATTGTTTCTGTTAGTGAACCAATTTGATTAACCTTTACCAAAAGACTATTACAAGCCTTTTTCTCAATTGCAAGTTCGACTCTTTTTACATTCGTAACAAGAAAATCATCGCCAACGATTTCAATACTTCCCCCGGACAAATCCGTAAATCTCGACCATCCGTCTATATCATCTTGAGACAACCCATCTTCAATCGAAGTAATCGGTAAATCCTTTTGCAATTTGACTAACCAATCCACCATTTGTTCAGTTGTAAGTTCTAGATTGTCTTTTTTCAAGTGATAAATCTTTTTTTCATCGTCATAAAATTCTGAAGCAGCAACGTCCAGCGCTAAAGTAACATCTTCACCTAGTGAATAACCAGACGAAGTAACAGCAGTTGTTATAAGTTCAAATGCCTCAAGATTACTTCGTACCTCGGGAGCAAAACCACCTTCATTCCCTACATTGGTGTTTAAGCCTTTCTGCAGCAGTAGTTTCTCTAACGTATGAAAAATCTCAGACCCAATCCGGAGCTGTTCGAGGTAGCTATACTTTTTAGCCGGAACAACCATAAACTCTTGTATATCAGTTGCCCAATTAGCATGCCTACCACCATTCATGATATTTAATCTGGGAACTGGCATACTTGACTCAGTACCCGCTTGGAATAGTGAATTCAAATGCTGAAACAATTCCACTTTTCTCGCACTTGCACAAGCCCTTGCGAACGAAAGTGACAATGAAAGGATTGAATTTGCCCCAAGATTTGATTTATTTTCAGTACCATCTAGATTAATCAGGAAATTGTCGAGTTCGGACTGGCTTGAGAATTCTCTTTGAATTTCGGCAGAAATTACGGTATTTACTTTATTTATAGCTGATTGCACTCCTTTCCCGTGATATCTTTTACTTTCGTTATCCCTTAATTCAATTGCTTCGTGAAGACCGACTGAAGCTCCACTTGGGATGGCTGCACGACCTTCAAACTTTTGACCCTCGTACTCAATTGCTACATCTGCTTCAACTGTGGGAGTACCTCTTGAATCAAGTATTTCACGGGCATACACGGACAACACTCTATACATCGTAATTTGACGTTAATTAATATATTAAGATAATTTTACCTAGACAGTTTTACGTTATTTTCACCTGCTAAGTATTTGTTGATTATTTCAATCAAATCTTGCGGTTCAGTCTCAGATTTCAACATATAGCCGTTTGCTCCCAAAGATAGTGCCTTTTCAATTGCAAGATCACCACCAATGTTTGTCAACATCACAACACGGAGGTTGCCATACTTCTCTGGATCATTTTTGATCTGAGCTAGTACAGAGATTCCATCCATATCAGGCATAATAATATCCAAAAGGAGAAGATCATATTTATTTGCAGCAAGCATGTTTAGAGTTCTTTGACCATTTTCCGCGCCATCAGGGTTGAAACCAGCACTTGTAAGAATATCAATATAGATTGATCTCGCATCTTCTTCATCTTCAGCAAGAAGAATTCTTACTGATGTATTCGTGGTCTCCGAAACCGCCTGCGTAGCCGCTGGATTCTCTGATTGAGCTGGTACCTGATCTAATCCCTGAGATGGCTGTTCAGCTGGGAAGACTTCTTCTGAACTATTATCGCCTCCTACAAGAGGATTCTGGTTATTATTAGTTTGATTTTCGTCCATTATGATACGTAAATTAAAATTAAGATAATACTTAATACTATCTTGTTTATTAACTATTGTAAAAAGTAATTCTAAAATAAATAATTCTTTTTTTTAAGGAATGTCTGGTAGAATGTACACCTATGAACAAAGCAAAAAAAGTCGCAAAAAAGAAACATGCAAAAAAATCTGGGAAAACTATTTCCTTGAGATTCCGTGGCTAGTTTATTGTAGCTTTTGCCAATAAATATTCACCAATTGAAACAGACAAGGTCTGCCCTTCTGCTGGAGCCCAAATTTTTTCTTTGAAATGAACTCCTCCTTTACGACCAAAGAGATTATTATCCGTATTGTTTTCCAAATCTTTTAGAGCTATAGTCGCATCTACAGGTTTCTGCCTATATCTAACTTGTGCGTTTAATTTGGAATTTGAATTTAAGTCTTCAATATTACCAGCTAAATTTGCCTTTTTATTTACAAAACTAAAATCTACGAAAGGAACACTATCCTTTAATAGATGTGAATTTTCACGCCCTTTAGCAACAAATAATTGATTTGTTGTTTTATCTTTCGCAACCACATAATATGGCATATTACTGCCACCTATTTTCAAACCTTCTCTCTGTCCAATCGTATAAAATGCAATCCCATCATGTTCACCTAGTGACTTGCTAGTATCAATATCTACGATTACACCAGGCTTCCTCTCAATATACTTTCTAAGATACAACCTCACATCAATATCACCAATAAAGCAAATCCCTTGACTATCTTTCCTTTTTGCATTTGGTAAACCAAGATGAGCCGCGATCTCTCTAACTTCTTTTTTCTCAAGACCTCCCAATGGAAATACTGCGCGGTTAAGTTGCTCCTGATTTAAACCTGACAAAAAATAAGTCTGATCTTTATTCGTATCTTTAGCCCTTGCTAGTATTTTATCGCTGCTACTATAACCAGTTAAAGTCTGCAACTCAGATGCCCCTGCGAAAGGAGCTAGCCTAGCGTAATGACCAGTGGCCATAAGCTCTATACCTTCATTTGACGCTTTTTCCCAAAATGCCTTAAATTTAATTTCAGAATTACATAATATATCTGGATTCGGAGTTCTGCCTGCTTCATATTCATTAAAAAAGTAATTCACTACAAACTCTTTGTATTCTTTTTCAAAATTATAGCTTTGGAAATCAATATCTAGCGCTAAAGCAGCATTCTCAGCACTATTTTGATCCTCTTCCCATGGGCAATCATCCTGTAGACCTTTCTCACCAGTCCAATTCTTCATAAAGACACCTTTTACATTTGCACCATTAGCTAGCAGAACTGCAGCAGCAACTGAGCTATCCACACCTCCAGACAGTCCCACGTATACCAATTTCCCCTCAACTTCAGGAAAAACAAGCTTTGAATTGTCTAGCAACGTTTCTATTTTATTCTTATTTATTTTAAGCATAATTGGATTATACCTCTGTGAATAACTAAATAAAAATGCGAGAATGTGTGATGGAAAACTTCGACCTCATTTATATAGTCTTATTTTTAGTCATAATTGATTTATTTTCAGGTTATATTAAGCTCGCGCATCTGCAACAAAAAGACTACATGATCAAAAGAGTCCTAGCAGAGCCATCTTCGCTGATTCCACGAATCGTTACAGAAAAAATCGCAGTAGCAGCTATAATTCTTGCTGCTGTTTTTATTACACCTAACGAGATAAATCTAGGTATTTTAATTTTAATAAAATTATTTTTAATTATTTTTATTTATGGAATTTTAATTTTTAAAAGAGTCGTTTCAGTTCCTAAACCTACATTTAGGGGATTATTTTTAATTTTTGTAAAAACGTTTATTGGAACGATTGGCGTTTTGGTCTGTTTTGGACTTGCATTAATCACGACCAATGCACCTTTAAATACACAAACTCTTATGTTTATCGTCGCTTTCATGCTTGCGACCCAGCCTATCAGGACAATTCTAGCTAGTGAACTAATCAAACCGATAATTTATAGGCAGCACAGGCGTGTAATAGCCAAGGCAAGCGAGTTGCTTAAAGATGATAATAATATAATTAAAATTGGGATCACTGGTAGCTTTGGGAAAACAAGTATAAAATACTTTTTGAACGCGATTCTTAAGGAAGAATTCAAGATTATTAGTACCGACAGAAGCATCAATACTGATATCGGCCTTGCGCAACAAATCATAGAAGAAGTGAGTAGTAATCCAGATAAATCTGACAAACATTCGCATGCGGTTTTGGAAATGGATGCTTATCTAGAAGGTACTATTGCAAGGATTGTAAACGCTTTCCCTTTGAATATTGTGATTTTAACAGGCCTAAACAACCAACACCTCGCAACTTTCGATGGCAAAATTGAAAAGATTTCTAAAGCAAACTACGAGGTATTTAATAACCTAGAGTATAGAGATAAGTTAGTTGCAGGAGGCGTTGTTAATGAGCCCATTGCAATCATTAACGCAGAAAACGAAAAGGCGTTAGAATTGGCAGTTAAATTATCGAAAGACAAACCCGATACGCAGATTTTATATTATGGGTATGAAGAAAATTTAGTGAAACGAAATTTAAAAGGTGTAGGTGTCAAAAACCTGAAAAAGGTAATAAACCCAGGTAGCACTAAACTCGTTTTCCAACTTGTTTTCGCAAATAAAATTACAGAAAACCAAACCCTGGACGTTGAGATGAACGTAAACGGCGACTTTAACGCACTTAATTTTGCAGCCGCTGCCCTTGCAGCACTGAGTTCTGGAACATCTGTAAACAGTGTGATTAATGCAGCAGCAAAAGTACAACTTCAGCCTCGAAGCCAAAAGACAGCCTACAGTGACGGTATCGAAATTATAGACGATAGTTATAATGCAAATCTGGATGGTGTACTTGGGAATCTTGAAAACCTAAAACTTAGACAATCCATACTCCCAGCTAAATTCAACGTAGTTTTATTTAGCGGGCTATATGACCTTGGAAGAGAAAGTCGTTTGACACATCAGAAACTAGCGCAGAAGTTTGTAAATATTGCAAGTAAAACGATAATCACTCACACACGTTTTGGCAATGAAGTATTAAGCAGTAAAGAACTTAATAATCCAGAGAAGGAGCAATTTTCGGTCACACGCGATTTAAAAGAGATCAAGCAAATTATAAATGAATATAATTCTAATAATACGCTTGACGCGTCAAACAAAGTTAATCTGCGTATATTAATAGCCGGTAGAATACCTGCAGATATCTACAACTATATCAAAACACTTATTTTATGAAGATACTAGAAAAGTCCGAATATCTAGAGCTGTTCGAAGCTGCCGAAGTTGCAGATATTTTTCAACACAGCGCTTGGGCTTCGGCAGCTTCGAATTTAGGCTGGCAGGACGTAATCTATCTTACACATTCTGAAACTACTAGCGGGACTGAGGTAACTTTTCTAATAGCTGCACAAATAAAATCTATCCCGGTCCTTGGCAGTTACATTTCAATAATTCATGGACCAATAGTTTTACATCCTGAAAGACATTCGAAACTAATAGATAATTGGCCTGATTCTAGTCTTTTTAACGACACAATTAATGAAGAGCCCTTTGACGAGGTAAACAATTTTATTTCTGCGCTACATGATTTTGCATTGAGGAATAATTATTTTGTGCTACTAATCGAACCGCTTGCAAAAAGTAGTTCCAGTTTTGAAAAAAGACTGCTGGAGAATGGATATTTTGAGGCGCAGCTTTCGAATTTGCCCAAGTTTCCTCTTTATATAGATCTAGAACAAGATGAAATTAGTTTAATCAATAGTTTTACAAAAACAACAAGGTACAATATTAATTACGCAAAAAAGCAAGGTGTTGTAGTGAGCAGCCACTTTCCAACTTCAGAGAACCTACACAAAGTAGATGAATTTTATGAGCATTTGACACAATTCTCGCTTAGAAAAGGATTTACTCCTTTGCCGAAAGCATATTTTTATACATTGTGGAAAAACTTTGCAGGAACAAAAAATTTAGCAATCATTGAAACGAGCAATAATGGGGAGGTGACATCTGTGAATTTTAGCCAGTTCTGGAAAAATTGGGCTGGTAGTTACTTCACAGTAAATCTAAACAAATATCCAAAATTAAAATCAAGCTATTTGTTGAAATGGGAAACTATGCTAATCGCAAAAGAACTTGGTGTCAAGATATTTGATATGTGGGGATACGTTCCAAATGCAAAGGAAGACGATCCCGATTATGGATACAGCCAATTTAAGCTTGGATTCAATCCAAAATCAGTACAAATGCCTGGTAGACTTATAAAAGTAACTAGTCCGTTTAGGTATACAATCTGGCGTCTATTAAATAAAATAAAATCTCAGAAAATATAATTTTATTTTTCTTGACTTCATTTCTGAATTAGTTAAGATAAAATATGGACGAGAAAATATTTGTTAAAAACGACAGAGGCAATACAGTTTCAGAGGCAAGCAGAAGTTCCAGTAGTTCAAGCATTCTTGGCATAGTTGCAGTTGTAATAATTGTCCTAGGAATAATTGGTTTACTAATTACGCTAGGTAACTCTGGAGAAGCAAATACAAATACCGCAACTCAAAATCCTATTGTGACGGATACAGAAGACACAAATAATAGCGAAGATCTAAATACTTCTGATAATAACAATGGAACACCTAGCTCTAATAACTCGCAGCAGCCAGGTAACACAAATCCGCCTGCTACTAATCCAAATGATTTTGATGATGAAAAGCCTGAAGATGCAGTAGCGATCTTCTTCCCTAAAAATCCCGAGTCCCAAACTAATGCGAATTTTGTTGCACCGATTTATCGAGACACTCCTGAAGAAAATCTTACTAGTTTTTTACTCAATACTCTTTTCATCGGACCTGACCAAACTGAAGTTAGTCAAGGTTTTAGAAAAAATTGGGAATTCACAGGTGAGAATACTTGTGACCGTAACATAGGCTATAGTTTTGCAGCAAAAGCAGGAAATGTTTTGGAAATCAGAGTTTGCAGACTACTGACAACAGGAGATATTAACCAATTTGTCATTGCAGCACATACAACAATCGTTGCCGAAACAAGCTATTCTACTGTAAATGTATTAAATGGCGATACATGTCTAAATTTCCAAAGCAACACAGTTCAAAGTTGTTAATGTGCTAGAATTATAGTGTCATGAATATAAGTAGTGAAGGCTATGCCAGGAAGTATAAATACAATCATACGGATGAACTAAGCCCTAATTTTTCTCGTAGTGGAAAGAATGGAAGGGTACCTTCTAAAACCAAAAACTCTAATAGGAACTTTGTAGGTGATTATTTAACAATTAGAATAAGGCAATTATATGTTTCATTAATTCTCTTTGGGCAATTAATAGAAATTGTATTTACTGAGCTAAAGATTCGCTTGATACAAAGAATGTATTGGGGAAGAAGTTCATTTTATAAACAATTCTTCCATACTGTTGTCGTTGTTATTACGCTTTTTGCCATCTATACCGAGCTTGGAGTAAGGATAGTTACACCTCAACGTGAAGAGATTAGTATTGTAAGTCTAAGTACAAGTAGGCCAAGGATCGATAGCGATGTATTCCAACAACAGGGTTCACTTTTTCCACTAAATGAATTTAACGACGAAGCAGACGGTGTTTACCGTGAATACACTGTGGCGCAAGGAGATAGCATAAGTAAGATTGCGAGTGAAAATGGGATTAGTGAGAATACTATCCGTTGGGCAAATAATATACCTATTAATCAGAATTCGTTGAGCGTGGGACAGATTATTCGAATTCCTCAAATGAACGGTGTTTTATACACTGTGCGCGAGGGTGACACGGTCGACAGTATTTTGAGACGTGTGCAGCTGAAAGATCCTGGCGCAGACAGGTTGACGTTTCTAGATTTGAACTCGGATGTTATCAGGGACGGTTCTCCTGTTACTGGTACTGTTGTATTTTTGCCTGACGCGACAATACCACTTCCAAGACCAACTCCGACTAGAAGGCCTGCTGCAACCACAATCAGTGGTGGTGGTGCAGTTGTTAACGTAGCACCTGGAACTTTTACAAACCCGATGCAGTTGTGTAATTATCAATACAGTAGAGGTTACAGTGGTTTTCACCGGGGTGTAGATTGGGCAGTTGCTCCTGGATGTAATGTAGTTGCAGCAGGATCAGGCGTTGTGAAAAGAGCTGGATGGTGTAGTGGACTTGGTTATTGTGTTTTAATAAGCCACGCTGGGGGACTTAGTACAATTTATGGTCATGGAAATGGCGTATTATATGTTCGAGTTGGAGATGAAGTCAGTGCTGGTCAAAGGATCATGCAATCTGGCAACACTGGAATAAGTAGCGGTCCTCACCTTCACTTGTCACTAGGATCAAACGGACGAGATATCTATGGTTGTATAAGCTGCAGGATAAACCCAAGAGGAATTATCCCTGGAGCGTAAGGTTACTCATCATATACATTTTTTTCAACATGTAAACCCGTGCAAATATCACATATTTCACATGGTCTAGAAGCCTCTCCAAAATAATCTAGGATAATTTTTTGCCTACACCTATCTTGCATGCACATATCCACCATTGCAGTTAATTTCTTGCGACCTTCCGCATTTATCTTTTTCAGTTTTGTAAAATTGACATACCTACTAAGAAATAGTATCCCACAATTAAAACTATCTACCCGCAGCTCTTCGCCCTCGATAACTGCTTTGCAAACTCCTTTTTGATTAAAGATTTCAATAGTATTACTCAACTTTTTTATATTAATCTCTTCCAATTCCTCAAGTATTTTTGTAACGTTCAGCCTAATGCCACCATGCAACCCTTTATTTTTAATTTCTGCTCTTAAAAAGTTATAGATCTTGTTTGCAATTCCAGGGTTTATGTAACTGTCTTCCAACATCTTTGCTCTCAAACTCACACCTTGCCAGTCGAAATTCACTATACTTGTTGACTGACTTCCGTTTCTACCTGCCCGTCCAGCTTCCTGGTAGTAATTCTCCAAAGAGTCCGAAATCCGTTCATGGATAACGCAAGTTATATCAGGCTTATCAACTCCCATGCCAAATGCGTTTGTTGCGACCATCACCTTGGGATTATTGTTTAAAAACTGCTCTTGTCTTTGTACCCGCTGGTCTGGACTTAATCCGGCATGGTAGAAGCTAGTCTCTATACCGGACTGGGTTAACTTACCTGCTAATTCTTCTACTCTTCTGCGGCTGTTTGTGTAGATGAGTACCGCGCCTCTATTCATATTTGTGCGGATTTGCTTAGACAGTTCTACTTGCTTCATATTTTTCATAACCTTTATGGCGAGATTTGTCCTTGCAAAACTGGTTTTGAATACTTTTGCCTTTGGGATACCTAGTTGCCTTGTTATGTCTTTACTTACTTTTGTGGTTGCGGTTGCAGTGAATGCTGCAACCGCAACTTCGGGACTATTCTTTTTTAATTCACCTATACTACTTGCAATTTCAAGGTAGGCAGGCCGAAAGTCATGCCCCCAGATGGAGACACAGTGAGCCTCGTCAATTGCAATTAATCCAACGCTCGCATATTTTAGTGCTTGGCTAATCAACTTTGCACCCAAAGATTCGGGTGAAATATATAGAAATTGCAACTTCCCGCTTACGAAATCATCTAGTACCAGCTTTTTTTCAGAAGTATTCAGGTCGGATGAATAGACTGCCGCTCTAATCCCAACTGAAACTAGCCTGTCAACTTGGTCTTTCATCAGTGAAATTAATGGCGAGACTACAATTGACGATAATCCTGTTGCTAAACCAGCTATTTGATAGCAAATACTTTTTCCTCCTCCGGTTGCTAGAAGTGCTAGGACTTCTTTATCCTTTAGAATGCTAGTGATTATTTCTTTTTGACCATCTCTGAAGCTATCATAGCCCCAGTATTTTTTTAGGATTGATTCTAATTCATATTGTTTACCCTTCATAGTGAAGGATAACCAATAATTCTTAAGTTTTCCTTAAATAATTAATCTAATAAATTTTTAGTTTAAATCTGGAAGAACGAGATTATAACCAATTGGTAGGTTAACGGGTGTGCCATTTGGAAGCAATCTAAAGCCTCCATTTGCGTTATTTATGTCAACCCAAGCATAGCCACTTCCATACCTTGCCTCCGCAATTTGCCATAATGTATCGCCTTTTTTGACTACATAATTATCCCCGCTGATATCTCCGAAGCTGTAATTGTTCAAACCTCGAACAAATGTATTTGTGCTCTGGTATTTAGTCGTTGCAGTTCGTCCTGTCTCCACATTTGAAGTTCCAGAGCCAGAATCTACCGAACCATTGTCATTATCATTTACTGCACTATCATTATCTGAATCATTACTTGAAACACTATCATTATTGCTGTCATTATTATCATTCTCTGGATCGTTATTATCTTCGTTGTCTCCGTTATTTTGTTCACCGTTAACATTAGCATCAGTATCAGTATCAGTATCCGAATCTCCACTAGCTTCTGTTTGTGAATCAGTATTTCTGTTTGTTGGTGTGTCGTTTTGATCACTTAAAAGACTTTGTGCAAGGCCAAAAACAAGTAATCCAATCCCTGCCAACAACAAGATGATCACTACTGCAGCAACTATTACATTGCGTGAATCCTCACTTCTAACTTCTTCTACATTGGGATTTGATTCCACTTTAGATACTACCTCTTCGCGTGGGTTATTTGCAGCTACTACTACTTCGTCAGCTTTCTGCCGCTGATTATTTTTCTTATTTTTTGCCATTGCAAGAAATATTAATTTTAAATAGCGGGCAGCTATCTTCTATTTATAATATACTCATAAATATAGTTGGCATGCAAGTAATATCTTCTGTATAATCAATAACGTTTATGAAAAAAGCGTGGTAAAATAAGCAAGTCAAGTGACTAAATTTTAGAGCAATAGTTTGGTCAGTAGCTCAATGGCAGAGCAATTGAGCTGTTATCCCGGCAGGTCGGGATGTAGGTTCGAGTTTAGTTTTTTGACAATTTGATACGCAGTTTTGGTCAGTAGCTCAATGGCAGAGCAATCGGCTGTTAACCGATGGGTTGTAGGTTCGAGTCCTACCTGACCAGTTTAACCCCCAATAATAAAAATAATGTATGCAATCGGCTGTTATCCCGACGTGTCGGGATGTAGGTTCGAGTCCTACCTGACCAGTTCAATTCTC
>JBGSOW010000048.1:0-8884 GCA_041738875.1 Candidatus Dojkabacteria bacterium
TAGTAGTAACAGGCTCTCTCTACTTCATAAGCGAATTCCCGGAATTTTTCCGAAACAGTTAACAGAATTAACCGCCTTCTATTTACAGAATTTCAAGTTAGATTAGCCAAAATAAATAACAGCCCAACTACCCTCCTACGCTGGTGTAAGACCTGAGTCCTCTTATCCATACGAAGTTGCCCAAAAAAGAACCAGAATACAGTAAAAGGTAGTATCACAAGTAGCGAATTCACATCAAAACGATTCAATAATACAGCCGCCGGCAATGCACCAAACAAAACAACCGGAATCACCAGACCAAAGACAACCTGCCACACACCCTGGAAAACGCCAGGAGGCAAAATACCTATTTTGAAGCCTTCTGCAAAAATCCAATAACCGTGACCTATATCACCAAGCCAAAAAGCAAGGCTAAAAAAAGCAAAAAACATAGACACAAAAGTTACTACCATAATACAAAAGATTACAAAGACGATTAATAAATTCAATACACTTAAATCCAAAGTTATCTGCGCGGCCGCATAGACCATTATTACTACACTTGCAAGATTGCCAATAAGCTCTGAAACATCAAATTTCTTGAACATTAAAAATATCCTACTATTTACTGGCTTAGTCAAAAGAATATCCAACCTTCCTTGATTGATTTCAGTTGCCATCTCTTTTATATTAATAAAAACAAAACTTGTTGCTAGTTTCCTCAATACCCTCCCTAAACCATATAAGAAGAAGACCTCTTCTCTACTCCAGCCAGCTATGTCACTGGTTTGCATGAAGATAATTTCCAAGAATACTAAATTTACCAAAGTCCAGACGATCTCACCAAAAACAGTAATCAAAAGATCCATTTTATACTCCAGCGAAGTCAGTATTGTCGCTCTGAAAAGAACCCCAATGACTCTAAAGTGCTTTAAAATATCAGTTACCAAAACTTTCATACCTTCTGAGACCAATTTTAAGTACTAGATTGCAGATAAATATTAAAACTATTGCCCAAATAATTTGCACAATAAACCCTCCCAAGAGCTGACCATCTCCAACTTGCCCCTGCAAAATATCAATCGGGAATGAGAATGTATACCTGTAAGGCAGGAACTGGGCAACCGCGCTTATTGCTTCGGGCAAAAGTATAAAAGGTATGTAGTAGCCTCCTAAAATATTGAAAAAAGCTGAATTTAAAGCGCGAATACCGTTTACCCTGTCCAGCCAAAAAGCGAAACTGCCAACTATAAAATCTAGTGCTCCAAAAACAATCCCTCCTAATATTAATGACAAAATTACGAAAGGGACATTTGAACTATCAATCGAAAAATCAGCGAATTGCCCAAAAAGAACCAAAAGGATCAGAAAAATCGGCATGGAGGCGAAAAATCCAAACACTTTCCAAGATTGCTCTTTCATTATGTCCTGCGCAAAAGGCATTACAGGTTTAACTAGTTGGTTTGATAGCCTTCCTGTGCGGATAGAATCTGCCATTAAAAAGTGAAAGAATCCACCGATCAAATACCAAGATATAAATGTAAAGAAGTAGTATGCGATTATCTGCCCTCTATCAACCCCGCCAATAGTATCTTGCCCTGAAGAGGCAGAAAGCCAGATGAAAATAAATAC
Source organism: Candidatus Dojkabacteria bacterium (assembly GCA_041738875.1). Classification (GTDB taxonomy): domain Bacteria; phylum Patescibacteriota; class Dojkabacteria; order CALFHW01; family CALFHW01; genus JBGSOW01. The sequence continues at coordinate 1,612 of JBGSOW010000048.1, forward strand.
AAATGCCATGATACCTTCGGTTATCATCCAAATCATTGTCTTCCCAGCATCTGAGATATTATCGAGTAAACCTACATAGAAAAATCGTAAGTACTTTCTAGCTGACTTCATAATCTAGTTTTGCGAGAAGATTAGTGATATTACGTCTTCAAGTTTGGGTTCTGCGATATCTAGATCATCAACATCAAACTTCTGTAATATTTTTCCTGCTATCTGGGCATGCACTTCTCTGCCTACAGAAAGTACGACGCTATGCTTTGTTATTTCTAGAATCTCACCGTATTTTTCAAGTGATTTTCTATTAATTGCTTTATTGAAAATAATTTTAAGATATTTTTTAGGGGTATATTTATTCGTAAGTTCATCGACCGTGCCATCGAAAACCAATTTGCCTTTGTCAATCACTATCAATCTATTGCACAATTCCTTCACATCCTCCATATAATGGCTAGTTAGTATGATTGTCGCATTATTTATTTTATTGTATTCCTTTAGAAATTCCCTAACCTTTTTCTGCATTACTACATCCAAACCAATAGTCGGCTCATCCAAAAAGATTACTTTAGGGTTATGTAGTAGCGCTGCCAAAAGTTCACATTTCATTCTCTGTCCTAGAGACAATTTCCTAACCTGGACATCGATAATGTCATTGACATCCAAAAGATCAGATAAATGCTTTAGTCTTTCTTTGAAATCTTTATCTGATATTTCGTATATCTCTTTGTTTAATTTGAATGATTCGATTGCAGGTAAATCCCACCAAAGCTGGGCTTTCTGACCCATTACTATTGAAAATTGCTTCTGGTATTCGTGCTTTCTGTCATACGGCCTAAATCCCAGTACAGTTACTTCCCCACTACTCGGGTGTAAAAGGCCTGAGAGTATTTTCAGAGTTGTTGTCTTACCTGCACCATTTGGGCCAATAAAACCAACCACTTCACCTGGTTTAATATCGAAGGATATATTTCTCACTGCTTTAATCTCGCGCCTATCTGGGGATAATAAAGATTTTACAGCACCCCGCAGCCCTGGTTCCTTTTTAATTTGTGTGAAGCTGCGCGACAGATTACTGACTTGAATAGCACTTTGCATTGTAAGTATATAGTTGAGTAAGTAAGGTTATATTACCATTCACCAGAAATAATATCCATCTATTAATATATCTGTAGGTAAAAGTGCGTAAGAAAAAATGGATAAGGGAGCATTTTTGAAAGCTAAATAGTGATAGATACCCAGACACTAACGAATTAGTGCCAGGTTTGATACGTCATTTGCATACATACACACGATAGTATGACTTTTTAGCGACCGGTATTGTTTTCGGCGAACCGAAAACAAGGTGGTCAACTAGATTACTCCTTAGAAAGGAGGTGATCCAGCCGCAGATTCCCCTACGGCTACCTTGTTATGACTTAGCCCTGGTCGCCACCCCCACCCTAGGCCCCGATACTGCATTCGTAAAAAGCTATTTAAGCTCTCGAATACAATATCGGGGACTTTAGGCAGAAGCGACTTCCGTGACTTGACAGGCGGTGTGTACAAGACCCGAGAACGTATTCACCGCAGCATGCTGATCTGCGATTACTAGCGATTCCGACTTCATGCAGGCGAGTTGCAGCCTGCAATCTGAACTGGGATCGGTTTTATAGGATTGGCTCCGCGTTACCGCTTGGCTACCCGTTGTACCGACCATTGTAGCGTCTGTGTAGCCCAGGACGTAAGGGCTATGATGACTAGACGTCGTCCCCACCTTCCTCCCGTTTTGGAACGGGCAGTCTCTGCAGAAATTATAACAGCAGATAGGGGTTGCGCTCGTTGCGGGACTTAACCCAACATCTCACGACACGAGCTGACGACAGCCATGCAGCACCTCTGTAGCACCCTCGAAGGAGTCTTACTTTCATAAGTTTTGCAGCTACAGTTCAAGCCCTGGTAAGGTTCTTCGCTTAGCATCGAATTAAACCAGGCGCTCCACCGCTTGTGCGGGTCCCCGTCAATTCCTTTGAGTTTTAGCGTTGCCGCCGTACTCCCCAGGCGCCCTGCTTAATGTGTTAACTGTGACACTCATCGCCTATACCAATTGCCGAAGCATTTGGTATATGACAAACAAATATCTAGCAGGGATCGTTTACGGCTAGGACTACACGGGTATCTAATCCGTTTTGCTACCCTAGCTTTCGAGCCTTAGCGTCAGAAATATCCCAGAAAGGCGCCTTCGCCTCTGGTGTTCCACCTAATATCAACGCATTTCACCGCTCCACTAGGTGTTCCCCTTTCCCCTGATATTCTCAACCATACCAGTATCAAATGCAGAATCACGGTTGAGCCGTGAGATTTAACATTTAACTTAATATGGCGCCTACGCATCTCTTTACGCCCAGTGATTCCGGATAATGCTTGCAGCCTACGTATCACCGATTCTTCTGGCACGTAGTTAGAAGCTGCTTATTCATATGGTACACTCAGAACTTGTTCCCATATAAAAGGAGTTTACAATCCGAAAACCTTCATCCTCCACGCGGCGTCGCGGCGTCAGACTTTCGTCCATTGCGCACGATTCCTAATTGCTGCCTCCCGTAGGAGTATGGGCCGTTTCGCAGTCCCATTCTGGGGGATCACCCTCTCAGGCCCCCTACCCGTCATAGCCTTGGTAGGCCTTTACCCCACCAACTAGCTGATAGGCCGCAAGCTCATCCCAAACCGCCGGAGCTTTACCCCGGTAACTTTCGTTATCGGGGACTATCAGGTATTAACACCACTTTCGCGGTGGTATCCCTGTGTTTGGGGTAAATTCTCACGTATTACTCAGCCGTCTGCCACTAGAGTTTACCAGAGCAAGCTCTGATAAACCTCGTTCGACTTGCATACCTTAGGCACGCCGCCAGCATTCATCCTGAGCCAGGATCAAACTCTTCATAAGGATTAAGATCCGATTCAAAATTAATCTGATAAATCAAATTAACAATAGAACTGTCTTAATCCACCTAAGTAAATCTTGAGAGACTTTACTTAGGGTTTTAGCTCAAATTCTTTTTAAGAATAAAAAGAACAAAATTTCAAAAAAATTGACGTATCGCACTGAACATCTCTAATTTCTAAATTACCTTATTTGCATAAAGTAATAAAGTCTTCAGGATGTTCGGTATCTATCACTATTTAACTTTCAAAGAAACAATAAACTAGCTTTCGCTTTGTTTACTAAAAAAACACAATCTGTGGCTGAACTTGATCGGATTTGTTTGCGTCTTGCTTATAAGTACCTCGATCAGTCTTCAAGTGAAATGATTATAGCAACCTTTTGCCGTTTCATGCAACTATCTTTGCCAGATAAAAAGTAACATTACTTTAGCGCAATTAATTTGTTAATTAATTTAAGAAAAATTTAATAACTAGGTGCTAGAATTATTATCTAACAGAGAAATTAATAATACCAACTAACCATATAAACAATGTAATTGTAATGCGGGATAAACTCAGTGATCATATTAGCAGTGGTATTAACACGCAAGTTCTCAAAGAGTTAGAGAAAGACACAGTTGATAGTAATCAAGTGATCCTCATGACAGGTGAAGCGGGTACTGGGAAATCTACCCTACTCCGGCAGTTCCGAGAGTCAACAAAGAAAAAAATAATCGTACTCGCGCCCACTGGTGTTGCGGCTCTGAATGTCGAAGGAGAGACAATTCATTCTTTCTTTGGACTAGGCAGAACAGCAAGTATCGATGAGATAAGGCGCAAACCTTTAAACACCTCTAAAAGGAAATTAATCCGCGAGCTTGACCAGATCGTTATCGACGAGATCTCAATGGTACGAGCGGATATCATGGATATTATAGATCTCCGTTTGCGCCAAGTGCTAAACCCATACAAACCCTTTGGTGGACTACAGATGCTACTTATTGGCGACCTCTACCAACTTCCCCCAGTACTTACTACACAAGAAAAATCTCAATTCCTATCTGAATATGAATCCCCGTACTTCTTTTCGAGCAAGGTTTTCGCCGAAGTAGAAGTTCAACATATCGAGCTTACTCAGATTTATAGACAAACTGACAAAGAATTTACCGCAAGCCTTGGACGTATCCGCAAGAACACACAAACAGAGAAAGATATCGACTATATAAATTCACGCTACTTCGGCGAAGTAGACGTCGAAGACTTCGATAATTACACTATTTACCTTGCGCCTACAAATCGCATCGTAGATTATGTAAATAAATACAAGCTTACTGAACTATCAGGGACAATCAAAATATATGAGGGACAAACAAGTGGGACTTTTTCAGATAACAGTAAACCCACACCACAGAAATTAGAAATCGCAGTTGGCGCGCAAGTTATGTTTTTAAATAATGAGAAAGATCAGAATACTGGAGAATTTATTTGGGTAAATGGAAGCCTAGGAAAAGTAATCGATATCGCGCCTGCCGAAAATAGTAAAATTAATAAAAATAGTAATCTGATTACTGCAGTTGATAAATCGGACCTTTTGATCGTCGAACTGACGAATGGAAAAATCGTCGAGGTAAGTCCATACACCTGGAGTAATGAAAAATATCAATTCAACGAAAAAACTAGCGAAATAGAAAAAGTAGTACAAGGCACATTCACACAATATCCTGTGAGACTGGCATGGGCGATAACAATTCATAAAGCGCAAGGTAAAACATTTAAAAAGCAAATCGTAGATTTGGGTAATTTCGTATTTGATTTTGGACAAACCTACGTTGCGCTCAGCCGTGCAACCTCACTCGAAGGCATAATCCTCAGAAGACCAATCAAGCCTGGTGACATCAAATCCGACGGACGAATAGACGAATTCCTAAGCTCCCTAGCCTAGATCCAACCCGCACAACAACAAAAAACTTGCACTAATCTCACAAAAGCTTAATATAAATTATAAGGTGTATGATTTAGGCCACCAAACATAGTTTCTATAAATTAGGTAAGTGATTTCTAGAAACTAACCATATATTACATATATTTAAAAACTAGAAATAACTAAGTTTATATAATCAATAATATGAGCAACAAGCAAAACAGCAGCGTCTTTGCCAATATAACAAATGGATTAAAATGGTTATCCAAATCAAAGCTCAGCCCGTTTCTTATGTTCATATTAATCGTATTCGTATTCGCACAGCTAGGCTCAACAATCACCTTTAGAGACTCGATAAGTACTATCTACGGCGCCCAAGTAAGCGGTAATACCGTTACCGACAACGGATTCACGGTAACGGTGAATAACAGTGTCGAAGGACAGTTTACTTTCGGAGATACCTTAAGTTATTCCTTTGATGTTACTGCTCCAGCAGGTACAGACCTTACTGGTTGGGATTTTAGACTAGAAGACACATGGAGGTTTGACGTTATTGAACAAGGCTCAGACACTTTGTCTGGTTCTTCAGGACAAGTAAATTTTGATGTAATTACGACAAACATTTCTTCAAACGATATCCACTATGTTTCAATTACGATAAGTAACGACTCAAATCAAAAGGCTAATATTGTATATCCAATACACTCTATTACAAGAACTCCACAGCTCTCATTTACTCAATATACCGAAGGAGATTTCCTCCAGGATGTCATAACTTATGAATTTACAGCTACAGATCCTAGCCTAAACATTAACCAAGTCAATGCTCGAATTTCGCCTGTGTTTCAATCTCAAACTTGGGTGAGCTTTAATATCCCACCTCAAGATGGGAATTATGACAGTACTACCGAATCATTCTCGTTCTCAGTAGACACATCAGATAACCCAGTTTTCGACTTTAACGTCCCACATATTATGCAAATTGAGGTGTCAAATACAAATTGGGATGAGCAAATCTATCGATTTCATATAACTAAATTAGATCCAAATGCTCCAGCTCTCGGGTTTAACTTTGATGCTACGTCAGAAGGCGATATTTACATTGATATGCTAAATGGTGGTGATGACACATTATTTGAAGGTGTAGTTGTTATGGAAGAAAATATAGACACAGTATCCTATACTATCGATGGTGGTTCTAACATGACTATCGCTGGAGGAAATTCTCAGACATCTGAGAATTTCCAACTAGATTATGGAAATATTAGTCCTGAGCCAACAATTGGTCAGGAATATACATTTATGTTTTACGCTGAGGACGAATCTTCCAATGAAATTCAGTCTGGACCATACAATATAACTTTCATAGAAGATACAACTGTTCCTGTTTTTGAAGATATACAAGTTTATAGAGGCTATATAACCGAAACAAATTTCACATATATAGTCAATGTAAATGACAATGAGACCTACTTAGACCCATTCTCTCTCAGCTATTCAATCAACTCCGATGACCCTGGTGACAGATTTCAGTTTTTCAATATAACCTGTGATGGACCTGATAACAACAACGATACCTACAATGACAACGACTGTACAGTAGAACAGGCATTTAGTTCGTCTGACTTTGATACATTAGCTACTAATAATGTATTAAAATTTTATGCTACAGACATCGCAGGAAATGAGGCTAGCGTTACTTATAACATAACCTTTCAAGAGCCAACACTTGAGGTATCAGCTATTGAGTTTTCAGAAGGGCAAATTAGTGCTAGCGAATTTATATACGAGGTATCTGCACAAGATCCAAATAGTACAGTTGAATCTTTCACATACAGAATAGATGATGGGAGTGAAACTGAATTTGATAGTTTAACAGACGAGGGCGGTGTGCTTACAGGTCTTGTAACATTCCAAAATACGGATTTTACACCTGGGAGCTATACAATCACTTTTACTGCAACAAATGCAGATAACATCCCTGTCACTTTATCTTATAACTTTGAAATAGTTGCTGATGAAACAGCTCCAGTGATTACAGTTTTGCAATCGGCCGAAGGAATTATAAACACGGATGAATTTACATATGAGATCTCAGCCACAGATAACAGTGGCACTGTCACGTCACTTACGTATGAAATAAATAATGAGGGTGAAGAAAATTTCGTGAATCTTGATAATGACAATGGAACTCTTACAGGTCTTATTACATTCCAGCAAACTGATTTCGCAGTTGGTGAGTACACAATAACATTCTACGCCCGTGACGCAGCTAACAATGAAGAAACTGCCTCATTTAACTTCGAAGTAGTTGAATTGCCAGAAATTGAATTTACAACTACAACGACTGGTTTATCTAGTGCAGTTATTGAATTTGATGGAACTGCAAGCCATTCAAGCAATAACATAATTTCTGTAGCAATCAATGTTAACGATAGTGGTTACAGAGATATC
>JBGSOW010000064.1:0-3855 GCA_041738875.1 Candidatus Dojkabacteria bacterium
GAAAATGGCTCTAATAGTTCCAATAGGGAATCTAGACCATACGATTCTAATAGAGAAAATAAGCCAAGTAGACCATCACTAGGAAAAAGTTTTGGTGAGAAGGTCGGTGGTAATTTTAGTAGTGATCGTCCAGAGAGACGCAGCTCTTACCAACGTTCAGAAGGTGGAGCAAGTCGTGGTGGATACTCGCGCCCGTCAGAAGGTGGAAGTAGCCGTGGTGGTTACTCACGCTCATCAGAAGGTGGAAGTAGCCGCGGAAGTTACTCACGCCCGTCAGAGGGTGGATCAAGCCGCGGAAATTACTCACGTTCATCAAATAGTGGTTCAAGTCGTGGATCATACTCAAGTGGTGGATCTTCATCATCAGGTCGCTTCAACAGAAGCGGTGGCGGTGGCGGCTATAGAGGTGGTAGAAGTAATTCAGGCGGTGGTGGTGGAAGACGAAGTGGATGGCAAAAAGGGGTTAATACAACTCCAGTTCATAAGTATATCAATGACCAGATCACTGAGGTAGTTATCGAAAAGCCAATCATCACAGATAGATTTGCTGATTACGACCTAGATCAAGCACTTCTAAACAATTTACAATCTAAAGGTTTCGAAATTCCTACACTTATTCAATCTAAAGTTATTCCAGAAATAATTGCAGGTAAAAATGTTCTTGGAATTTCAGCAACTGGTTCAGGTAAAACTGGTGCATTTTTGGTTCCGCTTATAAACAAAGCAATTAGAAATGTTGATGACTATATCCTAGTTATTTCTCCAACTCGTGAGTTATCTCAGCAGATTGAGAGAGAAGCGTTCAGTCTAATCAAAAAAACATATTTGAAACTAGCCAGATTAATCGGTGGTGAAAGTATGGGTAGACAAAGAATGATGCTTGCAAATAAGCCTCAGATAGTAGTCGCAACACCAGGAAGACTTTTGGATTTAATGGAACAAAGACTAATCAACCTAAGCGTATTCAATCACATCGTTATCGATGAAGTTGATCGTATGTTGGATATGGGATTCATCAATGACGTGCAAAAAATCGTAAGAGCTGCAAGCCCAACAGCGCAAAAGTTACTATTTACTGCAACTCTAGACAATAAAGTTCTTAAAGTTATCGATAGTATAGTAGACGAATACATTACAATTAAACAAACTGAGAATACACCTGTAACTTCTGTTACGCAAGATGTAGTAAGGTATGAAGATGTACATTCCAAACTAGAACTCCTTACAACTATTTTGGAATCTGAAGAAGTTGCAAAAGCAATCATCTTTAGTGAGACAAAAAGAGGAGTAGATTTCCTTGAAAGAGCTTTGGGAAATATGGGTTACCAAGTAGGTGGCTTACATGGCGACAAAACTCAATCAAAAAGAAAATCTATCGTTCGCTCGTTTACAGAAAGTAGATTTAGAGTTTTAATTGCGACAAATGTTGCTGCTAGAGGTATTGATATTGAAGATATCACTCATGTTATTAATTATGACGAACCTCAAACATACGACGAATACATTCATCGTATCGGTAGAACTGGTCGTAATGGCAGAAGTGGTAAAGCAATTACCTTTATTCACAAAAACAGAAGCTAAGTTAAATTTATCTTAGTTTTGGTTTAAGATTTTTTACTAGAAGCCCACCTATACATTTGGTATAGGTGGGCTTTTCTTTAGCGAAATTATTGTACGCGTAAATTCAAAGGCATTGCTTTCGATTGCAAATTCCCCACTAAATTCACTTTTGATCACCATTCTGACAAACTGTAGTCCGAAACCAAGATTCCTAGATCCAGAAGGAGCTTGGTATTTGCCTGAGTTAATCTGCTTAATTTTACTCTCAGGAATCCCGCGTCCGTTGTCCTCAATTTTGATAATAATATCGTCTGCGTTATCTTCAGTTGAGATGTGGATTGTCTTTTTGGTTTTCGTAGTTCTGCCCAGTTCCTCAATAGAATTGATAATTATATTCGTCAATGCTCTTTCGAGCATCTCGGGGGAACCAAAGATTTTAGAGTTAGAACTGAAATTTGTAATTATCTTTATCCCATTCATACGCGCGTGAGTTTTGGCTGTAACTATTGCTTTGCCAGCAATTTGATTTGGGTTGAATCTGGTATAGATTCTTTTTCCAGAAAGCATCTCCCTGCTGGACTTCACTATGCGGTTTGCTGTTTCAAGTTTCTCCTGACCATTTTCTATCTCTTTAACCACCTCGGAGCTCTGGATTATTGAGGGATTGGATTGTTTTAGTTGGTTATGAATTAATTTTAATGAACCAGATAGCGAACTTAGTGGCAAACTAATATCGTGGATTAGTGATTTCGCAATACTGCCAAGTATTGCCTGAGAGTGCAGTGAGTAGAGCGTTTCCCGATGAATCTTGCGTAACTGCGCTGTTCGTTCTTGTACTAGTTCGTCTAATTGAGTATTATACTTTTCCAGCTCTTTGGAATACTCAAGTGAACGTGTGTATGCGTTATTCAGTTCAGCATAAGCAAGGCGAATAAGCGTAAGAAAAAGAAAATTCAGACAGACAATAACTAAAACATCAAGTACGCTATGCGTTTGCGTACTGTTAGTTATGGATGCAAAAAGTACTATCACTGAGAGAATTGCAGTGATTGCAATCGTCAGATATACTCCCAAAACCAAATTCGCTGTGAACAAAATAACAAGCATAAGTAAAGGAATAATGATGTTATGGATACTTGTCGTGTGTACAATATATGCAGCTATGAATCCAGTTAATATGTACAAGATGCTAAATGTTAGTCTATGGTGATTTTTTGCAGTAAACCATAGAATTACAAGTACAATTTGTAGGGCTATATGGCTATAAATTAATTCAATTGCACTTCCCTCAAGAAAGTTATTTATGAGTATAACTAATGAAATTACGAAGTAGAAGGAAGTAACCAACCTAGTTATATAGATTTTCTTCTGTATAATGTTGCGATTAAAGTCTTTTATAGTTGACCAAACTAGATTTAATAGCAGAGTATCTCATAAAATTCGCACAATTCAAAAAAATAATTAGAGAATCAGCAAGTTATAGCCAAAATTTGCTAAATTATATTATGGTGTATAGAAAATCTTTGTTTAAAAGTGGGCAGATATTAGTGGTTGTATTGATAATTATGGTTGTAGTTAGTCTACTGGTAATTAGCATTTCGTCTGCGGTGATTAGAAATTCGCAGCAAGTAAGTAATAACGCGCAGTATCTTCGCGCCTATAATACTGCTGAGACGAGGCTATTATCATTGATCGATTTTTTTGCCTCGTCTGATTTTCAAATAATAGGCGCGAACAACCTCGACCTCGAAGAAAGTATAAGCACGACGATTAACCTGCCAGTAAGTGACATTGACTGTGTAATTGACACTACCTCGAGTTTTTTCTGTGGTATCAATGAAGCATCTGACACTAGGACTATCATCAAAGCTAGTGAAACTAATTTCGTTGAAAATTATACTTTGAAGCCTGGGGACTATTTTGGGCTTGCACTTAATGATTACAGGGCGCAACTTTCATTTGATTGGGTTGGTAATACGGCATTTGAATTAACACTACAATACTCAGATCTTGGCTCTGGGATAATCTCACAACAAATTGAAATAGTTGATAGTATCAGTCCTCCTTTTGTTGTAGGTCCGAATAAAGCGGTAGCTGGCGCAGGTTCACACGGGTTTTTAGTTAATAAGCCGACTGTCTCGAATAATTCATTTGAAATTAATCTAGGTAGTTTGCAAAACGTTCCAAATAACAGCAGATTAGAGAGATTGAATGTGAAAAGTGTAACAAGGGACGTCGGCACTTCTATAAGCATAAGGCCTTTAAATTCAACTAATCTGCCCAACCAAGTGCGAA
>JBGSOW010000023.1:0-5210 GCA_041738875.1 Candidatus Dojkabacteria bacterium
GCGTAGGAGGGTAGTTGGGCTGTTATTTATTTTGGCTAATCTAACTTGAAATTCTGTAAATAGAAGGCGGTTAATTCTGTTAACTGTTTCGGAAAAATTCCGGGAATTCGCTTATGAAGTAGAGAGAGCCTGTTACTACTAGTAGTGTCTCAGTGTCTGTGTTTGTAATTGCTGCAGTGAAAGCCGTTTTTGAGTTGGTGAAAGTTTGGGTGTGAGTTTTTGGGTTAATTGCTTTAATTAATTTATTGATCTCCTCAGGCGCAACTGAGAAGTGCGCAAAATCTTGTGACTCTGTGAAAAAAGGGCTTATGAAAATATTTTGCGCATTCTCCACAATTGGTTTGATCATGCCAAAATAATCTTTTCCAGTTTTGAAACCAACAAGGAAATTGAATTTTGTCTGCGGATATAATTCTTTCAGCGCGCGTAAGAATGCATCCATTTTTTGAGGGTTGTGCGCGCCGTCGAAAATTACAGTTTTTCCTTTTACATTAATTTGTGTAAATCTGCCGGGGAATTTAGTTTCTTTCACGGCCTTTCTTAGTTTAGTCTCCTCAATTTTCAAATCGTCTCTTTCGAGGAATTTAATTGCTGCGGTCATTGCTAGCGCGGCATTTTCAACTTGGTAATTACCAATAAGGCCAAGTTCGATGTTTTTTAAAGTGTGACCAGAAAATATGAAATCCATAGACGTGAATGTACCGGAGAAATTTTTCTCTGGCCTTAAAACGATTTGTGTGGCGTTTTTTTCTCGCGCTTCATCTGCGAAAACTTTGTCCACCTCTGGCGATTGGTTAAAGGTAATGTTTAGATTTTTATTTTGAATAATCCCAGCTTTTTGCCACGCAATTTTTTCCAGGGTGTTGCCCAATCTGTCAGTATGATCCAAACCAATCCGTGTGATGACAGTTATTTTGTCTTCTCTGGCAATGCTATTCGTAAAGTCATACCTTCCACCCATCCCCGTTTCCATAACCAAAACATCTGGATTAACCTTTGCCAAACTATAGTACGCAAGGCAAGATGTTGCTTCAGCGTAGGTTGGAGAACCTAGTTCACTCTTTTTCACTTCTTCAATCATAGGGATTATTTCATTTAGATTCTCAATAACCTGAGCCCACGGTATCATTTCGCGATTTACAACAAAACGCTCACGAAAATCGAGTAGGTGAGGGGAGGTTTTTAAAGCAGTGCGGTAGCCGTGTGCTTCAAGTATACGAGCTAGAAATGTTGAGGTTGAGCCTTTTCCAGATGTTCCTGCGATATGGATAGTTATAATTTTTTCCTGTGGATTTCCTACCAATTCAAGTAGCTTCTTTATGCGTACCAATCCCAATTCGCCCGGGTGCATAAGTTCTGTGCTTGCAGGTTGTAGCGAGTATAAATAATTTAAAGCCTCAGTGCTCGTTGTTATTTTCATAGTTTGGTTAGGTTTTTATATTAATACTATCTACAGTTTTGTTCAGCATAGATGATTATACTGTATAAAGTGTCGGTATAAAATTGATCATTTATGTGAAAATGTACAACTTATCTTTGTTTGTATTTAAATTAATAAGAAGGAGTTGATCAAATTAATTACTCACTATAAACACTAATGACTTTATTTCTTCTAACAGCTATTATTATATATGGACCTGCAAACAATATTCATTATAATAGCCGGATTTTTATCAGTTTACGTTTTACTGCGATACTTGAGATTGCGCGTTTCGGTTAATGAGAAAATTACTGACCTAGTTGTTTTGCGGGTGATGATTCCTCACGACAATGAAAAGTCTCCTCAAGCAGCTGAACAATTATTTGCTGCTTTGTACGGAATTCTAAGGAACCAGAAAAAATCGAGCAATCATTTTAGCCTTGAGATTGCTGCTGGCAAATACGGCATATTTTTTCTAGTAGTCACAAATAGTAGATATAAACAGTTTGTAGAAAATCAGATTTACGCGCAATATCCTACAGCGGAAATTAAAGCAATTAACGACTATGCAACCAGCATGTTGAATTCAAAGAGAGCTATAGCAACCTCTGAACTAGGTCTTGCCAAAGACTTTTATTTGCCGATAAAAACGTTTGTGAGTTTTGAAGTTGATCCTTTAGCTTCTATTTCTAGTGCGATTTCGAATTTGAATCAGAACCAAGAAGTGTTTATACAAACACTTGTGAGGCCGATTAATAACGAATGGCAGGAAATTGGAAGAAAGTTTGTTGACTCTAGGAAGATGCGTGAGGACGTTGAGGGCAGAAAAGTTGCGCTTGAAGCGGGTGAAAGTAGTGAACTACGTGAAGTCGAAACAAAATCAAGTAAGCTGGGATTTCAGCTTTTAATTAGAATCGTTGTACAAGCAGAAGATAAATTTTCAGCGGAGGCGATTTTGGAGGACGTTGAGGCCAGCTTTAAACAATTCCAATCTGGGCAGTTTAATTCTATTGTAAGAAAAAATCAGAAACCGAACGCGCTAATGAACCTTATTTTTGGAAAGCGTTTGAGTTCGAAGCTGACTTTTAAGCAGAAGTTCATAAGTAGAGTTTTAGACGAAAGAGTGAAAGACATAGTTAATATTGAGGAACTTGCATCACTCTATCATTTGCCAAATAATACAGTTGAGGTAGCAAATATCGCTTGGTCAAAGTCGAAAAAATTAGCGTTCCCACTGGATTTGGCTACGCCTGAGGGCGATACAGAAGTTAGTACTTTAGGACTAACGGATTATAGAAATACCCACATTCGCTATGGTCTGAAAGCAAACGACCGCAGGAGACATACCTATGTGCTCGGGAAGACCGGTACAGGTAAATCCACTATGTTGAAAAACATGATAATGGGTGATATTTATAAAGGTCATGGGGTTGGTGTGATTGATCCGCATGGTGATTTGATTGATGACATTTTGCGTTTGATTCCGCCGGAAAGAATTCATGATGTGGTAATACTTGACCCTTCGGATGTTAATTTCCCGGTTGGATTAAACGTATTAAAATTGAAACCAGGTGAGGAGAAAGATATTGTTGCCGATGGAATTGTTGAAATATTTAAGAAGTTTTTTGGTGATAGCTGGGGGCCGAGGCTGCAGTATTTATTGAATAATGCGATTTTAACTTTACTACAAGTCCAAAATGTTTCACTTCTTGGGCTGACGAGGTTACTTGAGGATAAAAATTACCGTAAATTTATTTTGAAACAGTTGGACGATCCGGTTTTAAAGAAATTCTGGGAAGGAGAATACAATGAAATGACAAAAAACCCAAAACTACTGACCGAATCTCTGTCCTCGATACAAAATAAAGTGGGACGTTTTATCACAGCGAATATAATTCGAAATATTGTAGGGCAAGTCAAATCTACAATTGATCTAGAAGAGATTATGAATAACCGCAGAATTTTCCTTGTTAACCTTTCCCAAGGGAAGATTGGTGAAGAAAATTCTGCGTTACTTGGCGGAATGTTGATTACAAGGCTTTACACGAACGCGATGCAAAGAGTTAGGATTCCGGAAGAAGAAAGAACCGACTTCTATCTTTATGTAGACGAATTCCAGAACTTTGCCACGACTTCATTTGTTAAAATACTTTCTGAAGCAAGGAAATATAGGCTTAATTTGGTGCTTGCGCATCAATATATCGACCAGCTTATGCCTGAAGTGAGGGACGCAATTTTCGGAAACGTCGGTACGATGTTGAATTATGTTGTGGGACCTAGAGATGCGGCGGAATTAGAGAAAGAATATAAGCCACATTTAACCTCTACAGATCTTGTAAATTTATCCAAGTATCATTATGTCAATAAAATAATGATAGATGGCTCGCAAAGTCTCCCGTTTACTGGAATTGCTTTGCCGCCTTCATGGCAGCCGAGAGGCCAGGAGAATCTAGTACTCATCGAATCTAGGAGAAAGTACGCTTCAAACAGAGATCTTATCGAAGATAAAATTAACCGTTGGGCAACTTCCGAGTACGATGACAAAGGAAACCTCATCCAGCGCAATTAACATGCAGATGCTTATTCGCCATATATTTCAGATTACTAAGTAGTAAACGATGTAATGCTGAATTTTAGATAGCTTCTATTATTTTGATTATCTCTATTATTAGCTTATTAACAAATAATGTTTCGTTGCTAACTCTAGTTCCTTGTTTGTTATAAATGTCTGATACAACTTCGTAAAAGATAATCTCACCATTATCCATTCTGGTTGAGAAATGAATATGGCGTTTACCTCTTGCTACATTGGTGAATATATTTAATTCTGTATATCCATTCTCCAAGTCATCTTCTAAACTCAACTTTCTTTTTTCTGGCATTGTATAATAATTTCTACCTACATTGCTTACATATAATAAATCAAAATCCCTTGAGGTAGATAACTTGGGATATTTCGAAGTAATAAGTGAGATAATTTTTTTTACTTCCGGGAAATATATAGGATCCATTTTATCATTATACAATTAATTTTAGAGGAAAGTGATCTATCTATTGGGTCAAAGTAATTGCTGTAGCCATATGGGCATACATTTAAGCTGTAAACAGCACACTTACTTCTAGATTGATCTACTTGACCACTTTCCGGTTAACTTACTTCTTGAAAACTGGTACAGGTGGAAACATCGCTCCAGGCGGATTGCCGGTAAAGATGTTACCATTCGCGTCACGATCGTAGAGGAGTTGCCCATTTGCATCAAACACGGTGTGCGAGTGTCCGAAGCCGTTACCCACGTATAGGTTTACTCGACCATCGGGTTCGACCTTCTTGTTAACGGCGCCGTTAGCGTCGTACTTGTTACCACTGTTTGCAGGGTTACCCATGTCATGCTCCTTAGTCCGCGCTCTTGACAGTAGTGTAGATCAACTTTTAAAGAACTCAATAGATAGATCGCTTTTAGTATATATATATGTATATATTGTCAAGTTTTGTTATTTAAGCTAATGGGTTAAAATGTGATTAAATTATGAATACTAGGTTTGCAGCAGATTGGCGTCCACATATTGAACATGAATTCAGTAAGGAATATTTTCGGACACTTGCGGAATTCGTTCGTAGTGAATATTTGCAGGGTGTTGTTTATCCTGCGCCAAAAAATATTTTCGCTGCGTTTGATTCCTGCCCCTATGATGAGGTTAAAGTTGTAATAATTGGGCAGGACCCGTATCACGGAAAAGGTCAGGCAAATGGTCTTGCTTTTTCTGTGAATCAGGGGACACAGGTTCCGCC
>JBGSOW010000033.1:0-10475 GCA_041738875.1 Candidatus Dojkabacteria bacterium
TAGGTTTTTTTGTCATCAAGTGGTATTTTTTTTGTAACAATCTTTACACCATGATATTTCTCCACAAGTTCGATGGTATTTTTGATAATAGTTAGGTTACGCAGTCCTAGGAAGTCGAATTTCATTAAACCCAGTTCCTCGATCCAACTACCCTCTTGTTGCACAAGGATTTTCCCTTCTTGTTTACCTGTTTCGTATTGAACTGAGAAATAATCAGTGATCGGCTTTGGAGTGATCAGGTAGCCACAAGCGTGCGTGGATACGTGCCTTGCCATTCCTTCGACTTTACTTACAACGTCTTTCAATTTTTGCAATTCTGGATTTGAATTCACTAATTTAGCAAATTCAGGGTCATCAACCATCATTTTGTTAATGGGTTTAACTTTACCAAAAACAACGTGCACCATTTTTGATAACTGGTCAGCTAACTTCAAATCAATTCCCATCACTCTTGCAACGTCTCTGATTGCAGCTTTAGTCTTCATTCTTCCAACTGCTGCAATTGCAGCAACATTATCTCTTCCATAGCGGTTTTCAACATATTTGATAACTTCATCTCGTCTATCATCTTGGAAATCCATGTCGATATCAGGAGGACTCATTCTTTCAGGATTTAGAAAGCGCTCGAAATATAGTTCCCAGCCAACCGGCTCCACATTAATAATATCCAAGCAATACGCAACCACACTTCCGGCTACAGAACCTCTAACTCCCACAACAATTCCCTGAGCCCTCGCCCATTTGATAATATCCGAAACAACCAAGAAATAATCGTCGTAGCCTTTGTCATGAATAATCGTCAGTTCGAAATCAATCCTTTCAAGTAGTGAATCGTCGATTTTTTTATACATTTCTTTTGCGCCGGAAAGTGTGTGCAGCCTAAGCAGATCTTTTGCAGACTTCTTTTTTTCTTCTTTTTTGTCTGAGACGAAATGTGGCTGCACACGATCATACCTTATATCGTATTTCTCAACCTTTTCCGCAACTTCTAGTGTCGAATCTATAACTTCAGGAATATCTTTGAAATCCAAAATCATTTCTTCTGGTGACTTCACATAGGTATCCAAATAACCAAGCCTCCTTTTGGGATCATTTACTTGCTTCCCGTCTTTAATTGCGAATAATACTTCTTGGCTTTCGCGGTCGTCTTTGTTTAGATAGTGAGCGTCAGTGGTGGTTATAAGTGGCACTTTGTATTCTTCTGCGTACTTTCTCAGCCCTAAATTCGCTTTAATTTGCAACTGTATTGTCTCGATATGTTCTACCGGGAGCTGTGAATTATCTTCTGGTTTCCATACGTCTTCCTGTGAAAAGCCGTTTCTCTGTAGTTCGAGATAAAAGTCCTCTTTAAATATACCTTTCAACTTTTCTAGCCAACTCCTAGCCTTTTTGTCTTCATTTCTAAGAATGTGTGTATTTACAGGACCTGCTAGACAAGCAGTTGTACAGATTAATCCTTCGGAATATTTTTCGAGAGTAGCAACATCAATCCTTGGCCGATAATACATACCTTCGATCCCAGCAATAGAAACGATTTTCATCAGATTGTGGTAACCTACCTGATTTTTTGCTAGTAGCAACAAATGATAATAACTAATCCCGTCAATTGGTTTTTTTACTTTATGACTTCCAGGAGCCAAATAAATCTCACAACCAATAATTGGTTTGATATTATTTTCTTTCGCAGCCAACCAAAATTCTGTAACCCCATACATCACACCGTGGTCAGATATTGCAACAGCGTCCATGCCAGTCTTTTTAACTTTTTCCATCAATGGCCAGACACGGTTCAAACCGTCCAACATTGAATATTCAGTATGAAGATGAAGATGTACAAAACTCATAATCTATTCTACTAGATTGTGGTCTGTATTTCCCAAAGTTTTGCGTACTTACCTTTTTTTGCTACCAGTTCTGCATGATTACCTTGCTCGCTCAGGTTTCCATCTGCGAACAAATAGATAGTATCAACATGTTTTAGAGTTGATAGTCTATGAGCGATAATAATCGTTGTTTTGCCATGGGTTAATTCCTCAAATGCCTGCTGGATAAGATTCTCATTGTGCGAGTCAAGTTGGCTTGTTGCTTCATCAAAAATAATAATTGGTGGGTTTTCCAGAATTACTCTCGCAATTGCAAGCCTCTGTCTTTGTCCACCAGATAATTTAACACCTCTTTCACCTACTATAGTATCGTATCTAGCAGGCAAAGATTCTATAAAATTATGCAGCTGAGCTTTTTTTGCAGCTTGGATTATTTCAGTTAGATTCGAATCGTCTTTGGCATAGCCAATGTTATAAGCAATTGTGTCGTTGAAAAGTACAGGATCTTGCGGCACTAATCCAATTGATTTCCTTAGATCGTGGAGGACAATTTTGCTAATGTCTTTGTCATCAATAGTTACAACACCTTCAGTTGGCAAGTAAAAGCCCATTAGTATTCTACTTAAAGTAGTCTTCCCAGCTCCTGATTCACCAACGAACGCAACCGTTGCACTTCTCGGAATTTCTAAATTAATTTTATTCAGTACTTGGTTTCCTTGGTCGTATTTAAATGTCAGGTTACTCACTTTAATTTCACCTTTTACATCTTCTAATCTAAGATTGCGGTTTTTATTACTTTCTTCAGGATTTAATTTTATAATACCGAAAAATTCGCTTAGATCGCTATAACTTTTTGCAAGCTCGCGGAGCTTGTAGATGATTTCTCCGACTCCACTTACTAGGTTACTGGTGAATCCAAAAATCGTGACAAGGGTACCTATCGTTATTACACCAGTTGCAACAGAATTTATCCCGTTCCCATAGATAAAAATAAATGCGGTTATGGCTGTTAAACCTGCAAGACCGTCTATTAATCTAAACGACTGTAAATACCTCCAGTTGGGCCTAAACCATTCGTTCATTGTTTGAGCAAGTCTATTTCTTTCCCATTTTTCTTTTGCGAAGATTTTTACCGTTTCAAAGCCGATCATGTTATCGACTACAACTCCCATTATTTTATCGTCCGCAGCTACTGATAGCTTTCTCAAACGTATATTCAAACGCAGTGCAAGACCTGTAAGAATCAGCCCAACAGCCAGGATCATAAGTATCATTAAACTAGTAAGAGGGTCTAGGAAAAATAGAACTGCAAGAATTAGTATAAATTCGATAACTACAATTACAGCTCGGTAGTTGATATCTATAAACGCAGTCATTAGAGCGCTTGCTCCTCTTCTTTCTAAACTGATCAATTTACCTGATGATTTTGAGGTGTGAAAAGTATAATTCTGCATTTGTACTGACCTTACGAAATCTTGTAGTGCCATTCTGTGACAGTTTAAGATAGCGCGGGATCCAAAGAATTCATTTAGAAGTGAAAAGACAAGTCCTGCAAAGCGTACCGCTACAGCAAACATCAAAGTTTGCATAGCAAGTTCATATTCAGCTCTGATTACCTGATCAGCAATAATTCCCAAGAAAAGTGGAAGAGATTCGATTGCAATTACACTGAGTACTAAAAAGAAGAATTTTAGAAAATAAAATAACCTGTCAGTGGTTGCATAATAAAAATATGTTTTGAGTACTTCTAGCTTGGTCATATATGATTTTAATTGACCAGGGTGATTTTGTCACTTTTTGTCTAGCTTAGATCGGAGTAGATGCGTGCCATTCTTGGGGCGTGGTAGGTAAAGTTCAACATTCCGTATGCTTTTGCAAGCGCCTCGAAATTCGTTCCGTATTTGTTTGCATATTCTCTCGTGATTCTAGGTACTAATCTCTCTAGCGCTGCAGTATAATTTGGATATTGCACGCCGTTTAGATAGCCAAAACAGTTATATTTTTTATAATTTGCTCTACAGAAACCAGATTCGATTCCTGAGATTGCGATGATTATCCGGTAATCACCACCATTTGCGCGCGCCAAAGAAATAATTTGCCGCGCGTACTTGTATTCAGCAATTGGAGACTTTTTTGCACGTAAATAGTTTGTAAGTTTTGTTGCTTCTTCATACAGAGTTTTTTCATAATTATAATTTTTTTCTAGCTTTGCATAGAATTCATCCATTTCAGCAGTTACTTTTTGATAGTTATCAGACAGCTCATTTTCAGTTGCCATATTAACGTTTGCGGCGAGTACCTGCCCTTCTGCTTCGGGTTCGTCAGTAAGGGCATTAGCTGATTCTTGCGCGGATTGATCTTCACCGTTATTTGTATTTGCTTTTGCACCCACTTGGAAGACTATTTCGTCTCCTGAATCTTTCGCAATTACTGACCCTTTTACAGTAATCGGCACTTCTCCTGCGAAATATACAGAAGCGTATCCTGATGCAACTAGAATAATTGCAACAAATACTAGTCGAATTATACTATTTACTCTCAGTATCTTCATCTATACTTGTACTTTTATTATTATCTATATCTTCTTTTGCATCAAACTTCTCTTTTGTATCTACCTTTTCACTCTCATCTTTATCAATACCAGTTTCTAAGGCATTTTCCACGTCACTAGCACTAGTTTTTGTTTTAACTTTAGTTCCATCACCGTTTAATTCAATTTGATCTTCTCCATATAACTCTTTTTCTTCTTGTGTAAGTAGATCGCCGTTGTATTTTGGTTTAACATCCTCAGTGGTTCCTTCTTGTTCATCTGTTTTGTCTAGTAGCGATTTATTCCTGTTTTTCAGATATATAACACCCAGAGCAACACCGCTTACAAGAATAACTAAAAAGAATAGTATGGAAAATATGTTGGATACGTTTATACCGCTACCAGAGCCACCTTCGTTGAATTCAATATTTAAAAAGGTCTCAACTGTCTCACCGTTTACTGCTGTTAATCTCACCCTGATTCTGTTCATTCCCTCAGTAAGGTTGATTTCGCTTGCAACTGTTCCATCGCTATTTAGTAAGTCAGGGAAATTAACAATTTCACCGTTATTTACAACTGCGATTTTTGCGTCTTGGTTGTCTGAACGCACTGTTAAAGTGATAACATCATTTTTTGCAGTAATCTCATTTGTTTCGGTATTTCTGTCGATTTCATTTTCATCTAGATTTGCCTCTAACCTAGGGACAATCTTATAGGATGAAAATCCATCTACATCAAATGTAAGTTTTCCGGAAGCGTAGGACATATTTTCAGGCAAGTATTCTTGATTGTCACGATATATTTTGGCAACCGGTTCGCCTTCCCCCCACTCAACTAAGTTTAGACCGCTCATGGTGATTGTTGCTTCTGCATCAAAAAATGTTAAAAAAGTGGTGTCAAAACTTATGATACCGACTGTACTGAGGTCAAGAAAATTTGCTAGATTATTTATCCTGGAGTATTGGTTAAAATTTGATAGATCTAGTGGACTTTTGTAAGTGATTTTATTCTTACCGACGTCCTCGAATGTGAAATTAGCCACACTATTCAAACTTGAAGGGTTTCTATCTGCAATTTCCGCGAGATTTGTAGTTGATGTACCCGTTTTTGTAAGATTTTCAGGGAAAACTATATTTTTGATACTATCTAGATTTTCGTCAACTGGAAGTTCGTTTGCTGCTAAAGTGTAAGTTAAAACTACACTAGGAGTTCCACTGGTTAGATTTACTATCCTACTGCCTGTACTTGCATCTAGTAACTTGTATTCAACTTTTGTGCTTAAATCTATATTAATTGTGTAATTTCCTGGGGCTAGGTCTATGAATCTTGCTGGTTCACCTATTACACTCTCGATAGATTTTGTCACTCCAGCAGGCCCATTAAGGTTGAATTTTACCCCTGATACTTGCTCACCTGCTAACTTTGCGTCAACCCCTATATAATATTCAATCTCTTCCTCCTCCTCTTCTTCTTCTTCCTCCTCGATACCTCCCCCTTCAGCGCGTATTGGCAGTGGTTGATTGTTAAAAGTGAAAAAGCTCGAAAATGTAAATAATCCAATTAATAAAAATGCGACTGGAACTTTAAACAAACTGATGAACTTTTTTAAACGTATATACATATTTGTGTGCGCTAATTTAAAAAGTTACTATTCTAATTTAACGTCTCTGGAAATATTTAACAATAGCCCGACTGCTGTGAGGCTAACTATGAGAGATGACCCTCCGTAGCTCATGAGCGGTAAAGTTATACCGGTAAGCGGCATTAGCCCTACGTTTACAGCTAAATGAATCAGCGTTTGTACTGATAGCCAGGCGGTAATTCCAACAACTAACATGCTTGCGAATTTATTTTTTGTTTTGCCTGCGAGTTTGAGTAAGCGCAAGAATAATATTGCAAAAACTGCAACTAAGATGATTGAACCGAAAAAGCCAAATTCCTCTGCTACTACTGCAAAGATGGTGTCGCTAAATGCGGTATCTTGCAAATAAAAGTATTTTTGTCTGGATTGACCGAATCCATAACCAAATAAGCCGCCACTCCCGACTGCGATTAGTATTTGGTTAAGTTGGTAGCCACTGCCAAGTTTGTCTTGGACTTCACCAGTTCTTAGAAAGTCTAGGAATGTATTGACTCTGCTGGCTCTGTAATTCGCTGAGAATGCTAAAACTAGAGACGCGATTCCGGCTAGGAATATTTGGCCCGCGACGATTGCATTGTGCAATTTTCCTCTATCCGCGAAAAAGAACATAACTAGTGAAATGATTAGTACTAGACCTGCAACTGCAAGGTCAGGTCCTAGAAATACGAGCAAAGTTACAGGTAATGCAACCAGGATTATAGGCATAAGTCTTTCTATTACCCTACTTGCGAGACCTAGCTTTGGGTCATCTTTGTACCATTTCTTGGAAAATACTGCTGCTAAATATATGACGATTGCTAGTCTCGCAAGTTCAGACGGTTGTAGTGAGAAACTGCCTATAAATATCCATAGCTTTGCACCGTTTACTGATAGTGGTTGTATAAGTACGAAAATGAGAAGCCCTATTACAGCTAATATTAATGGCAGTGATAATTTTTTCAGTAGATTTAAATCGATACGGTAAAGTATGTATCCACCGATTGCGCCCAACACTATCCATATGCCTTGGAGTATGAAGAAATGAAACGGATTATTTTCGAAAAAGAGTGTATCTTTTCTTTGGCTTGCTACATAGAAAGACCCGCTATAAACCATTATCCAACCAAATAAAGTTAGTCCTATGCAAATAAACAGTATTTGTAGATCAGGCTTACCCCTGCCTTCAGCCAACTCTCTAGTGTTTCTACTGTTTTTTGGGGCACTTTTATTTCTATCGTTGCCATTTTTTTTCGTAGGCAAGAATTTAGCGAAAATAGCTGACAGACGGTGTTTTTGCCGTTTCTTTCTGCTTTCTTTTAAGTTGTTTTTGTTTTTTCGATTTAACATATGAGCAATACAACTAGTATAATTAACTTATGCCTATAACTACAAATATTAAGCAAAAATCTGAAGAAGCTGACGAAATAGCTGAGTTACCAGTCATCCCTGTACAAACTGAAGTGGTTGAAATCGCAGGTACGGTGAAAATCGAGGATTTAATCGACCTTTACCCCGAAGTCATTGATTACCTGATCACAGAATACGGCTTCTTCTGCGTAAACTGTATTCTCGCAGGCTACGAAACACTAGAAGAAGGCGCAGCCATGCATGGAATCAAAGGCGCCGATTTCGAAGAAATGCTAGGAAGCATCAACCTCCTCTTAAACGGCGAACTTGAGTATTACTAATTACACAAGATATAACTACTATATCTATACAATGTGATATAATACAAGCATATATGGCAACACCACCTAACTCTGAAGGAGAATATGATATAGACCCTAATCATATTTTATTCAGTAAAATTGAAATTTTGGCCAGAATCACAAGAGCTCTAGATATAAACCTAATTACATCAGATGAAGTGAATTCAATTCAAGTAGAAGGAAATACTTGGAGAATTGGAACTGAGTTGACTACTACAGGTAATAGAGATAGTAAGTATATTTTATTATCTAAAGCATATGAAGATAATAGCACCATCGGAAGAATCGCTAGGCAAGTTGACGATGATGTTATTCATTCACCAATTAAGTATGTAATTAGTGACGAGGGCAAAGCAATAAATATTGAGTATACTAATGAACAAGGTGACCGTATGGCGGTTGATGGCGAGGAGCTCTCAAAAATAGTTGATGGGTTTTTACAGGTGCTATTGCCCATGTCTATAATGAAATTATTTGCTAGTTTAACTACATACACTAATACTTCAGAAAAAGATTTTGAATTTAGTAAGAAATTATCGGGTGTAAATGGTATTGTTATCAGTGAAGCTTTCTACGATATTGAGGAGTGTATGAATAGAATATATGCCCAAATGGATAATAGTAAGAAAGTAAAGCTTCATACGTCATCCGACTCATATGAATTCACTAGGACGGTTTATGAGATAGACCAGACACTAAATGTGGAATGCTCGAGCAATCGTGGTGATAAAGGTGTCTCAGTTGCTTCAATAAAATGCTGGTTAATAGAGAATAATGAAGGCGGCAGGTGTGAATTTGTTCTTAAGAGAGTTATTAATTTAGTAAATGGAATGGAGCAAGTATATGATACATTTCTAGCAAATTATTATAGTTCAGCCAATGACATATATCCCTCTGAAATAGAAGGTATTGATATTGCTGACTCTATGAAGCAGAGCCAAGCTAGTTTAATAATCGCCTTATCTAGCCTTTGGCATATGTTGTTGATAAGCAGAGACGCTGATAGTAAGAGTGAGAGTGATAAAGGCAGTGGCACACCACTGACGCCAGCATAATAGAATATTACTTCCCAGTCCAATTAGAATACCCAATTTACAGGTCTAATACTTGCTTCTTGAGGGACTAATTGTTCATTTAACTTTCTGGATTTAATATACGATCCTACCCATCTGTTTAGACTAGTGCTACTGTAAGTCCTACCATTAATTGTTAAACTCATATTATTTGCACCTATCTGTTCTATGCGATCGTTTTGATATCTTCCTACTAGCGCTTGTTGCAACATATTAAATAAATATATTGCAGTATTCTCGATAACTATCCTTGAATCCCTAACTCTTAAAATTTCACCACTGTAAGCCAAATTACGATTATCCACGTCTAAGTAAGATTGTAGAGCAATTTGCAAGTTGCTATAGTCTTGCATAACTACTCTTCTATTTTCAATTCTTCTATGATTATTTCCACAGAATTATAAAATTCTTCCTGTTCTTCATTTATTTTATAACCTAGGTAGTATTGTTTATAATAGTCTTCCCTACTTAAGAAGGGATTAACTCTATAGCTACCGTCCTTATTTTTCCTACTAATAGTAGGCGTCAAAGCAACAAGTTTCTGTACTGGGTGAAATGCATGCACAACTCTACTATCACCGCTTTTCCCTGCGCTATACGTTCCTCTTTTAGGTAAAATTTTTACTAATTCACTATAACCATCATGAAGTTGTGTTTTGCTTGTTTTCACTATCTTATCTATTCCGTCTAGTATTTGATCCTGGTTGTATCCTAAGATTGCAAGTGATACCATTCTTCTCCAGACACCAATTGCAGTAATACTTTCTCCAGTGGTCAGTATAGCGGTTAGAAGTTTTGTCACGTCTTTTGAATCTGGTGCAAATTGTGTGTCTGGGCCTATCTCGTCTATATCAAGTATGATTTTTAGATCTTGCATTGCATTCACGTATATTTCGGGTATTGCGATTCTAGGTAATTCCTTCTCGGTTCCTAAATGTAAACATTCGAAAACTTGTCTATCTCCAACAACACCTAGTCCATTATGATTTGGAATAGCTACAAGCCTTTGTCTGGTAATAGTAAATGAATCTGGGTTGGAAAGAAACGCTCTAATTTGATTTGCAGAAGGGACTCTCTCTCCAATTGGATCAGGTTGTTCCAGAGTTTTTCTAGCTAGAGCATTTGTGCAAGCAGTGCTAATTAAACTATTAGGATCAGTGTTACTACCTCTAGTGTTAGATCCTTCCAATATACCATTAAACAACATAAGCACGTCGGCGGGTATGCCAAGTTCTCTCTCTATTCTTTCACCCAAGCTTAGGAACTTATGCTTTGACATTTCTAATTGTTGATTAAGTTAGATCACGATTCTAACTCAATCTTCATGCATTTCGTTTGCGAACCTAAGAACTAATATTAATTAAATAAAATCAGTTTGGATTAAAAAGAATTGCGCCAATCATAATTCAAAATTAATACGTACATATGGTAGAATTACATGAATCTGGGGATAGTATACTCTGGTGATCTTTAAGAAAATTGGATGCCGTGGTAGCTCAGCTGGTAGAGCACCCGCCTGAAGAGCGGGGTGTCGTCAGTTCAAGTCTGACCCGCGGCATAATAAATAAAAGTAAATTGCAATCTTCTTACTTGGTGAATAGTGAGTAAGAAGATAAAACGGGCAGTTAGCTCAATTGGTAGAGCAATTCGTTTACACCGAATAGGTTACAGGTTCGAGTCCTGTACTGCCCATTGAGTAAGTTAAGGGGTCTGTAAATC
>JBGSOW010000057.1:0-3450 GCA_041738875.1 Candidatus Dojkabacteria bacterium
CAATCCTGTCTAATTTGCCTAATCTGTATTTTAGATTCTTCTGCTAATTTCCTCACCTCTTTTACAATTTCGATTCTTCTTTCTTGCGTCAACGTTGGGATCGGGATACGAATCGTAGTTTCAGCAACATTTGGATTGTAACCACGCGGATCAGCCTGGATTGCCTTCAAAATATCAGCAACAACACCTTTATCCCAAGCCTGCACAGTTACTAGAGTTGCATCAACGACATTGATATTTGCAAGATTCTGGAGCGGCTGACTACTGCCATATGCATCGACTGATATATTTGCAAACATATCAGGATTCGGCCTTCCAGCCCGCAATTTTGCTAATTCTGTTTCGAAATGAGAAATTGCTGTTTGGAATTTTGCTGTAGCTTCAGAAACGCTTAACATTTTAGTAAATACCCGTAAAAAATTAATTCAAAACTTTAAACCTAAAATTTCGCCAATAACCCGATTACGTACTAAATCAATAACTACAAAATTCAATCTTACTAAGATTTTGTTACTACAATTGGTGCATTTCCAAGGTTTAATCTAACAAAGCCGTTCACTCTGATACTTTCACCTAAAGCTGCAATGTACTCGTTCAATAAATCTTTAATTTTTTTATCCTCATCGCGCACATAAGTTTGCTCCATAAGCACAGTATCCTCAAAGAATTTAGCCATTTTACCGACTAAAATTTTCTCTTTAATTGCTTCTGGTTTACCCTCTAATTCTTTTGCGTAAACTCGTTTTTCAGCTTCGATGACTTCAAGTGGCACGGATTCGACATCTATGTACTCCGGAGACTTTGCTGCGATATGCATCGCAAGTTCCTTGGCCAACTCCTGAAACTTGTCTGAGTTTGAAGCAAAGTCTGTTTCACTCAAAATATCTACCAAAACTGATAGTGATTTACCATGTGTGTACTGACCGATTATGCCGTTATTTGTCTCGTTTGCAGACCTTTTTGCAGCTTTTGCAATTCCTTGCTCCCTTAGATAAATAATCGCATTCTCAATATTTCCGTCAGCCTTTTCAAGTGCTGCTTTCACTTGATGAATACCTACACCTGTTCTCTCGCGTAAACTTTTTATATCTTCTAGTGTAATTTTAGCCATATTTAATAGTACTTATTTTAAATTAATCTAGCAAATTCTTTCTTTGCTACTTAGCTTAATTCTGATTCCTTCTGTTCCTGGTAACGTCCCAAAATACCACCTGTTGCTGGAGCTTCTTTTTTAGCTTTGCCTTTTTTAGCGTCACTTTTCTTAGCTTTTTCAGGTTTACCACTACCTGCTTTTGCATTTGAAACTGGTGCAGAGGCTGGTCTAACTTGCTCTTTAGCAAATGTTGGTAGTTTACTTTCTTGTTTGGTCTCCTCTACTTGATTCGCTTTCTTAATCTGCACGTCTACCTTTGTATAATCTTTAAATTTATGAGTAACTCTAAATGGTGTGTTTGTCACTTCAGCTAATCTTGCAGTTAGATAGTCAACTACTAGTTTGATTGAGTTGATAGCGTCATCATTTGCAGGGATCGGATAATCTATGAAATCCGGGTTTGTGTTGCTGTCGATAATTGCTACTACTGGAATTCCAAGGTAATTACATTCGCGAATCGCACCTGCTTCATAGCTAGGATCTACTACAATCACTGCGCGAGGTAGTTCAGTCATTTTCTTCACACCACCGTACAATCTATTTAGACGTTCCCATTCCTTTTTCATTTGTGAAATTTCGTATTTTGTTCTCCCTGTAACTCCCTCTTCAAACTGTGTTTCTAGAGCGTTTAACCTGTCAACACTTTGTTTAATCTGGTGGAAATTGGATAAAAGTCCTCCTGCCCACCTGTGCTCAATATAATGAGAACCTGTGTCAATTGCAGCTTGCTTGATAATTTCGCTTGCTTGCCTCTTTGTTCCAAGGAAAAGTATAGGTCCTCTGGAATATGCAAGAGACAAGAAATCTCCGGCCACTTTCATAAGTGGGATTGATTTTGCAATGTCGATAATATGAATTTTGTTCTTTTGACCAAAAATGAATTTGGCATAATTTGGATGCCATCTTTTAGCTTCATGTCCAAATTGCACGCCTGCTTTCAAAACATCTTTCACATTTGGAAGTTTAACTGAAGTTTTGACGTTACTTAGATCGTAAACGTTCTTTTCTGCTTTCGCCTTTTCAGCCTCTGCTCTTGCTACCTCTGGGCTAACTGCCACTGGACTCGCTGCTTTTGGGCTGAATGAATTAACTGGTTTTGTACTAACAGGGTTAGTACTGACTGGTTTTGACTGAACTTCTTCTACTTTTTTAGCTGCTGTAGCCATTATTTATTACCTTTATTAATTAAAATACTTGCCCGCACGCTGTTTTATTTCAGCGAAGGTAAAATTCCGGGACTTTGAATTTCGCTAATTATAACATATAAATAGCTGACGATGAGGCTCGAACTCATGACCTTTCCCTTACCATGGGAATGCTCTACCGACTGAGCTACGTCAGCCGAGCTCTAAATAAAAATTGCGCAAACTTAACTTTGGTTCTTTGCCTCAAATAGTCACATATCGGCGTAGATTTGCTTTAGTATTCAACTGCAAGGAGAGGGATTTGAACCCCCGTACTCTCACGAGGCCTGATTTACAGTCAGGTGCGATTGACCACTCCGCCATCCTTGCTAAAAAGAACACTACCACTTAAACCTAAATGGTGCTTAATGATAACAAACGCGAGCAATAGTTCAAAATAATTTAATTGAATTTTACTTATTAAAAAGAATATATTCCTCACCTACTTCCAAGGAAGGTTCCCTATATGCGTCCTTATCAAATGCAAAAGAATTATATGTCGCCAGGCAAAAAGACTTACCTTGTTCCGTTCTATAAAAGCAGTATGAATGACCAATTGATTTAACCAAACCATTTTCAATAGATGACGAAGCTTCACCGACCTTAACCATTAAATCCTCTTCTGAACATTCAACATTGTATGGATAAGAGCTATACTTGCCGGATTTTGCGTCTTCACATGAATACTCCCCGCCATAATCTTTTATTTCGAAGTAACCAATAGAATTGCTATATTCCTCGGGAGTATAAAAAAAGGGGCTTTCGCTTAATTCCGTATACTTCATCTGAGGATCGTTGAATTGAGCTATTTTTCCAGAATTTATTAACTCAAAATTAATATTTGATTTTGCTATAAATCCAGAATAGCTTTCAGCATAGGCAATATAACTGAAAAAATAATCATCCCCTTCTACAAAAAAACCCTCTCTAAGCGACCCAGAGCCATGAACACCCCGAAGATATACTTTATTTGCGTTATAAGTAGAAACCGCAACAGCGCCATTTCCACTTCCATCGGCCAGCGTAAATTCAAAATCTTTTTTCGCAACCTCATCTACAACTTCTACTACTTCTTCTGCTTTATTCGCAGCCTCATCTACAACTTCTGCTTCA
>JBGSOW010000017.1:0-3724 GCA_041738875.1 Candidatus Dojkabacteria bacterium
TGACAAAAAAACCTACGAACTATTTGGAAAAGGCGACACAATTGGTGTTTTTCAATTTGAATCACCGCCGATGCAGAAATATCTTAGAGACCTAAGTCCTGAGAATTTAGAAGATCTTTGTTTTATGGTCTCTGCTTATAGACCTGGGCCAATGAAATACATCCCTGAATACATCGAATGTAGGCATGGTAGGAAAGAACCAAAATACATCATTAGTGAAATGGAAGATATATTGTCGAAAACCTATGGATTTGCGATTTACCAAGAACAAGTTATTAAAATTGCTGTAGATGTTGCAGGTTATTCTATGGGACAGGCAGATCTGCTTAGGCGTGCAATGGGAAAGAAGAAAATAGATATAATGAATAAAGAGGAAAAAGTGTTTAAAAAGGGTGTAATGGCAAAAGGTTACAACGATGAAATTGCACAAGAAATCTGGAACTACCTTTTGCCATTTGCTGACTATGGTTTCAACAAAGCCCACGGCGCAAGCTACGCGCTTATCGCATATTGGTGCGCATATCTAAAGGCGAACTATCCAATCGAATTTATGGCAGGCCTCATGCACTCAGATATTCACGACACCGATAGAATTACGATAGACATCAATGAAGCCAGAAAAATGAGTTTCACAATTCTCCCCCCTGACATCAATAAATCCGATAATTTTTTCTCAATTGAGAAAGGCAAATATATTCGTTTTGGTTTAGGTGCAATTAAAAATGTCGGAGAGAATATCGTTGAAGAAATCGTAAAAGAGAGGTCGTTAAATGGGGAATTTAAAGGTATAGACGATTTTATTGTCCGTATGGCAGGGAAAAAACTTACGAAGAAGGCTATGGAATGCTTGATAATGATTGGTGCGTTTGATAATTTCGCATTTAGAAGCCAACTGCTAGGGATATATGTGACCCTTATGGGTAAGGCACACGATTTAAATAAAATTAGAGAAACAGGCCAAACAGATATATTTGCAGATGCCGGCCAGAGTAAAGACAATGTTAGTTCAGTTTTTGAAGTGGAACTGCCCAACGTACCGGACAACGACAACACCGAAAAAATCGCTTGGGAAAAAGCGCTTCTTGGCACATATATTACAGCCCATCCTCTGGACCGCTATATGATGGCTTTGATGAACTCAAACCTTATTTCTGCAAGTAAATTCAATAAAGAAAATCTGCATAAAACTTTTTCTCTTACTAAAAGTGTGAAAGTTATCGGAGTAATAAGCCTTGTTAAAAAAGTGCTCACAAAAAAAGATAGCCAAACAATGGCGATTGTCGAAATAGAGGACCAATATGGTAAATGCAGTGCTGTTGCTTTCCCTAGAACATATGCGCTAGTGAAAGACGAACTGGTCGAAGGTAATGTCGTTGTTCTAGTTGGTAAAGGAAACCTCCGTGAAGACGAACTTAGTCTGATCATCGAAGAATGCATGCCTGCAAGTAGTATAGAAGATAGTCAGAAATTGAGTATCGATATCTCCAATATCTCTGATAGGTCTGAACTTGAAAGCGTAAGTAAGCTTATTAATAGCTATAAAGGTGGAGAAGTTAATCTAGAGATACGTTATGGAGATAAAAATAAGAAGATACTCACTAACGTGCGCGCAGAAGCAAGTCTATTTCAAGTACTAAATAAATATATTATTAATAATTAAAAATGAGACTATTAGTTGGAATTTTAATTGGCAAACTAGTAATTTTAATTCTTAAAATTACAGGTAGAGGCTCGGGTACAGCTTTACCGGGACTCATTTTAGAAAAATTAAAATTAAATATAATTCCAGACGCAATAAATAAAATTAATAACCGTATAATTATTACCGGAACAAATGGGAAAACAACAACACAAACACTACTTTCACACTTTTTAGATTCAGAAAACGCTAAAGTTTTTGTAAATTCTAGCGGATCAAACTTGAGACGTGGGATTGCATCTCAGATAATAACCTCATTCAGCCTATTTGGAGGGAACGAATTCGACTTTGGTATATTTGAAATTGAAGAAGCAACTTTCCCAAAGATAGTAGACGCTTTGCAACCTCAGGTTGTGATAATTACAAACTTTTTCAGAGACCAACTAGATGCATACGGTGAAATAAGCCGTACTAGAAACCACGTTTTAAATGGACTAAAAAATATCAAAGGTTTAGTTAAAATCGTTTATAACGACGATGACCCACAAATTAAGATACTTCTTTCTGAGCTCAGGGCGAGGACCTCACCTGCAAAATTAAGCAACTATGAATTCTACCCTGTGAAAGTTACTGGTCTTGAGCAAGAGATTGAGTACGAAGGTGTTGAAGATATAAATTCAGATTTTGAAAAAAATAAAATTAATTCTAGACCTGTAACACTAGTAGATATTGTGAAAATAAATTCTAAATTGCAGCCAATCTTAAACATCGACCAAAAAGAATATGTGTTAACTATTCCTGGAAAATCATCTGCCTTTAGCGCTGGTTTTGCAATGGCTACTTTAAATGCAGTTGAAGCAAAATACTCACACCAATATATTAGTTCTAAATTTGAAACCGCTAAACCTGCTTTTGGCAGAGGTGAAATAATTCTAGCTAATGGAATAAACTGGCAATTCTTTTTGGTAAAAAATCCGGTTGGATTCGATTTAACTTTAAACCTTTTGCGTGAAATAGATACTAAAAAATATAATATCGTGATACTCATCAATGACCGTATCGCAGACGGGCGTGATGTTTCGTGGCTGTGGGATTCAAAAATTGAAAAACTGCTGGAATTGAATATTGCACAAATAAGTCTATGCGGCATCAGAGCAAAGGACATGCATCTAAGGCTAAAATATGCATGTATAGATAATAGCTTAATTAAGACCTACAACAGTTATAAAGAGTTGAAGACAAACATAGAAAATGGAATAGATGAAGTTACAGTTATTGCAACCTACACCGCGATGAATGAATTCAGGAACTATCTTCTAGCGCTAAAAGAGACTATTCCTAAAGCAAGGCAAAATTCTAAATAGTGATATATCGATTTGGTTAAAACCAAACCAGAAAGAAGAAATGTAAGTATAAGGATTTTTGCCCAACTCACTTCTTTAAGTTGTGATTTAGCTATTGCAAGGACATAAGACAAAATAGTTGCACACACAAAGAAAGGCAACCCAAACATGACTGCTATATCCAGATAGAGATTATGCATACGATCCACCAACCTTCCAACCAAAAGTGAATTATCTCTCAAGCTATTTATGATTGTATCTGGCCCCCAGCCTAGAATTGGTCTAAGTCTAATTAGTTCCAGCGCACTGTCCCAATACAATTTTCTGGAAAGGTCATTATTGTAGACATAAAGCAAACTTAAAATAATAAATATAGGAATACTTAAATAAATATACTTCTTTCGCTTCTGGAAGTATTTTATCTGCAGTGTAGCAAAGAAAATAAAAATAAATAAAAATACAATCCACGCGGTATAAGAGAAACTCAGAATTAAAAATAGAAGTGAACCAAGAATTAAAATTATATTTATAATTTTAATTCTACTAAATTGAGGAAAATTAAAAATTAAAATCAAAGCTAAGGAAGCAACTGTTGCCCCAAAGAAATTACTTTGTCCAAATCCTCCATTAATGTATTGTCCAGCTGGTATCAACTCTGTATCAAGTGTAATGAGTTGAAGTGACGCCAAAAATA
Organism: Candidatus Dojkabacteria bacterium; assembly: GCA_041738875.1. Lineage (GTDB taxonomy): Bacteria > Patescibacteriota > Dojkabacteria > CALFHW01 > CALFHW01 > JBGSOW01. The sequence continues at coordinate 3,677 of JBGSOW010000017.1, forward strand.
TATTGATAAATGTAAAAAATATAAATCCAAACATAGCTACTTTTATAA
>JBGSOW010000076.1:0-27895 GCA_041738875.1 Candidatus Dojkabacteria bacterium
GTTGCTGGCCTTAGATGGTTGCCACGGCTAGAGAATTTCTGTCTATTGCTCCTATCTCTTCCAATCGCTACTGCAACTGTAAACATCTTCCGCCGTGGCACACCTTTCACAACTGCTATATAGTACTTCTCTACTTGTCTTTGCGCAAACTGTCTAGAAAGCTGCCAGAGTGCCTCAGGATTTTTTGCAATGATAATCACCCCTGAGGTCGGTTTATCAAGCCGATGGACCAACCCTGCTCTCTCCGCATCAAACAAATCCTCACCCTTTTTCTGCAGATAATATTTAACACCATTTGCTAACGTATCTTTCCAATGACTCGAACCCGGATGAACCACAAGACCTGAGGGCTTATTAATTATTAAAACACTCTCAGATTCAAAAATAATATCCAAATTAATCCTAGAAGGTCTAATCTCATGTTCAACTTGCCTTTCAGGCAGAGTTATCGTAATAACGTCGTCAAGTTTAACTTTATACTGGGGATGAAATTCAATTTCAGAATTCACTAAAACCTGGTCATTGTTTATCATTTGTTTTATCTGGCTTCTGGAGAAATGAGGTAGTTTCAATGCGAGATAAATATCCAATCTACGCAATTGATCACTTTCCCCTACTACTAATTCTTTTACTTCTGTATCTGTTGTTTTAGTTGCGTGTGGCATAACTTTCGTTGTGGTTTCTACGATTAAATTTATCTGATTTTGTACTATTTCTAATTTCCCCCTGATTTTTCGGACTTCTTTCTATCTCACGCGTTTTTATATTACTTACTCTAGTTAAAATCTGCAGTCCTGTAAATAACGTAAGTGCTAGATAGATAATTGTTGGAACAACCACATTTATCGAAACCAACTCCTGACTAATCGCCCCTGGTAGATTTTCATAGAAACTTAGGAAAAATATAACGCATATCTGTACCAATAAAATTAGAACATTAAATTGCCAAGCTCGCCTTACAACCAAAAATATAAAAATAATGGCAATAAAACTAATTCCGAGACTAATAATTGGTAGTAAAAGAGAAATATTGGCATTGTAGGAATTAATCCAAGCCGCGAGCTGCATAGGAACAATCACGATAACCGACAGAATTGAACTGATTCTATTGTATTTTTCGCGCTCGCGGTCGTCACCGATCCTTTTGTGCGTAAGGTTTGCAAGTAGTTGTGCTAGACTTACCGCAGTTAAAACCTCTAAAAACAAAAAATTCCCATCGAAAACATTAAAAATTAACCAAGGCCACTGGGATAACCAAATAAGGACCTCCTGATCACCAACTACAGGAAGGATATTCCAACCCGCTAACGCAAGTTCATTCGCATTTAAAGCAAGTCCCAGAATACGAGACAGAACAAAGTACATGACGATACTTAGGAATGCAGTATCTATGACTTTATAACGGATTAGTTTTTTGTTGAATTGTGAAGTTAGAATAGTGCCACCGATAAGTGCAAGCACAAAAGAAATTATTATTGCTAAAGCTGTTTCTATATTCATAATTACATTTTAGCTTAAAGCTATAGCATATAGGAAATTAGTTGCATGATTGATCCTGGAAATTCACTCCCAAACAATAGAGAAAATCTTTTGCAACCGGGACCACTCTGAAACCACGTCCACCAAACTGTAGAGCAACTGCAAATGCATATTTCTCCCCTTCGTGCTCAAAACCACCAATCACCCATGAGTGTGCCCCTTTTATAGTCTGGCCATTCGCGAGCCTAACTTGCGCTTCTGCAGAACCTGTTTTGGCAAGAGGACTACCATAACTCCCTTTCAAACCAGTTGCTGTTCCGTAATCTACAGCTTGTCTCATCCCTTCGCGAATATTTTCGAGGTATTTACCCTCTACATTGAGTTCCCCCACCTTTTCTTTCGAAACATCTGTGACCCTGCCAAATGCATCAGTAGAATGTGAGAGAATTTGTGGTTTCATAACTTTTCCACCATTTAGAATTGACGCCGTCATTGTAGCCATCTGGAGTGGTGTCGAAGAAACAAGTCCCTGCCCTATTGCGGTATTGCATAAATCCGCAAGAAACCACTGCTCGCCTAGCAGTCGTTCTTTTAATTCTGGAGATGGCATTGTTCCCCTAAGTTCACCAGGTAAATCAATCCCTGTTGCTTTTCCTAAACCAAACGCGTCAAAATAATCTCCCAGTGTATAAATTGCCTGGCGGTCACTACTAAATTTATTAGCAAGGGCGACTGAAGCTTGGCAAAAATATGGATTACTAGATCTGGAAAGTGCTTGGATCATATTTAGACGACCATAATTCGCCAAATCCGCCTCGCATATTTTGTAATCCCCAGGAAGTTCAAAACAGCCAGAGTTATAGGTGGTGGTGGCGGAAATCGCCTGCTCTTGTAGTAATGCAGCTGCCATTATGACTTTGAAAGTTGAACCTGTAGGCAGCTGCATCGCCAAAGATCTGTTTAAAAGTGGAGTTGCTGAATTATTTAAAAGCTCTTCAAATTCGTTTTGCGAAATCCCTCTTGAAAAAAGATTATTATCATAACTTGGATAATTAACTGAGGATACTACCGCTCCAGTTTCGGCGTTTAAAATTACTGCTGAACCACCCAAAGAATTCGTTTCAGTCGTATATTTACCCAATATTTTATATAAACTCTTTTGCCATTCGTGTTCGATATTTAGAGTCAGGTTACTGCCGGACTCGAAATTTTTTGGAATCCAGTCTTGGCTTTCCGAACTTGTAACTGACATACTAGAAACCCCAATTCCATCTTCTCCGCGCAGAAGTGAATCATAGTGCCTCTCTAGCCCGTCTTTACCTACCCTGGCCCTCGGGTCCAAACCGAACCGCTCGATTTCGTTAACTGAAATATCGCCAACATAGCCTAGTATGTGCGCGTATTCATCACCGTAAACATATCTTCTCGCTGCTTCAGTACCGATATAAACTCCGGGGATATCTGCTATCAAAGATGAATTCGCAAGAAAATCTTCATAAGTTAATTTTGTAAGCAGCGTAACTCTTTGCCCAAGTAGTTGCCCTGCGCTAGAGTATGCGGAAGATGTAAATCTTTGTGCAATGACCGATTTATCTATGCCTGAAAAATTTGCCAAAAGTTGCCAGATTAACTCTCTTTCTTCTTCAACTGTGGTGAGTTCGCCAGGAAGCACATAAATATTGAAATCGGGTTCGTTCACGACAAGTTGTTCTCCTGAATTCGTGAAGATTAATCCCCTTGGCGCTCTTATAACCTCTGCTCTGCTGCTGATAAGTGAGGCAATTTGCAGATTCCCCTGCCCTTCGATCACCTGCAAACGGAAGGCAGACGCCATGATTATGCCTAACAAAACAACACATATACTTAAAAAAACGAAGTATTTATATGTATATGTTTTAACTAATTGTAATGTTTCCGACATCTGATTTGAGTACTAGATTAGCAACTATTATGAAAATCCCTGTAAATATTGTATTTAGCAAAACAGAAATAATTAATTGTTGTAAAATAATTTGTTCGTGGTTGATTCCTAGATAATTTAACGCGCTTGCGAGTGTAATCCAAATAATTCCGGCCATTAGAAATGGCCTTTTTCGAAACGGAGCAACCAATAATACTATAGCACCTGAAACAACGAAACTTATCAGCCCAATCCCCAAAGGTTCTCCAAGACTTGCGGTTGCGAAGAAAATTAGAAAAAGGCCTAGAAAACGCATACGACTTTCGGGCACCACTGCCATAAGTAACACAGCAATTTGTATTCCCGGGAATAAATAGCTTACTATTCCAAGTCCGCTATAAACCAGTGCGAGAACGAAATATATGATTATTGCTGAATAAAAAAATATTTGTCTCGGTGTCATATAATTATCGTTAAAACTTTAACTATCATTCTGTAGTTTTTAATACTTTAAATTGATACTCCTGCCTGAGGTTTACTGGGTAAGTGACGAAAGCTTCTTTTGTCACTGCGCGTTCATCATCATTTAATGCAGAAATCCGCCCTAAATATAAATCCGCTGGAAAAACGCTATTCAAACCTGATGTAAATACACTATCACCAATACTTACTTCTCTGGATTGCAGAATATCTCGAACGACCAGATTTGTGCCACTCACCCCTGCAGTTAATCCGATATTTCCTTGAGACGCAGTTTTAACGGGAATCGAAAGTGTGTTGGCATTTATTAATTCGACCTCGCTTAAATACGGCTCAACTTTTCTAACCACTCCAACTGCAATATTCCCCGTTACAACTATATCGCCAACTGCTATATTTTGTGAACTACCTTTGTTAATTTGCATTCTCCCTCTTTGTGATTCGTCCAAGCCAACTACTTGAACCCCGATTCGTTCATATTCGCGCGCGTATTTGACACCTGTTTCTCTGATTAATCTTTCATTTTCATTGAAAATAATCTCGGCGTTAGCGAGTTCAGCCTCTAAATTTGTAATTCTTTGAGTAAGTTTGGAATTTTCAACTGCCACTTCATCTAGTCTACCGAGTAAGTTTAGATTTGCTTCAAGGCTTGTGATTTGTGCGAACGCATTTGCTCTCGGAGCACTTAAAATCCCAGTTGCTAATTCTTTGATCGAGTTTAGATATCCGCCTAGACTTTCGAAAATTATTAGAACCACGCCAACAACTCCGACTATAATTATTGTTTGCAGATCTATTGGAGCTCTTGTCTCGCCCAAAGATTTGTTGTTTATGCTGAATTCGCGGCTAAATAAGCTCATGATCTTTCACCTGAATTTTCTCTAATAGTTCAATCTCATCCAGTAGAATTTCTGTGCCGCGAACAACAGCAGTAATTGGATCTTCTGCAATTATCACTGGTGTGTTTAAATTTTCTTCCAAAAATTTGTCAATTCCTCTAATCATCGCTCCTCCACCCGCCATAACTATGCCGCGGTCTAAAAGGTCTGAAAGTATTTCTGGCGGACATTGTTCTATTGCTTCTTTGATTGCTTCTAGAATTTGTCTGATTACTATCAGTAGCGCTTTGCGCACTTCTTCACTGCCAATCTTGACTCGTTTTGGTAGTCCTGTTGCGATATCTCGTCCTTTTACTTCTCTGACCTCTTCTTTCTTTAGTGGGATTGCTGAACCGATTGCAATTTTTAAATCTTCTGCTTGTTTTTCACCAATGAGAAGACCGTATTTTTGTTTTATATAACTAACTAGTTCTTGGTCCATTTCGTCTCCCGCTACTCTGATCGTATTGTCGACAACGGTTCCACCAAGTGAAATAATTGCGATATCGGTTGTGCCACCGCCAATATCTACTATCATATTGCCATGTGCGTCTTCGATTGGCATTCTAGCGCCGATGGCTGCCGCCATCGGCTCCTCGATAATGTATGCTTTTCTTGCGCCTGCGGATTCTGCAGCGTCGATCACGGCTCTGCCTTCAACTTCTGTAATTCCAGATGGAATTCCAATAACTACTCGTGGTCTAGTGATACCAAAAAGTTTTGGATATTGTTTGTGTACTTTGCGAATGAAATACCTAATCATCGCTTCTGTGGTGTCAAAATCAGAAATCACTCCGTCCCTAAGTGGCCTTATCGCAACTATATCTCCAGGCGTTCTGCCAATCATTCTTCTTGCCTCTACTCCAACTGCTAAAACTTCTTTCGTACGTTTATTTATCGCCACAACCGAAGGTTCAATAATCGTCTCTCCAACACCTTTAATTGTAATCCTGGTATTTGCCGTACCAAGGTCAATACCCACATCGTGGGTCACAAGTTCCCAAAACTTATCAAGAGGATTTTTCGCCATGCTAAATTTTAGCACGGTGTAAAGTATACTTTGAATTATGAAGTAAATTTGCTAATGAATTCCCTTACTTTCATCTTAATCCCTTTTATTTCCTTGTCTTTAGCAATTGCTTTTTCGAATTCTGTAAACTTTAAACGATTGTACTTTTCTGAAATGTCATAAATTGTGCGGATAAGTCCTGCAAGCGCGCGCATCTCCTTTGCGCCCATGCCTTGGGTTGTTACGAATGGTGTGCCGATTCGCAGTGCGGATGGGTTAATCGGACTTCTGGATTCTTGGGGCATTGTGTTCATGTTGGCGATTATTCCTCCTAGAGCAAGCGCGCGCGCGAAGAATTTCCCGAAAAGTTTTGGTTCTTTTGCCGGCCCTTTAGTAAGGTCGATTAAAATCAAATGTTTATCAGTGCCACCACTTACCAAGGTGAAACCTTCTTTTTCGAGTGCAGTTGCCAAAGTTTGCGCGTTATCTAGAACTCTTTGCGCGTATTTTTTAAATTTAGAATCCAAAATCTCACCTAAAGCTGCAGTTATACCTGCGATGTTGTTATTAAATGGTCCACCTTGCAGACCCGGAAGTATTGCTTTATTCACTTTTTGAATAATCTCCGAATTCGAAAGAATAATCGCACCTCTAGCACCTCTAAAAGTTTTATGAGTCGTCATAGTAACGACATCAGCAATTCCGACTGGAGAAGGAAGAACGCCAGCTGCAATAAGCCCTGCCTCATGAGCAATATCAGCTAGATAGTACGCCCCTACTTTATCTGCAATTTTGCGCATCCGTTTATAATCAATATTCCTTGGATATGCTGTTCCACCACTAATTATAAGTTTTGGCCTATATTTCAAAGCGACCTTCTCGACCTCAGCATAATTAAACAATTGTGTTTTCGGATCAGTTTTATATTGGATTGTTTTAAAAAATTTCGAGGTAACGTTAACTTTCCTTGTGCCACCTTCGTATACAATACTTTCAGATGCACCCTTTGCATCTATTTTTGTGCCCAATTTTTGAACTTTACCCTTTGGGCTATACGACCAACCATGAGACAAATGTCCGCCGTCAGGTAAATACATACCCATGATTGTATCTCCGGGTTCTAGTAAAGCCAGATAAACTGATAAATTCGCATTACTGCCAGATAAAGCCTGTAAATTTACATCCCAGTCTTCCGGAAGATTGAAAGCCTTCCGCGCGCGTAAGATTCCTAAAGTTTCGATTTGATCGATAAACTCATTGCCTTCGTAATACCTCTGCCCGATATTCCCTTCTGAATATTTGTGCATCAAACTAGAACCCACTGCCTCGCGGACTGCTGGAGACGTATAATTTTCCGATGGGATTAAATTGATTGTAGTTAATTGTCTGTTTTGTTCCTGATTTATTAATTTTGCAAGTTCAGGATCTTGTTTTGTGAGGTATTTTAATTTCGGTACCTCTTTTTTCATCTGTGCTATAGCCATATTCCAATATAACACTAAACCCAAAAATTTCTACAATTTTAGTTGCAGGGGACTACGAGTTAAGCTGGCTAGTGTGTAGTTCTCAGGTGTATAAATTTGGCGCGCGATTCCTACTACCTCATCCAGCTGAACTGCAGCAATTTTTTCTTTGATTTCTTGAATTGTTAATTCCTCCATTCCCAAAAGGTCGCGCATACCATAGAAACTTGCGATATCTTCTGTTGTTTCCATTTCAGTAACCATACCACCAAGCACATAGTTTTTCGCGCGTACAAATTCGTTCTCTGCAAAACTGCCCGAGACTATATTTTCTAGCTCCTTTAGTACCGCGTCAATCGCAAGCTGCTCTTTTCCTTGTTTTATCCCCATCCCGACTACGAAATTCCCAGTATCGTTATACGAAGATAATCTCGAATACACGTAGTACGCAAGCCCTAGTTCGTCACGAATCACTTGGAAAAGTCTCGAACCAAAGCCACTGCCGAGAATAGTATCTGCAACCCTTAAAGCGAATCTATCTTTGTGGTTTCTCTGCAGCGCATATCCACCGAGCACGATGTGTGATTGTTCAACATCTTTATTTATATTGATTAATTTGTTTTCGGCAGGCAATTCTTCAGTGCTTTTCGTAAAGTCAGTATAACTACTTGGGGTTGACTGCATTTGTGGCAAATTGCCCAGAAGTCTACGTGTATTTTCAATGACTTTTTCTTGTGCTACTTTACCTGCAACTACAACAAGTGTATTCTCTGCGTAATAATGTTTTTGCAAAAAGTCTGTAAATTGCTGTTGTTGCATAGCAGCAACTGAAGCTTCTGTCCCTGCAATATCGCGGCCCAGAGAATTACCGTCATAGAGCGCTGCGTTCCAAGTCTGCATTATTTTAGAAGCAGGTCTATCTTCGTACATTTTGATTTCTTCTATAATTACGCCCCGCTCTTTTTCGATTTCTTCTGCAGCGAAAAGAGAATTTTGAAACATGTCTGCAAGAATTTCAAAAGTTTTCTCAAAATTCTCGGCTGGCGCTTTAATATAGTAACCAGTATAGTCATAAGCTGTAAAAGCGTTGCTACTTCCGCCTAAAGATTCTATTTCAATTCCGATTTGTTTGCTGCTAGGCCTTGTCTTTGTGCCTTTGAAAATAGTATGTTCCACGAAATGCGCCAAACCCATCTCATTTTCTGACTCATACCTTGAGCCCACAGCAACCAAAATCATAACTGTCACTGAGACAGCATCATCACTCAGAACACTCAAACTGCGTAGTTTATTGGGATAAACCTCTTTTAATATTTGCATTAGCTAGTTTTATAGTTAGTTTCTATTTATTTCGCTTAGATTTTTTCTTGAATTTTTTATTTTTCTTTCTATCATTACTATAATTGTTCTCATTACTATAATTCCCCATGTCTTCTGCGATTTCGATATTTTCAACTTTAATAGTATCTTCAGACACCTCAATTTTTTTCAATTCACTTGCTTTGGGTTTTGATTGCATTGTTTTTTTCAGCTGTCTTTTTGCGACAAAAAATGCCTTTTGCAACCTGTTAATTTTTTGTTTTGTTTCAGCAATTTCGGCATTCAAACTACTTTTATCCAACACCTTACCTGTATCGTTACTATCCCAGTCGATATCCACAATCATGTCCCTTACTTCTTCAGTTAATCTACTTGGATTTATTTTTAATTGAATTCCAAGTAAAACTTCTCTATTCTCTTTGTCCATGAAATTAATCAATGGCACGTTCATCCCACCCGTTGCTGGATGATAATGTCTCTCTTCGGGTCTGAAAACGAGGTAAATCATAAGTGCTGGAATGTTGAAGATTAACACAAAAAGTGCCCAAAAAATTGCAGTTGTTGTATTTCCATCACGTTGCAGATAATCTTTGCGCACCCAAGCAGAGGTTAGCACAATAACCAAAACAACATATATCCCAAAACACGCCAATATGTACGAATAATTAATTTGTTCGTTTAAATTCAGAAGCTCAAGCAAAACATCCATCCTAAAATCCTAAATTAGGAAATAACAATTAAATTAACATAGCCAAGTTTAATACAAAAGAATATTAAAGTCTAGGAATTAATTTAACCACCCTACGAATTACCTATTTAATTACTACGCCCTAGAAACATATGTGCCGGTTTCAGTGTTTACTTTGAGTTTGTTTCCGTTTTCGACAAAAAGTGGTACTTGGATTTTGTAGCCTGTTTCTAGGATTGCATCTTTCATGGCTCCTGTTGCTGTGTTTCCTGGAACTGCTGGTGTTGTGTCTTCTACAATCAATTCAGAAGATTTTGGAATTTCAATACTTACCGGTCTTGACTCCAAAAATGTCGCAACAACTTTGTCACCATCTTTAAGAAAGTTTAATTCCCATTCGATCTGCCCCATTGGTAGGCTAAATTGTGAGTAATCTGCTGTATCCATGAAATGTGCGTCACTGCCATCTTGATATAGGTATTGTGCAGTTCTTTTTTCCACGTCAGCTGCTTCAACTTTTTGTTCGTTTGAATAAGTTTTTTCAAAAATTGCACCTGTTTCGATATTTTTGACTTTGACACGAATGGTTGCCTGCCCTCTTCCCTTTTTAATATGCTGATATTTCAGTACTACGAATGTTTGTGAGTCATCTGTAAATACAGTACTGATGCGAAGTTCGTTTGAATTTAATAGTGCCATAAATTTAGTGTAGTTATTTTAGTTAATTATCTATAGTCTTAATTTTTTATATATGCCGAGAAAGAGAATCGAACTCTTACTCCCTTGCGGGAACCGGATTTTGAGTCCGGCGCGTCTACCAATTCCGCCATCCCGGCATTGATATTGATTATACTAGAAATTCCGTTTTTTTGTTTAATTCATTAAAAGTTAGCATTTCTAAGTAATTAGTTGATTTTGCTCTAAGTAATCGCTAGTCTATATTATGCAACCAAACAATTCGCAGGAAAATCAAAATATTGCAAAAGTAGTTATTGTAATCGGTGTGGCCTTGATACTAAGTGGTTTAGGGATGTTATTAGTTAATGAAATTACACCTGGCGGTATATTTACTAGTGGGAACGCACCTTCTACAGGTACACCTGTTACACCTCCGCCAACTGGATCTACTGACCAACCGCCGCCGCCAGCTTCGACTGGAACTTGTCCTTATGTGATTACGAAAGCGCGCGTGCGCGAGCTGGATCGTGACCCAATTACAAATGAATTCACTTGTCCTTTGGAGGAAGCGGGTGATCCGACAGGCTGCAGGGATTGGGTTGAATATTCTGATTCAAATATTAGTAGACTGGCTTTCGAAATCACTGCGTTTCAATGCACTTCTGATCTTGGTTGCGACGACGTCGCAACTAATGCAGAACTTACAGTAACCGGCGCAGGCTATACTGGTCAAAAATTTATCGTGACACAAAACGAGCCAAAACATAGACTTGAATTAAAAGAAGCCGGAACAATAACAGTCGTAGCAACAACACCAGGTACGCCACCAACTTCAGAAGGTTGTACGGGCGAAGCGACATACGTTGTTTTTGGCTCGGCTGATGCTAATTGTAAAGACGCGTGCGGTCCAAATTTTGACGGCGCAGGAGGTAACCGCGCTTGCGGACCAGGACTTGCCTGCCGAGTTGTACGTGGACTTACCAGTTTCGGTTGCGAGGCAGGCGCAAATCACGACCTCTACGGTTTCACAGGCTACCCAGCGGGTGCTTTTAGGTGTGTACCTGAAAGTGCGCCAACGATTGGTGTATGTGGTGCAGGCAGTGCGAATACATCTATTGTTGCAAGAACCACGTATGACGCAGTTAATTCCAACACTTGTCAGCTAGGTAGTGTTACTGCGCCAGCCCCAGCAAGACCACCAGTTGCTACCCTGCCAAGGACATCAATCAGCGAGGATAATACCAGATTAATCGCAGGACTTACTTTATTGATTTTAGGTACTGTCGTATTCGCCCGCTACAGAAGATATAATAGAAAATAGCGCAGGATTAAACTTCGGGATTTACTCTAGATCTGTTTTCGGCTTTGCTTTGATACGAATTGTTTCTTTGACCTTCGGGTAATCCGGATGAGCCCAGAAAGAACCGAATTTGCCTGTTTTAAACAAAAATTCACGCTTATTATCTTTAGTTTTAGGAGGTTCACCATGCAATTCAACTAACTTTTTTCTAGTATATACAAGTGCGCGCGCGTCTTTAACTTTTGGATATTTCGGGTGTGCCCAGAAGTAACCAAAACGCCCTCTTTTTAGCAAGAACTTCTCCCCTTCTTCAGTCAATGGTGCAGGTTCATAACTTTCCTTAAACTCTTTTTCCTCGCTCATTTTCTCGATATCTTCTTGGCTGGTTCCGTCGATATTCAACATACCTTTGCAATCTGGGAATTTGGTACAACTGTAAAATCTTCCATATTTGCCTAGTTTTATTATCATTTTGCTTTTGCAAAGAGGACACGTCATTCCTTTTGGCGCGTCTCCCAAAACAGTATAGTCTTGCCTTGATATATTTTCGGACTTCGCCGCAATGTTTTTTGCAAGTGGATTATAGAAATTACCTAAAAATTTCTTCCAATCTTTTTCACCATTTGCAATACGGTCTAGGTCCTCTTCCATTTCTGCAGTGAATTCTCGATCTACAATTTCAGGGAAATTATCTTCCAGTAGTTTAATAACAACGATGCCTGTATCAGTCGGGGCAAAGTATTTGCCGATTCTTTCCACATAACCTCTAGATTGAATTGTTGTCAAAATCGGTGAGTAAGTTGACGGTCTACCTATCCCATATTTTTCAAGTTCTTTAATCAATGTCGCTTCAGAAAATCTAGCTGGCGGTTGTGTAAAGTGCTGTGAACCAATTAATTTTTTAATGTCTAGTCTGTCGCCACTTTTAATATCTGGCAGTTCTGTTTCACTAAACTTTTCAGGGTAAACCGTCAAATAACCTTTGTGCAAGAGTGTTTGTCCACTAGCTTTAAATTCCGCTTCAGAAGATTTGCCTGCGAACTTTGTCTCAACTTTCACAATAATTTGCTTGCTTGAAAAAACAGCAGGGGTCATTTGAGACGCAACCGTGCGCTGCCAAATCAACTCATATAACCGCGCTTGATCAGACTCGAGATTTAGATTTCTGGGCGCGGTTTTCACATTACTTGGGCGAATAGCTTCGTGCGCTTCTTGAGCAACTTTCGCTTTCGTTTTGTATAAATTAGCGCTTGCCGGCAGATTTACAGCACCCAACTGTTTCTCAATATATTTTCTCACATCAGCGACTGCCTCGTCTGCCATATTTGTTGAATCTGTGCGCATATAGGTAATATGACCTGCTTCATATAGCTTTTGCGCAGTAGACATAGTCCTTTTAGCTGAAAAGCCCAGCATATTCGCTGCAGTTTGTTGCATAGTGCTTGTTGTAAATGGAGGTTTGGCGTATCTTTTCGTTTCTTTAGAGATAACCGAATCAATCGTCCATGGTGATTTTTCGAGATTCTTTACTAAATCAGAAGTTACCTGTTGCTCAGCAATTTTTGCCAACTTATTGTCGATTTTGAATAACTCCAACAATAACTCCCCTTCTTTTAGAGTTAGTATTTCTGCTTCAGCATCTTTTTCTTTGTCTTTATTTGATAGCTGAATCTCTAGATCAGGAAGTGCCTTCTCTTTGCCTGAGCCTAATTTCGACACAGCTTTTAATCTCCAGAATTCATCAGAATTAAACGCATCTCTCTCTCTTTCTCTATCGACGATGAACTTTAATGCAACTGATTGCACTCTTCCAGCAGATAGTCCGTACCTTATTTTTTTCCATAACAGTGGTGAAAGTTTATAACCCACCAGCCGATCTAAAATTCTTCTACTTTGCTGTGCATTCAATAAATCCACATCAAGATCGCGAGGTTTTGTAAGTGCATTCTGCACAGCATTTTTCGTAATTTCTGTAAATACTATACGATACAGCCCTTTTTCTTTTTGCTTTTTTGAACGTTTGCCGTCCAAACCTATGGTTCCAAGTTTATTTGCGACATGCCAACCAATTGCTTCTCCTTCTCTATCAGGGTCTACCGCAATTACTAAATTGGATTTGTCTTTAAATAATTTTTTTAATTCCTGAATAACCTTACTTTTCCCAGGTATAATTTGGTAGTCTGGATCAAATGTAGTTTCATCCACGCCTAAACCGGACTTTGGCAGATCCACTACGTGCCCCTTCGATGCCATTACCTTAAAGCCTTTCCCTAAATACTTTTCAATTGTTTTTGCTTTAGCTGGAGATTCTACTACAACCAAAGCGTCACTTATTTTTGTCATATTACAATATTCCACTATACATCAATAGCAACAAACTAAAAACTAGAATGTCTATTAATGAATTAAGTCGTGAATTATTCTACATTAATTGCCTAATTATGCAAAATCTCCCAAATTTATCACGATTAATGATTCCTTTGTCTATCAACTTTTCAATTGCTTTGGCTATTTCTGGAATAGTAAACTCAGTATGTTCATCTAAAAGGTCACTTGCAGTGGTGGCGCCGTCAGAGATTGCATAATAAATAGTTCTTTCTGCAAAATTTAGATTCTCAGCAATTGAAGTTTTCATTTGCTCTTCTAAAACTTTGAATTTTAAGTCATCTCGCTCTGTATAACTTCCTGAAATTACACTTAGATCATTGCACAAAGGTATAGCGCTACCTTTTGTAATAAGGTTGAAATTGCCATAGAACGAACTTCTATGTATATCGGCGGTAGCCGCATAAACATGTCTACCTGCTCTACTTGCTTGTGATGCTGTGATTAGACCGCCCCCACTCACACTTGATTCGACCAAAACAGTAGCTTCTGAAAGACCAGCAATTATTCTGTTCCTCATGTGGAATACATATTTAGAATAAGGTTGGTCAAAGATCTTCTCTGAAAGTAAAAGCCCGCCTGCGTTTACTATTCCTTCAGCTAGTTTTGTGTTACTTTGCGGAGTGATCCTATCGATTGGCCTTGGTAATACTGCAACAGTTGGCACACCGATTTTTATCGAGTGTTCGTGCACTACAGTGTCTATTCCATTTGCGAGGCCGCTTACTGTCGTAAGACCCATATCTGCTGCGTATTCGACCACTTTCTTTGCAAAGCTAGCGCCGTAAGCGCTATTCTTTCTAGTACCGACTATACTTAGCATTGGGGAATCCAATAATTCCAACCTACCTTTATATGTTAAAGAGTGCGGAGCAACATCATTATGGATCAAACTTTTCGGATAACCATCTTCAAACAGCAACAAATTACCAATTGATTTTCTTTCTAAATTATTTAGTCTGCTTTCTAAGTACAATAATTTCTCAGCAGGAATTTTGTTAAAAAATCGTTTTATTCTATGAATATTTTTTTTATATTTAAAGCCCATCTCTTGTGTAACCTCTAGTAGAAACTTTTTGATCATAAAGTCATCAATTTCCGAAATCTTATATTCCAATAGTCTTATCTTCGTCAACAATCCTCTCATAATCCTTGGTGGGAGGACTGGATGGATTGTATTATACAATATGTACTCTCTGTTCACAATAATTGATCGATTATGTTAGTTTTCATACTCAAAAGAATAACCGACGCCATCTGTTTCAAGAATTAAATTAGTTGTGTTTGTGTTAAAAGTGGGAATTCCTAAATTGCTAAAATTATCTACGACTTCGCTGTTGGGATGACCATAGCTATTTTTCCCGTACTGCATAACTGCATTTTTTGGTTTCAAACTGTTTAAAAATTTTTCTGAAGAACTGGTTTTGCTTCCGTGATGACCTACCTTCAAAAGTTCAACCTTTGTATTTAGTTTTACAATATTTAAATAGTCAGCCGACCTTTCTTCAATTTTTGCCGAAATATCTCCAGCAGAATAAAAGTCGAAATTCAAATAGCTCAGGAAGAATCCGATTGATTCATCATTCGGGTTTGTTGAGATGGCATTTTTGCTGTCGGGCCAGAAAAAAAGTAATTCCACACAACAACCTAAAAGGTAGTTATCTCCTGAGGTAATCTCTAGAACTTCAATTCCTTCAGTAGCAACCACTTCTTGGAAAGAATTAAAGCTTTTATTTCCATTCGGCCAAGGGTTATAAATCGCGACTTTGGGGTTAAACTCCTGCACTGCTAGGGTAAGTCCCCCGACGTGATCAGTATCTGGATGAGTCATTAAAACTGCATCTAGATAACCCACTCCACGGCTCCGCAGTAAATCAGTTACAAGTCTTGCATCCGGCCCTCCATCTACAAGCAAATTTATACCATCGGGAGTCGTAATTAAAAAGCCATCACCCTGCCCTATTGATAGGAAAGTTATCTTTAGAACCGGTTCACGTTGCAAATTAAATATAGTTCCCCAATTTGAGGCATTTATAAAGACCAAAAGTACAACCAACAAATTAATAATAATATTTAGCAATTTCTTTGCTTCTCAAAAAACTTAAATAATAACTAAAGATCATATATAGAATATAAGTGCATACACACAAGATAACTAAACCTCCGATGCTTGCATTAATGCCTACCGCTAGATGAGAATCAACGACAAGAAGCACAAAATGATCCAGCAATTTCATAAAGAACTCTATTTCATACTTCAGGATATTAATAAAAGGAATTAAGAAAATTAGTAGCACAGTAACTATGCTGATCAAAGGAGCGACTATTAGGTTGGCAGTCACTGCGAGTGGGTTAATTTGTGCAAAGAATATATAGGTCACAGGTAGCAAAACCAAACTTCCAAAAGCACTGCTAAATAGCTCGTCTCTTAGCATCTCAGGCAGATCAGACAAAAGTGTTAATAGAGGCGAAATAAACAATTTCGTAAACAGCCATGCGCAGACAGAAAGTTGTAAACCCAGATCTAAATAAGCACCAGGTGAGATTATACATATTGCAATCAAAGCAATAAGAAGTTTTTTAAAGTTACTAAGCTTAACTCCGCACCTCTCCAATAACCAAGTAAGTATTATAAATACACCTGCCCGCATTGCCGATAAGTTGTTTATTCCCACTAGGAATAGATAAATAAGTGCAATAACTGGAATTAGATTTATCGATAGCCTTACATTAACCTTACCTACTATTTTCGTTGCAACTGAAAGAAGCAAAATATAATTCGCACCTGAAACTGCAAATAAATGAGACAAGCTAATCGAGTTGTATTTATCTAATTCATCTTCTGCGAAAAATTGCGTGCTGCCTAAAACAAGCCCTGCAAAGAATTTCGCAAAGAATGGGCTACTTTCTCCTAGCTTCAACATAATATCGACCTTAAATTTATGAAAGATTCCTAAAAAGCTTTGATTTAGTGGCCTCTGAACACTAACCGAGCCAAACGATATCTGCCCACATATCCCTTTCGCGATCCTAGAAAGCTGGTAGCTGTCATCTACCGAATACCTACTGATAGATGCTCCTTTAAAAGTTAATTCGTCACCTAGATGGAATATTTCTTGAGAACGATACTGTAAGTTGTGCTCAGCTGAACTTAAAACATAGGAATAATCCCCACCATGATAGCCCGGTAAGGCAACACTCGTTACCTCGAAATATCCTCCCGCATCTTGAATACAACCATCTCTACCCACAGCAGAATTGAAAATGTTATAGATAGGGACTACGACTAGAATCACCAGGAAAATAAGTAGAGTTATCTCAAAAATATGTATTTTTTTATATTTCGACATTGTCTTTTATTTTGGCTAATGTAGCTTCTCCTATTCCACTTACATTGAGGATGTCTTCGATTTTGCTATATGGGCGGGCAGCTATTATTTTTTCAGCGGTTGCAGGTCCAATTCCAGATAAGGTTTGCAGCTGTTCTGAAGTTGCTGTATTTAAATTAATCTTTGTACTTGTACTGCCAGGATTTGTAGTGTCACTGGTCAAACCTCCACTAGAAACGACTACTCCCACAGGTGGTATATAAATCTGTTCATTAGGCTGCAATTTTTTTGCTAGGACAATTTTTTGCGATACGTAGTTACCGTCGGCATTTTTGTTCAACCCACCTGCAGAAACAAGAAGGTCGTTTATTAGTGCCCCGTCATCAAACTCATAGACACCAGGATTCTTCACTTCACCTGTTATACTTGCGATTATTTTGCTAGTAGGCGCTTCTGCAAGTAAAGAATTATCATTATCTAGAACTTCACTCAGACTAGGGTAAGATGCTAAAGCAGTTAAAGGGTATTCGGGTCTAGTTTTTTCTAAACTGTTTAATTCACTAAGTAACTTTCCGCTAATAAGCAGGAGGATGACTAAGATCAATAAAACTATCGGAGTTATGTTACCCCAAATTTGAGAAAACTTTTCTTTTATACGCTCAACCATACTTGAGCTTACTGGGGAATTCTTAAGAAATCCTTAAGTCGCGCTAAAAATTTCGATACTCTCTATTCGTAATGGTTCCAGAGGCCTTGGGGAAGAACTTCCAGGCAAATCAACTGCAACTGAATTGATTCTATCAATAATATCAGCTCCCGAAACAAGTTCGCCGAAAACTGTGTGACGCCCCTGCAATGCCTCAATAGATTCGGAATCATCTTCCGCAGTGACTATAAAAAACTGAGACCCGTTTGTCCCTGGACCTGCATTCGCCATTGCTAGAGTATATTTACCAAGCCTCCTTGAAGATAAACCCGGAACAGGTACCCAGCCTGCTGCTTCTAATTCCTCACGTTGCGCAGCAGTTAAATTCATCGCGTCCCAGTTCATTTCATCAGCAAATCTATATCCAGGACCACCCAAGCCGTCATTATTCGGATTTGAATCTAACGACAACCTACTACCTGATTGAATAATAAAATCCTGCACCACTCTATGGAACAATACGCCGTCATAATACCCCTCTTGGCTTAAGAATACGAAGTTATTCACTGTTTCCGGAGCTGCAGATTCGAGTAGATTATATTCAAAGACTCCGAAATTTGTTGTGAAACGAGCTCGATAATCAACACCTTCTTCTAAAACACCTTCTCTTGGGGCGTCATAAGTAAGCGTTGCAACCGAAGTGCTTCTCAAAAAACCAAAACCACTTTCACCGAAACGCCCGACCAAAAACAAAAGCAGACCTGCCAAAACCAACACTCCTAAAAGATAAAACAATGTATTTCGCGTTTCTGTATTTGACATTTTATTTCACCACTAAATTTAAAAGTTTATCTTTTATATAGATCTTCTTAATAATTTTACCACCCTGCATCCCACTCAGCACACGCTCGTTCTGCATAGCCAATTCTACCACCTCATCTTCAGAAATTCCTACACCACACTCCAACTCTGCCCTCTTTTTACCATTAACTGTAACAACAATATTAACTGAATTATTAATTTCAGCAATAACTTCCAATTTCTCCGGCCAACCTAGTTCAATATCATTTGAGGAATGTGAACTTTTCGTGAACTTTTGGTTCATAGATACTTCTTCCCATAGTTCACTACTTAAAAATGGTGCAAATGGATAAAGAAGCTTCAAGAAAATACTCCATTCGTCCAGAGTGATATTATAGTCCTCATCTACCACTAAGTTTATAAACTTCATATAGTCGCTTACTATCGTATTAAACTTCAGATTTGTTATGTCTTTAGCTATACTTTCTGTCAATACATTTAACTGCGTTTGAACTCGAGCGTGACTCTCTTCAACTCCGGAACCAACATTCTCACCAGTAGTTAGTGTCTTATGAGTTTCCCAAATCCGCTGCAAGAATCTCCTAATGCCTCTTACACCACCATCATTCCATGCCTTCATCTGATCCAAAGGACCCATAAACATTTCATACATTCTCAAAGTATCAGCGCCATATTCTGCAACAATGTCGTTTGGATTGATTACATTACCCCATCTTTTACTCATTTTGCGGTTATCAGGACCCATAATCAACCCCTGGTGCCTCAATTTCACAAAAGGCTCTTTGAAGTTTATTAGACCTGCGTCATACGCGACTTTCGTGAAAAATCTCGCGTATAACAAATGTAAAACCGTATGCTCCGCCCCGCCAATATAAAAATCAACCGGACCGATTTTATTAACTAAATCTAAATCTGCAAATTTATTGCTATTTTTTGGATCGATAAATCTAAAGAAATACCAACTGGAACAAACAAACGTATCCATTGTATCTATCTCTCTTTTCGCCCCCTTGCCGTATATGCTCTCGTCTAAATTCTCTTGGAAAGTAGCTGAACTTCCTAGAGGAGAAGTCCCTTTTGGCCTAAAGTCTGCGTCTTTTGGAAGAAGAACAGGCAACTCTGAGTCAGTATTTAACCTTACATCTAACCTCACTGGCTCCAAAATCTCTTTCAAAAGGCCAGCAAATTTATCGTAACCAGCATCTGCATGGAAATGACCTGCATCCCTAACGCTAACTATACGTGCGTTTGGCAAAACCGATTCGAAATATTCTTTTGATTCTTTAAATGGGATATACGGGTCATTAGTTGAGAGATAAATCACAATATCCCCAGAATTTTCTATAACCTTTGCAAAATCGACATTTCCCTCTCTACCGCCTAAAAATCTTTTAAACGCATTCAATGATTCCTCACTAAAATAATCACCTATATCCTCCATATCTAACTCAACTGGATTACTTGGGGCGACTAAAATTAATTTCCGCACCTTATTTTTTTCTGCGTATTTTAATGCAGCCCAGCCTCCAAGGGATCTACCTGAAATAACAGTATTTACCCTAGAATTAATTTCAGCGGATTCAATTGCCCCATCCATAACTTTAAGCCATTCATCTAGCTCCGGCGTTTCATCACCTGGCAATTCTGGTTGAATTACATTTACACCTTTCTGTAAAAGTTTTTCCTGTAGCCATGGATGATAGTTTTTATGAGGACTGCTCATAAAAGCGTGAAATTCGATGAACGTACTAGGCAAATTAGCATACGAAGCCTGCAATTCTTGTTCGCTATTAGTTAAACTTCGATATACCACTGGAATCGGAGCTCCCCAAAAGCGCTGTCTCGAAATCGACCAATCTCGCAATTTATAATTAACCACTTTTTTACCAAACCCTTTTTCTTCAAGAACATCCATCATTTTAACTTTTGCTGTCGTAATATCTAAACCATCCAAAAAGTCAGAATTGATCATTTTACCTTCTAATTCTTGAACTTGGCTGATATCCGTAATTTCAGATTCGTCACCGTTTGCAGGTACAACAACACGTTTAACCTCAATTCCCATAGTTTTGGCAAATTCGAAATCTCTTTTATCATGCCCCGGAACACCCATAACAACCCCAGTACCAACATTTCCTAGAACGAAATCCGAAACATAAATTGGTAATTTATACCCATTCAATGGATTAACCGCATATAATCCAGTAAATTCCCCAGTTTTCTTTTTCCCATCCGTCAGCCTTTCTCTTTCAGTCTTCTTCAGTGCCCGTCTGATATAAGCGTCAACCTTTTCTTTGACTGTTTCATCCGGAGATAAATGTAGATTGTCCTGTAAAAATCTACTGTCTGGCGCAGCAACAATAAATGTCGCACCAAAGGTGGTATCTGGTCTGGTTGTAAAAGTTGTGATTTTCTCGGTCAATAGTTCGGCGATCCCCGATAACTGTGGCATTAGGAATTCTAATTTTTGCGCCTCATCTAGTTCAGAACCGAAAACATCTATTTTTCTTGGTTTATAAATCGTATTTATCGGCGTATAGACATTAATAATCTCCGATTTTTGATCTGTTAAAACTATCTCTCTCTTGTTAAAATTTGTCTCAAGCAATTCGCCCGCTTCTGCAAGTGACAGAGAGTCTTGAAACTCTGCATCCACACTTTTTTTGCCAGAATTAACTACTAGATTATGATAGTAATCAAGCATTATATTTGCAATTTCGGCCTGATTTAGACTCTTTTCATCCCTTTCACCAAGCGCATTCCTTTTAACTTTATTTACATCAATTTCAAGCTCTTCACAGAAAAGACCCGAGTCACTTGCCAAAACGGGTAAATTGGTATGTTTTGAAAATTCAATTGCTTTTTTAATTGCATTTTCTTTTAGATCGCCATCTTCCTCCACTTCGATTCCACTAATTCCTGCCTGTTCTAGATCTAAAACCTCGATATCTAATTTAAATGCTTCAATTGCTAGCCTCACTCGCGCCACTTTTTCTTTATTGGTGGTGCCTACAACTATTTTTTTATATTTCGGCACTAAAAAGTCGATATTTATCCCTTCACTTCTGCCGATCCAATTCCTCTGCCCTTGTTTCGTAGGTTCAGGCCAATCAAGTTCCTCGAGATCAGTCAAAAGCCTCTCGGCATAATCCGTGATTCTAAAAAACCACTGCTCCATTTCTTTCTGGATAACTTCGCTATCACACCTTTCACATTTGCCTTCTATCACTTGCTCGTTTGCAAGAACTGTTTGATCCACTGGGCACCAATTAACTGATTGCGACTTCTTATAAGCAAGCCCGCGCGAGTAAAGAAATTTAAACCACCACTGTGTAAATTTGTAATAATCCGCATCCGAAGTCGCAAGCTCCCTAGTCCAATCATAACTAATTCCAAGCTTTTTAGTTTGTTCATGGAAGGCTTCTGTATTTTGTTTAGTTGCAATATCAGGATCAATATTATTTTTAATAGCATAATTCTCAGTTGGCAAACCAAACGAATCATAACCCGTAGGCATCAGAACATTTTCACCCTTCATCCTCAAATAGCGCGCGTAGATGTCAATCGCAGCCCTCTGTTCCACGTGCCCTACATGAAGCCCACTCCCCGAAGGGTATGGAAACATATCCAGCAAATATTTCTTCTCACCAGTTTTACGCGCCTTCTCAACGTCAAATAGCCACCTACTCGTGCCATCCGCAAGTTTCTTATCCCAGATATCCCGCCATTTCTCTTCTATTTTTTTATGATCGTACATGCAAGTATTTTAACACTAATTAATTGAATTAATTAAGGGAAACAAACCACTCTTGTTAAATTAGGATTAATCAGTATAAATAAAATCAATTATCTTTTTGTATAAACCTGCTTTGGGTTTGAGCAGGAATTGGTTATGATCACCTCTCAAATGCGCGGTCTTTTCTCCAAGCAAAAATCTCCTCATAAACATCGCTTGTTTTTTGAATCCCGAGTATTCATCTCTAGAATTAATTATAAAAAATTTATTACCCATATTCTTGATTTGTGCAATTTGCTCATAAGAACTATTTAGAAGCCAATCAAGTGATCTAATCATTATCAACCCGTCAGATCTAATTAGCATCGATGTTATCTGGTCCAACAGTCCATCGCTATAGTTTCCTTTAATTTCTGGATAGACTTGTTTGTAAAACTTTTTAAGTATGATATTCTTCATTATCTTTTTGGTTTTTAACCTACTTGCCAAAGTTATAAGAAGCTTTCTATCCAAACTCCAATACTTACCGCCTAAAATGACTGGACTTACTAAAACGCATTTGTATTTATAATCTAGAAGTTTATTTGCCTCGATTGCTAGCCTGGTTCCAAAGGAATAACCTAAGAACCCTTTTAAAGTTAGATTGTCTCTGTTTTTGTAGAATTCTATGATCTCAAGAGCAAGCTCGACATACTTATTTGCATCAAAGCTGTTATCTTCAAAAATATTTTCGCTCCACCCTCCCCAACCTGGAAGATCGAATGTCAGGAATTTGTATGAATTAGGATCGATGTCAGCAAAGCCATAGCTAAATGCGATGCCAGGAAAAGAAAATCCTGGAAAACCAAATATTAATTTATCCCCCTTGCCAAATTCGTATACTTGTATTTTCTTACCCTTATAATCAAACGTGCTACTTATATAATCTATACGGGTTTTCATGTATTGATCTTACTTCTTTTGCAAGCTAGATTAAATAAAGTTCACGATTTGACACCTAAAGTCCAAGTATATGTTTTTTAATTTCCAAAAGTTCATCATCACTTTTTACAGCTGCACGCATTAACTTCAAAGAGAGCTCGATTTCACCAAAAGAATCTGAAAAGGTGAGCTGCAAAAAATCTTCCCATGAGTATTCTTTTAAGTCAATCTTTTCACCAGTATCTAAATCTTGTTCAGCAACTTTCTTCAAATCCCTTGCAATAAATGTATAAACTTTCCAATCAATTTTTGAAGTTGGTTGCACACAATCAAAAAATTCAAGTTCACTTGCCCTTAATCCCGTTTCCTCCAAAAGCTCCCTTTCAGCTGCATGCCATGGAGATTCACCTTCCTCAGCCCTGCCACCTACAAGGCCAGTAAATGGAGCTTTCCCAGGTTGTTCTTGTTCTGCGACTAGTATTTTTTTGTCATCGGTGACCGGGATGATTATCACAGTACTCGTTCTAGACAGCTTTTCAAAGGTCTGAAAACTCCCATCATACACTTCTTGTTGCCACTGATATACATCAAAGATCTTACCTTGAAATACCTTTTTCGCGCTGTCGGGAATAGGCTGCACTGATGGAATTATAGGAAGTTCACTAATATATTTAGTTTTGTTTAATTTACTTTCCATATTGTTCAAGCCATATTGGCGAATTCTTTAAAATACCATGAAAATCTTTCTTATTCGCAGTAAAAAGAGTGAGATTGTATACTTGCGCTGTTGCTGCGATAAGCATGTCTTTGACCTTAAACCTTTTATTTAGCGCTCGATAGATGCCGGCAAGCTCTGCAACATCCTGAGTAACCGGGAGAACTTCAAATTCATTTAGAAATTCTTTGACCTCCTCTAATTTGTTTTCTGGAGTGCCTGCGAGAACTTCAGCTACTACTACTGCAGATATATGTAAAGACGCAGCTTTTTCAAGTAATAGCATTATTTCGGAATTTCCTCCAAGGATATAAATAAGAATATTCGTATCAATCAAAATTCCTTTTTTATTTGCGCTTCTACTTAATTTCATTAGTCGAAATCAACCGCATCAACTTTGATATTTATATTCTTTAGTTTTTTTCTAATTTCTGCAGTTACAGAGTTAGAATTCGAATTCAAAATCTCACCATTTTCGTCACTCGGATAAATTACAAGTACCGGTCTATTGTACTCTTCTACAACAAGTTTCGACCTCGTCTCCAGTACAAGTGCCTTAATCTCCGCAAATTTCCTGACGAATTCAGCTGATTTTACTTTAATAGTTGCCATAATCAATCATACCACCAAGTTTACTCTATGTTAACTTAAGAAGCTTAGACCGTCTGATAGATAGCATCGGCTAGTAACTACCGGGTTGACCAAGTTCCGGCCGCAAAGAAAAAAGCCCTCTCATATAATCGTTCCAGATTCTGACCGCAGTGGTTGAACCGAGAGCAGACGAGGACATGCGAGCATTATCGTTATTCCCACACCAGACACCGGTTACAACTTTTGGGCCGTAACCCATATAATAAGTGTCTACATTGCCGTCAGAAGTTCCCGTTTTGCCTGCCAATTTCTGGTTTCCCACAAACTTCAAACTATATGTACCTGGTTGGTAGGATTTATTGCCCAGGATCGCGTTAACTTGACCAACAGCTTGCCTATTTAGATCAGCTTTGACTTGAGGCGACCAATTATAAATAACTTCGTTATTTGCGCGAGTTATTTTCAAGATCGACTGAGCCCGCATTGCTTGACCACCGTTTGCAAAACCAGTGTAAGCTGCAGTGTGGTCAAGCAAAGTCTCATCAACTCCGCCGATTGCAGAGGCGAGACCATAGCTATTCTCGGGTGCATAACCTATCTGTTTCATTAAATTGCCCAGCGATGAATCACCCATGCCATATAGTAGTTTTAGAAAAGGCAGATTTCTCGAGTCAAGCAGAGCTTGCGTAATCGTCATCTCACCTTGAAATCTGCCATCAAAATTCTTCGGTCTATAATTTCCATAAAAAACTTGTTCAGAATCTTCAATCATACTCCCCGGTTGATAACGCCCAGAGTTAAATGCCAAATATGCCACCCAAGGTTTCAATGAAGAACCTAGTGTCTGTTTGGAAAGCGACACATTTACCTTTGGATCAAATTTTCTATTGCTTGGATCACTTTGCAAACTATAACCCTTTGATCCTACCATAGCGAGAATTTCCCCAGTTCTCGCATCTATCGAGACTAGAGATGAGTTTTCAAAACCATACACACTACCCCATCTTTCAACCCCACTACGCACCTTCTCTTCACCTAGCTTATTCAGCTCTAAATCCAGTGTTGTATAAATCCTATACCCACCTGAGTACAGATCGTTGATACTTAAATTATACGGGTTTCCTCGTAGTACCGAACGCACATAAAAGACCCAATGAGGCGCATCTATAGATTCACTAAAGAATTTAACTACAATACTCTCTTTTAATGCAGCAGCAATTTTAATATTTTTCGCATCTGCAGAATCCAAACTCGGTCTTCCAGGAATTCTCAAAAATTCTTTATCTGCAGTATTCAAATATGCATTAATTTTATCCAACCCTTGCATACTATTTAATAAAACCTCTTGTCTTGATTTTAAGAGACTCGCTGCCAGCTCCTTGTCGTCAGAAAAAAGCGGCGATAATTCCCCAGGAGATTGAACCATCGCAATCAAATATACTGCCTCAGCGACTGTTATATCTGCAACACTCTTACCAAAATATACGTCAGCTGCAGTTCTGATGCCTTGCACTCTACCACCAAAGTTTGCTGTATTTAGATATAACTCTAGAATTTTGTCTTTGCTGTAATCTCTTTCAACAATTAACGATAAGAAGGCCTCCCTGATTTTACGATCGGCTGATTGTTCGTTGGTTAAAAGAATTTGTTTCACTAGCTGCTGAGTTATCGTACTTCCTCCAACCAACCTTTCACCTCGCGAATCTAAAGATGTTATAGCAGCCCTAACTAACGCGACATAGTTTATTCCTTGATGAACATAAAAATCCTGGTCTTCTATGGCAATTACAGCTGCAATTATTTCTGGAGTGATTTCATCTATAGTAATATACTCTCTATCCCTGTCAGGATCTTTGAACGTATACAATAGTTGACCGTTACGATCAAAGATTTTACTATTCTCCCCTTTGTTCAAAAGTTGCTCTCTGATAGCGTTTTCGCTAGGTATTTCATCTGCAAAAGTTTTAATCGTACCACTAACATATATCGCGACAATACCCATGAGTATAAATATTATCGTTACTACAAAGGCTACAAGCTCAACCTGTGCAAAATCTTTCTTTCTAGATTTTAGTAAATAAACTTTGCTGAAAGTGCTCATGATTTGTTAATATCCATTAATAGCCTTGACTATAAAGTATTTAAGGTATAATTTGCAAACATGATCTGCAAATATAAAAAAATTAGTCATTATTTAATTAGAAAAATTTAGAAACTATAAAATGCCAGATCTTTTAAGGCTTATTGAGTTCAATCAATATAATTTCCCGCAAATACTCGAGCTATTTGTTTTAATGCTAGCAATTTTTTGGTGTGTTGTGGTAGCTTGGGTTGTTCGCGACGCCGCAAATCGCACTAGAAACTTGTTATTCATCATTGTTTCAGGATTGATAGCTCTTGTAACACTTGTGCCTGGAGTTCTATTTTATCTTATGATCAGACCTTCAAGAACGCTAGACGAAAGAGAAACTGATAATTTGTTTCATGCAAGTGTAGTCGATGAGAATATTTGTGCCTGCGGAAAATGTAAAACGCTAAACCGCATAGATTATAAATTTTGTACAAACTGCGGAACAGAACTACTCGCAATTTGCCCAGAATGTTCGGGTCGCATCAATCCTTTCTGGAAGCACTGCGCAAATTGTAATTTCGATCTCAAAAATAATCGAAAATCACAAAGAAAAACTAATCTGAAATTAAATAAACCAAAAATTAATTTTCCATCCTTTAATCCGCTAAACGGTGTTACTAAAATTTTTAGTACCGTGAAATCGGGATTAAAACCAATCAAATTTAGCTTTCCCGTCATAAGTGAAGCATCGAAATCTGCTCTTCATGTAAGTACAAAAGTGAAAGTAATCGCAGCTAGAAAAGAAAATTCTGAAGTCATATCCGAGAAAATCCTTCCACCTGTGAAATCAGCCTCCCAGAAAAAGAAAAAAGGCCGCGGCAGACCAAAAGGAATCAAAGATACTAAGCCAAGAACCAAACGTGCAGATGCCGGCAAAAAACGTGGCTCATACTTAGCGAATGACAAATTAAGGGAAATCTAGTTTCACCTGCAGTCACAATTTAAGTAAATAGATCGATTTTAGTAATCAAGCTATAATCATATAAGAATAAGCTAACAAGGGGTCGTAGCTTAGTTGGTAGAGCGCTGCTATGGCATAGCAGAGGTCAGGGGTTCGAATCCCCTCGACTCCACCCTAAGCACTAGCCATAAAACTAAAGATTTATACCATTATATTCTAGTAGACTTGGTTATGAGTCCCAATGTCATAGAATGTGACTTCATTATCGCTAAACTCGACATATATTATCCTACAATCGCCAGTGATTGAGAACGATCTAAAACCTTCTGCATCACCTTTTAAAGTATGATCACGGAGAATGGGAGAATTTCGGTTTTTCTTGAAAAGTCCAACCCTATTTATAAACCTTTTTACTAGGCTAGGATGAGGGGCAACCCGAAGTTTATAAGATTTAACAAATTTCCTATGATAATTAATCTGCATCCGCAAGTGCCATTATTTCCTCATGGATATGACTGGTCCC
>JBGSOW010000082.1:0-7462 GCA_041738875.1 Candidatus Dojkabacteria bacterium
GTATGGCTTGGAGGTATAGAGGGCGACCCTGAATCAGTTGCGCGAACTGTAACTCCATATATGAACGCTGTAATTGACGCTATGGCAGGCACGCCGCAAGTTAAACTTCTTTCACCGGCATTCAATCTAACTCATCCAAATCTGCTTGATGAAATCAATTACATGAAGCAGTTTGGCGCGAAGTTTGACTCGCTAGCCGGAATCTCAGGTAACTCCTACAACACACCAAATGGTACAACAAGGTACTTCGTAGATAGGCTAAAAGAGGTCGGTTTGTATCGTAACCTCCATATTACAGAAACTGGTATGTATGATTCTTCGAGGAATCCCGCTTTGAGGGGTGGTGGAATACCAGAAGGCCAATCAATTCTAGGAATGCGCACTGAACTTGACGCTATGAAAACTGACCCGAACGTACGTTCTTTACTTATCTTTAATGGGTTTGGAACAAATCCAGATCCAGCATTCGTTTATAACGTAATTTCCGATCAACAGTATCATACATTACTTGGTTCAGCGTGTATCGAATATGCAAAACTCTGTTAAAACATTGCCAAATTCTCTAAAAAAAACTTTTAGCAAAAACGAGATTGTTGCTACTAAAACTACTAGGACAGGGCTTTTGGAGAAGAATGCAAGCAAGTTACTGGAGATTATCGGTACAAATAGTCTTCCAGATGCAAAAAGTTCTCCACTTATATTGATGTTTCTAAGGCAATTCAATAATCCCTTGATATATGTGTTACTAATTGTTGCGGGGATCACAATTTTGGCGCGCGATTATAGTGACGCTGCTGTGATTCTAGTTATTACAATCCTAAACGCACTTATCGGCTTGTACCAAGAAAGTCGCGCAGAAAAAACAATTTCAGCACTAAAAAACATCGTAAAAACTAACGCAAAAGTCATAAGGGACGGAAGATTTAGTATTATTGATGCTGCAGACCTAGTCCCAGGCGACATTATAGTTCTAGAAGCTGGAGATAAAGTGCCTGCTGACGCGGTTATTCTAAATAATTCGGGATTAAAAGTATCTGAGTCTCAACTTACTGGCGAGGCATACCCAGTAAGCAAGGAAGCCGCAACTTCAAGTGGACTTACTCAGCTAGTTAGTAAAATGCACGCTTGGGACTACAAAATCAGTCAAGACATTTCAGATTTTCTTGATTATACTAGTCAACTCAAGGAAGAATACACAGAAAATAGCAAACTCTTTATGTCAACTAGCATAACAAACGGCAGAGCAACTGCATTAGTATTTGCAACAGGTGCAAACACTGCAATCGGAAGTATTAACCGTGAAGCCAACGAAAGTTCAGCAGAAGCAACACCACTAGAAATCCAATTTAAAAAACTCACGCGCACAATTTTAATGATTGTTCTAATCACAACGTCCGCACTAGTCGTAGTTGGACTTTCACAAGGTATCGATGGCTATGAGTTAGTTAAACTTGCAATTTCACTAGGTGTATCAGTGATTCCAGCAGGTCTTCCAATTGTCGCGACAATCACTCTAGCCATCGGCGGCTGGCGCATGGCGCAAAAAAAAGCTGTTATCAAAGATTTATCTAGTACTGCCAGTCTCGCAAGTTCCACAGTCATCTGCACAGACAAAACAGGAACATTAACCGAAGGCCGCCTAATCTTGGACGAATTGGAAACATCGATAAACCTAAAAGAGAGAGAGGCTCTTGAACTTTCAGCGCTATGCACAGACGGGTTTTTAAACCAAACTGATTCTGCAAGTGATCTTCTAGATTTGGCAATTTTGGATAGATTTAAATTAACAGGAAAGAAAACTTCGGATTTGTTTAAGCAGTTTACGTTAATTGATGAAATCCCATTCTCAAGTGAAGCAAAATACATGGCAGTTCTGGTCAGCAAAGAGCTCAAAGGTAAAATAGAGAAATACCTTGTCGTCAAAGGCGCACCAGAGATATTAGAAAAGCATATACAGTTCGACAATAAAAATGAACAACAAAGTTATACAGAATTTATTAGTGAAAAATCAAAAGAAGGTTTGAAAACCTTACTAGTCGGGTCAGTAAAATTGGAGAAAAATATAGTAAAAATTTCAAAGAAATTGCCAAAACTTTCTTTTGTTGCTTCACTTGCATTTACTGATCCTATTCGAGTGGACGCAGCAAAAAGTGTAGAGAAGGTGAGGAGAAGTGGGGTACAAGTGGTTATGATTACAGGTGATCATATCGAAACTGCTCGCTTTGTTGCTGAAAGAGTTGGAATTATTAGTAAATCCGAATTAAAAAATCCGGAAGGTTACGTTACTTTAACCGGATCCGAACTTGGTGAACTAAGTGATGAGTCTCTTACAAACCTGCTACCTCAACTTAGAGTTATTGCAAGAGCAACTCCACAAGATAAACTCCGCTTAGTCGATCTATTCAAAAAAATAGGTCAAGGAGTTGCGATGACCGGAGACGGCGTAAATGACGCGCCAGCACTCGCAAAAGCAGATATCGGTATCGCAATGGGACGAAGTGGCACGGACGTTGCAAAAGAGGCTGGCGATATGATTCTTTTAGACGACAAATTCAGCACAATTGTAAAAGGCATAACCGAAGCGCGAGTTGTATTCGAAAACCTTAGAAAAGTTATTTCCTACCTTTTTGCGACTTCGATCGGAGAAGTGATTGCGATACTTGGAAGTGTAATAATTGGACTGCCGATTCCACTTCTTGCGATCCAGATTTTATGGTTGAACCTTGTCACCGATGGATTTCTGGATATTGCAATCGCAACAGAGAAGGGTGAACCTAGCTTTTGGAGAAAAAGCCCGAAAGAATATCTCGGAAATCTGATCACAAAACATCAAATTCTAAGGTGGTTATATCTTGGAAGCATCATTGGAATCGGCACACTAATTTGTTTCAATATAGTTCTGGAACTCACTCAAAACCTCGATATAGCAAGAACAGCCGCACTTCTAGTCTGTGCGATGTTCCAGTGGTTCAATGTCTTTAACGTGCGCTCACATACTGAATCAATTTTCAAAATCGGCCTATTCACTAATAAATCAGTCAACCTTGCTCTTCTACTCGTAATAACCCTTCAAATCGCAGCAATATATACTCCTTTAGGTCAAAGCGTTTTGGGTACGGTTGCATTACCTATTGAATATTGGTTACTATCTATAGTATTCGCTTCAAGCGTATTAATTTTGGAAGAGATGAGAAAGTTTATCTTACGACGCAACAAATAACATGGAAAAAAGAATAATCAAAGCTGACGGACAAGAACAAGAATTTTCAGAACTAAAGTTAATTGATTCAATACTAAAAGCTGGCGCAAGCGAAGAACTTGCTAGAAAAGTTGCAAATCAAATTGCAGCAGACGCAGGCCTTACCTCCACAGAAGAGGTGAATTCTAAAGTAATCCAACTTCTTTTACCTGAGCATCGACCCTTGGCGGGAAGGTATAATCTCAAACGTGCAATCATGCGCCTCGGCCCATCTGGTTTTCCATTTGAGAAGTTCGTTGCTAGGCTTTTTGAGGCAATGGGTTACGAAGTAAAAATTAATCAGATCCTGCAAGGAAGTTGTGTAACTCACGAAGTAGATGTAGTTATTAAAAAAGATAATATAAATTATGGTGTTGAAGTAAAGTTTCATAACAAAACAGGCTACAAAAGTAACGTAAAGGTGCCTCTGTACATAAAAGCGAGGTTCGATGATATTTTAAAAGGCGAAAATCAGTTAAAAATTTCTGATTTCTACCTTGTGGTAAATACGAAATTCACCGATGACGCGTGGATTTTCGCCAACTGCTCCGGCATAAAAGCAATCAGTTGGGAGCAACCAACTGGGAACAACCTTGCGAGACTCATAGATCAAAACCATGTGCATCCCGTCACTGCCGTCACGTCTTTGCCAGAAAATTTATTTGGGGAAGTTTTAAAAAAAGGTGTTGTTTTATGCTCGGAACTTGCAGAAGCACACGAACTACTTGCCCAACTCGGCCTAAACGCTGCAGAGATAGGAACAATTACACGCGAAGCGAGTGCAATAGCAGCACTAAAAAATGAAATGTAACTTGCTAATTATATTATTAATTAATTTTATAACTTTACCTTAACTAATTTAAGTACTAATATTAATTATGGCTACACAACCAAACAAAAGAAAAACATTACGCAGCAGACTACAACCTTTGCTTTCAGATAGATTTATTTTCCCGTCAGCCCTAGGTTTAGTGTTATTTTCACTAGCTTACTGGGTAATTTATCCGGCACTTATCAGCAGGGGAGATTTGGTTAAATTTGGTGGCGTTGTAATTGCAATCGTGCTTTTAGGTCTCTGTGCTTTACTTTTCAGCGAATATATAATCAGGCAGGCAAAAGTAAGTAAAGATACTTCGAGAAACATCGCACTTATCTCTGCAATCAACGTGTTCACCGGAATCAGTCTACCGCTTTATATTGCAACTTTAGTTCTTGGTAGTATGGTCAAACTTTTAAATCACATGTCTAACCAGCAGACTTTTTGGTGCGAATTACGCAGGAACTTTGTCTCTTTTTACTATCAAAATGGCGTTTATTACAACATGATGAGCATTTTTATGCTTACGATTGTTGTTATCATTCTGCTAGTTACTCTAGGTAGTGTCTGGGAAAAAGTAAAAAGATAATTAATTAGGTTATTAGTTATACCTATAAACTATAAAAAAACTAAAAATTTGCCTTTTCTTTAAGCGGTGTATTGATCCTGGATCTTTTTGCTACTAGTACATAAAGTGCCACCGCTGCAAATACTATGGCCGCGATAATTGGGGATTCGAGACTCACAGACAAAAGAACGCCTCCGATCAATGGACCAATTGAATTCGCCAAACTAAAGTATGACTCACTCACACCAATCACAACTCCTTGATCTTCGGCTTTCGAATTAATAGAGATTAATGCTGTAATTATCGGTCTACTGACTGCAAAGAAAATAGGGAAGAGTATCACCGTCAGCCAAAATATTACCTGCGAATCTATAAGCATAAGTGCAAGAACTAACCCAGTGCCCAGAATGCTCATAAATAACAAACTTGTAAGAGCGAATCTTTTTGTTAATTTGGGAATCGCAAATACCTGCATCGCCGCACTGATCAAACCATAAACAACCAAAACTAAACTGATTTCTTGTGTGCCAAAGTTGTATTTATTGATAACTAATGGCTGGAAAGCAAATGTAAATACGCCGAAGATTAAACTATAGAAAAAATTAATTACAAGTAATGAGTTAATAACAGGGATTTTTAAACTCGTGAAAATCTGCCCAAAACCCAAATTCCCAATAGCGAATTTGGTAGTTTCTTTCTTTTTCAAAGTTTCAGGTAAAACGAACCAAGTTAAAAACGCAGCAATCAAGGCAAAAACAGTAGAAACTAAAAACGGTGTATTTAGAGAGATTCTTTGTGCAAATATACTTAAAACCGGACCTATAATGAACGCAATTCCAAAGGCAGCTCCAAAGAGAGCAAAACCTTTTGCTCGGTCCTTTGGTTCAGTTGTATCAGAGATCACAGCCTGAGCTACAGAATTATTCCCACCAGTAATTCCATCCAGTATCCTTGCAGCGAATAGTACCCAGGCGGTCCCTGCGGAAGCAGCAAGCAAATTAGAAAGCGCCGTTCCAAACAAACTAATTACAAGCAGAGGTCTACGCCCAAAGTAGTCAGAAAGCCTACCTATCACAGGCGTTGCAATAAATTGACTCAATGAAAACAGCGTAACTAGTAGAGCTGCTCCCACATCATCCAGCCCGAAAGAAAGCGAATAAACGTAGATCACAGGCACGATCACCGCAACACTCAGCCCATTCACCAAGCTAATCAAAGCAACGATTAAAAGATTCCTATTCGAACTTTTCATGCCTAAGCCTGGCCTAGTTGTTGTTTAGCAAACTCGGTGAGGTTACTTCTTTTAGACCAATCTCGCTCTGTTTTGGTAAGGAATTGTTTTCTTAAACGCAAGTGGGTTGGTGTAACCTCGAGAAGTTCGTCTTTGGCTAAAAAGCCAAGTGCAAATTCAAGTGTTAACTGTATGACTGGTCTAAGTTGAGTTTGATTAATTTCGTCGTGTTTCATTCTAACTCCTGATTTCTGCCTTGCTTTGGTTGGATTCACTTCCATATCTTGCTCGTATTTGTTTATCCCGATGATCATACCTGCATAAACCTCTGTTCCTCCTTCGATAAATAGATCACCCCTTTCTTGGATAGTATTGAGTGAGTAGCCCATTGCTGTACCGGTGTCAGATGAAATTATAACGCCTTTTCGGTATAGTTCAGGTGTACTTACTTGTTTTACGTGCTCAACCAAAAAGTTGTTCAAAACCGCATTTCCTTTTGTTGCTGTAAGTAGTTGCGAGCGTAATCCAAATAAATTCCTTGTGAGAATATGATATTTGAAATGCGCCTGTCCGCTATCAGTTGCCATATCTAAAAGTACTGCGCTTCTTTCGCTAAGTTGCGCGTTTATAGCACCAATAAATTCTTCTGGCACGTCTACAAATAGCTCCTCCATAGGTTCATACATACCATCGTCTTTTTTTACTAACAGAACTTCAGGCCTTCGCACTTGGAATTCATAACCTTCACGTCTTAATTCTTCAATCAAAATAGAGAGCTGTAATTCACCTCGTCCTGAAACGAAATATGCTCCACCATCTGCTTTTTCAATTTTTAAACTTATATTTGTTTCGATTTCTTTTTCTAAACGCTGTTGTAGTTGTTTGGCTGTAACAAATTGTCCGTCTCTACCCACAAAAGGTGAAGAACTAGCCTCGAATTTAATCCTAACTGAAGGATCTGATATTTTTATTTGTGGTAGAGCTTCTTCTGACTCGATACTGCTCAATGTGCCTCCGATTGCGTTTGATTCGATTCCTGCAATTGCAACAATCTCACCAGCTGCTGCACTTTTGACTTCTTGCCAAGCAAGTCCTTCACGTATAAATATTTTTTTTATTCTGCCTTGATTTCTTTCGCCATTAAACAATACAACTACTGGCTGATCCACTGCAATTTTTCCACGTCCAATTCTTCCAATTAAAAATCTTCCCAAATGCCTGTCTGATTCAACAGAACTAATCAACATCTGTGTGTGCTCATTTGCGTCACCCTTGGGAGCAGGGAAGAACTCGACTACTTTTTCAAGAAGAGGTCTTAATCCAATTAATTTAAGCTCTTCGTTTTCTGCAATTCCTTCTAGAGATTCTGGCATTTTTGTAAATACTAAACCTTCACGTGCAATTGCGTAAAAAACTGGGAAATCAAGCTGCTCTTCGTTACTTGCAAGTTCGAGGAAAAGATCATGCACTTTATCAACTGCTCTTTCTGGCACTGCGTTCTTTTTATCAATTTTATTCACAACTACTATAGTCTTCAAGCCTAACTCTAATGCCTTTTTCAATACAAATTTTGTCTGCGGCATCGGGCCTTCTTGGGCGTCCACAATC
>JBGSOW010000010.1:0-12601 GCA_041738875.1 Candidatus Dojkabacteria bacterium
CATTCGTTTGATTTAACATATCTAAGGCAGTCCCATATTGCTTTGAAACAATTAAGCTTCTTATGTTACTAGACCTCTCTAGATATCCAGAAAGCTGAGTTATCTCTTGATTTATTACCTCCAAACGCTCTCTTGTCTCTAATATTTCACGCTCAGTCCTTCTTAAATCGTTTTCGGCTCTTAACCTATCTTGCCTAGAAGTTTCTGCCATATACATCTCAGCTGGATTAGATACCTTTGTGCTTGTTTCATTGCTACTCCTATCATAGTCGTATTTAGTAGATGTACTTTCAACAGAAGTAACTTGGACCGGAGCATAAGTATTAAGTATCTCTTGATATCGTTTCCTTTCTTCCGTCAGAAGTTTCTCCGAAGCCTTTAATCTTGATTGTTCCGCTCGTAACTTGTCTGATTGGATTTGTTCACCAGCCATTTGTTTTATCTAGATCAATAAATAAGTCTTCAGTTATTTCTTCTTTCTCCACTGCTTCATCGAGGCCAAGAATTATATTCAGGACTTCTGGATCGGTTTTTCCTTGGCTTTTGTATATATCAACCATTTTACGCAAGGATTTATTGGAAATTTTACTCCTAGTCACGACGAAAATTTCTTTTACTTTTAATTGATCTAGTTTTCCATCATCACCTTTTACAAGACCCATAAGGGTTGCGAGTGGGTCAGATGAAGCAAGATTTACTGGTGTGTTATTCTCATTGTTTGGAAAGTTTCCAGCATTTCTGAGACCTGTCTCCTGATCTGCTAATTGTGTAAGTTGGGGTAGATTTGTAGTGTTAGTATTCGTAGGATTATCTTGAACTCCAACGTCTCCAGGCTGTGATTGCTGGGTAGGCTGGCTAGTCAGATTAGTCAAATTAGGCTGACTGGCTAGGATAGATTGATTAGCTAGATTGGACTGATTAGCCTGGTCCGATTGGGCCGTTTGATTTGTTTGAGCAGTTTGGTTATCCAAAGTATTGGTTACTTCTTTAATAATATAAAAACGCAAGCAAACATATGTTGCCTATAAAATAGACTAACGAAATTTACTAAAGAAAACAAGGGAAATTAACTATAATTATGCATAATTACCGTCCTAATTCAAAATCTCCTGCAATGCATCGCGCGCGTCAGTAAAACCTTTTATTTTCTTTGTCTTCGCAAGCATCTCCAAATGCACTTTATGCTCCTCGTCGAATTTCCTCAATTCAAATTCACTAATAAAACTATTTTTTAACATCAAATTAAACAAATCCTTCAGCGAATTCGTCATCGCGAGTTTAACACTTTGCTCAACCTGCTCTTTGGTGAGGTGTTTAAGTAGAAGAAGGTTAACAAATCCAATCAATTCCTCCGGTTCCTTCAATTTCTCAAGACTTTTCTCGCTATCCTCCAAAGCCTTGGCAAATGTCCCACTATGAGAACTGGCCTCCGCGACCAAATGATCCAAATACGCTTTATATGTGTATATTATTAAATCAGCTTGAAGCTCGTGGTCTTTTGGCTTCGTGCTATGCCTGAAAAGAAGAATAAACAAACTCGCAAAATCTACCATGATTAAACATAAAAAATAAATTTAATAACTAGTTAATTTATAATTAATTAAACAATTAATTATAATTTGTTAGCTGGTTAATTCGCCCTAACCGGCCCCAGACCTTCTGTTGATATCAACTCTGTTACAGCGGACGCAGAAGCATCCCCAAAACTAGAAGAAACGATCTCGCCCAATTGTCTTGCACCTTCTTGTATATTCAACCCACCCTGAGCAAGATTTTTTGCAAGTTCAGGATTATTGTCTCCAATTGCGTTTAATGTCTGCTCAACCGCGTCAGTAGAGAAATTCGTTATTCCGGAAGAGAAATCCGATATTCCTTCGAAGACTGTCTGCAGAGCCGTTCCCGCAATTTCACCAACTGTATTCAAAACTGGTAGACCTGCGGCTAATGCAGGAGATGCACCAGTTAGAAGTATGCCTCCGAGAATAGCAACTGAAACTGCTTTGATCAGCCTGCCTCTAGTCTTCGGATTCCCAAATATATTCGCAAATCTCTCACCTATACTTTTACCACCACTTTTTCGCTCTACAAGTGCGCTGTTTGGTGTATCACTAAATCGATAACCTTCTTGGTACTGTCCTTGCCCAGCTCTATAGTCTTGAGGTTGATGTATAACATCCGGGACACCTTCGGGCTGCCCCGTAGGTTCAGTTGGTGGTGCTGCTTGATTTTTCATATTAATTCATTCTAAAAATATTATTTTACTTAAGAATTATTTAGCTTATGGTATTATCTGTTAAGTAATAGCGATTCTTAACAGATTCATAGATCATTTAGTATTAATATTAGTATACATAACATCGATGAGCAAAATCCAATTATCAAGGGCAAGCTTTAATTTACGATTCTCACCAGTTATTTTAATCGTTATTGCTGCTGTTTTATGGTCGTTGGACGGAATTTTGCGCATCAACCTCAGGTCTATTCCGCCCGCTACGCTTGTTCTATTGGAGCATTCGTTGGGATTGATCCCATTAATTCCATTTTTGCCTACCTTTTTCCGCAAATTTAGAGATGCGAGTCCAAAAGCCAGAACAGCTTTGACGACAACAGCAGTCATCAGTGGTGCACTAGGCACGATTTTTTACACTGCAGCACTCGCGCAAGTATTTTACGTTCCGTTTTCTGTAGTAGTTATGATGCAGCAGTTGCAGCCGCTTTTCGCTGTCGCACTTGCAAGCATACTTTTGCGTGAAAAAATCAGCGCAAGCTTTATAATCACGGCCGTCTTTGCACTTATCGGAGCATATTTACTCAGCTTCCCAAATCTCGCGCCAAATTTTGCAACAGCTGACGGCCGCGCACAAATGATCGCTGCCCTACTCGCTCTCGCGGCTGCAATTTCATGGGGAACAGGAACAGTATTTAGCAAAATCGCACTTAAAGAATTCGACTTTAGGCTAGCTACAACAGGAAGGTTCCTTATAACCATAGTAGCCGCATTCATAATTAGTATAGTCCTTGGACAAACTTACCCTCTTGTGGATATTGAAATTTCACAATGGTTACAATTGGGATTAATTGTTTTTACTGCAGGTATGGTTGCGCTTTTGATTTACTACAAAGGTCTAGCGGGCACACAAGCAAAGGTTGCGACATTCGCGGAACTAACGTGGCCACTATCTGTATTTGCAATTGACCTTGCGCGCGGCGTGATCTTCTCACCAACTCAAGTAATCGGAGCAATCCTGCTACTGATCATGATCGTCCGAGTGAGTACTAAATATAGAACTGACCGAAAGTAATGGTAGAAAATAAGACACATACTGCAATCTCATGAAGCCAGAAGATGTTTTACCTATGACCCTGCAAGGGAGAGTGGTGCATGGGGATAAAATTGGACGCACGTTGGGCTTCCCTACCGCAAATTTAGAGTTCGTTAATAGCAAGTATCAAAAGTTTAGCGAAGTATTCACACTAAACAAAAATCTCCACGGCGTTTATGCTTGTGAATTGAGTTTAGATGTTAATACTAAATCCAAAACTATAATCCAAGCCAACCTTCACGGCATGATCCATATCGGCCCAAGGCTCGTTTTCAACGAAGAAAAAGTCTTGTTCGAGGTGAATATATTCGATTTCACAGAAGAAATTTACGATAGAATACTAACCTGTAAATTAACCGCATTCATCCGCCCTACTCGAAAGTTCGACGGCCTTGCAGAATTAATCAAGCAGATGAAAGCAGACCGGATCATGGCTTTGGTAAAATGAACCCTAGTAATAAAATTATTTTAATAATTACTCAAACAGAAAATAATAGTTAAATTGAATCAGCCCTCTTCGCATTCTGATCTAGAAAAGATTGAGCCTCTTCAATCCTACCTTCGTCTACTAGTATTTGAAAGTATTCTTGTTTATCAATAGTTAATTGAGCTAAAACCTCCAATTCTTGTTTCATCTTTTGCAACTGAGTTTTCATATAAGGGACATGCATACGTACTTCCTTTGCCGCATAATCCAAAATACTATTCCCGGTTACAACTGTATAGAGGGAATCAATTATACTGGGTATCTGAGATTCTTCTATCTCTTTGGACTCTAACATTTCATCAAGGAATTCAAACATACTCTCTGGGAACACCTCTTGCAACCTTTCATCAATAATACTCTGTGAATATGAAACCGAACTTGCCCTTATAAAGCCCATTTGTACTTCATTTAGATTCAAGTCCTTAAAATGAGGATCAATTGATTTTTCTAATTCAGCTATATAAGATAACTGATCCTGTGTTGCGACCTGATTTGACTCTTTGTCCTGCACCTCTTTTAACAATCTTTTCAATTCATTTATTATTTCCTCGTCTACCATGTTAATTCATACCTAAATTAAATACTCGTCTATATATAGTTAATTTCTTCGGCCAAATAATCTTCTAAAAGGCCATGTAACTATACGCCCAGCTGTGTATAAAATTACGCCAGCTCCTATCACTGTCGATGCAACCAGGCCAGTTGCTGCTGCATTCGCCACATTTGGCGGGATACTAAATGTATGTGTAAATGTATGTGCTCCTGCCAAAAATCCGCTCCTAAGCACCGATAGCCAACTACTTGCTAAGCTACCACCTGTTCCAACTGGAAGCCCACTAACAGGATCGATACCAGCTGATAGTAATGCGCTCTCTACATCAGATACAAATGTTGGCATGTTTGCTTGTCCAGGGCCACCTGGACCGACTGTTAACCGTTGACTTTGAATATTATTCATTACGTCATTTAGTTCAGTTAATGTATCTAACCTATTTGCGGCGCCCAAGGTAGCTCGTCCCACCTCACCTATTAATCCTAAAAACTCTGAAAAATTCATACTACCTGACATATTAGCATCGAAGAATGCCCGCACCTCACTATGATGGTTATTTATAGCCCATTCTGCATCGACCTCTCTAGCTGCAATCCAGTTTGGAGCAACAGGAAGATTAGTTGGGACAATATCAACAATACCTGGTGTACCAGCGGGTGTTGCTGTGCCCCCACCAGTTGCTAATGAAAGCCATGACCAAAACGTAGCTGGAGAGGTAAATATGGTTCCTGTCAAAGCTGGAGGTACGTGCACAACAGGTGGTGGAACAATTGGTGGAATAGGAAAAACTCCCGGAGCTACTCCTCCACCTGGAACTCCTGCTCCTGCACCGGGAGCCCCTCCTGCTGCGCCAACTGGAGCTCCTGCGGCAGCTAATGCTGCCGCTACCTGCTGCTCAACAAACAATCCAGGTATTGCAAGTAGTTGGGAAGCAGCTTCGGAAGCCGGCATGAGTACATTCAGCATACCTCCCATTACATTTCCTAGTGCGGGACCACCTGCTGCTACAGCGCCACGCCCGAATGCGTCAATATGCCCTCCCAAATGACCAGCGAATCCTCCCGCATGACCACCAGCCGCCCCTAACGCCAAGCCAAGATTGTTTAACATTTGACCTGGCATCAAATCTCTAACTGTATCTTCTACACCACCAGCTAGTCCTAAAGGCTCACGTGGTATATTCATAAGATCACGAGAACCACCAAAGTCAAATACTCTATGATTTTCAACCATTTGTTGGAAATCTGAATTATTCAAAACACTATTGGTGAGTGAGGCTGCACCTAACATAAAATATGCTACATTTCTGGATTTTCTTGTCATTTCAGACATTATAAGCTTCTTTTCAGCCGACATCTTTGAATTATTGATCAAAAAGCGGTCAGCCGCTGAGAATACTCCCATGTTTGCAATCTGTTGTGCAGCAAAACTTCCATATCTCTGAAGTGTTTCATTCCCTAGTGCAGCAACTGGTGCACCAATCCCACCAGCTGGGACGCCGATATTGATATTACCAGCGATTTCAGCGGAAATACCACCTAGTATAAATGAACCCATACCAGCTCCAATAAGGATGCCAGCTCCATCCCAACCTATCTCTTTTCTTTTACGGAAACCATCTACAATAAACGATCCTCCCTGGATATACAGTTCTGACATACCAAATGTACCTACACCCAAAGCTGTCCTCCCCAAACTATAGATTCCACCTTTTGCTACCAGATTAAGAAGGTTTACTTTCTCTCCTTTGTATCTTTTCCTTTCGGCTTCTAACAATGTCCTCGCAACATTCTGAGCCCCCCATCTTAAGGCTATACTCACACCTGGCACTGCAATTAAGAATCCAGTCTCTGCTGCAAACTTACCAAATCGTGCCCAGTGATCTTTATATACTTTAACCTGCCCTGTTTCCAACGTTCTACCTGCGAGGAACTCAAGTGTATTAACAACCCGTCCTTTATTTGTAAATTTATATCTTTCTTCTAAAGGAAATAAGTCCCCAAACTCTCTATTTAACTCAGACTTAGATATTCCAGATGAACGACCAATTTTTAATGGATTCTTTAGCGGCCTGTATACACCGTTATTAAATTTATTTGGCTGGTTATATCTTTTATCCGGATCTAAATAATTGGTAATACTATCTATCTCTTGATTAGTAAATACTCTTTCCTCATCTTTATCATCTAAGGAGTAATTTCTATTGTATTTTGACGCCCACTGTTTCACTAATTCAAACGCTTCGTTATCATTCCTTCCTACTACTCTCGCAAACTCATATACTCTAGCTCCAGCTGATTTATTTAAAGCATCTTTAACTGTTTTGCCAAAACCCGCATCAAAGTTTAAAGCGATATGTTCTGAAAAACGTCCAAGCCTTGAGGAAACTGAAGTCGTAGAGGACAAACCTTCAAAAATATTCTTGCCTAATCTCTCTAAATCAGGGTTCGATAGCGAATTTTCATATATATGCTTCATTTGAGCCTCAGAAATGAGCGGTAACCCGCTATTTACTGGATCTTGAAGAAGCTGTCTAACTCTTTCTGCTTTAGCTTGCGACATCAATCCTTTGCTTACTGCAGCACCCAATGCACCTAAAAAGATAGATTGATCATAATCATTTGAGCCTAATAGTTCTTTAAAATTCTTAATTCTTTTTGCATCATCTCTAGGACTATTTCCTAAATCTTCAAATTTATCTATCAGGACCGTATAAAATGCGTCCTTAACAATATCTCTTTGAGTTTCTCTCTCTTTATGAAGTCTGTCTAAAGTCGTCTCTCTATACTCCGTCATATTAATCTTCCTTCCGAAAAACCTTACCCTATTGCCCTCACTATTGACACGTACTGTCTGCCTTTGCAATTTCATTTCCTCGTTTTCAATTAGCTGTCTAATATTTTCTTCTGTCTCACGTTGAATATTGGTTGTCTCTGCCTGTTCCAGTTGCAAGCGTTTCTGTTCCCCACGCATACTTTGAGACGCCTTTTGAATACGTTTCTCCTCTACTCTTCCCTTTATGCGAAGGATATCGTTTGCTCTTTTTATCATATCCACTCTTCTTTTCACACGTATTTTTCTATGTTCAGCATACTCTCTGTCTGACATATAATGTTCTTCAATCTTCATCAAGCCGTCAGATACATCCAAAGAATCATTATTTAGGGCGTCAACTGCATTCTGAATTTTCTTATGCGTAGAGTCATTAGCAGATGATTCCCCAATCTTCGTTTCAGTTTTTAGTGCCTCAAATATGTTTTTTGATTTACTTTTTAATTCATCCAAAGTAGCTCCAGGATTTTCATCCCTTACACGCGACATTAGCCTTCTAATAGCTACATTTATGTGGTTACCGAATTGAGTATCATCTAGAAGCTGGGCATCAGCTATACCTGAGCGTTTAACTTTTTTATGGAATTTACCCAAAATCCCACCACCTCCCAATATACTGCCCAGTTGCTTAGCTGCATCCTCTGCACTTCCAACAAGCGGCAAATATTCCAGAAGTTCTCCTTTTAGGAGTTTAGCAAGGGCAGCCCTTTTTTCTGAAGTTGATAGGAATTCTGAACCTGGAAAAGTCAACCCAGATTTCTCAG
Source organism: Candidatus Dojkabacteria bacterium (assembly GCA_041738875.1). Lineage (GTDB taxonomy): Bacteria > Patescibacteriota > Dojkabacteria > CALFHW01 > CALFHW01 > JBGSOW01. The sequence continues at coordinate 7,960 of JBGSOW010000010.1, forward strand.
ATAAATCGTATGCTACATTGATCAGTGATTCTAGATCTTTTGATTTATTTAATTCTTTACTATCAGTTTCTGGCAAATTTAGAATCCATGCAGACATATCCCTTGAGAACAGTCTCGATTGCTGCTCTCTTTCGCGTTCAACTCGTGCTCCAAATTCTGGTTCAGATATCTTTCGCAAAAGTACCTTCCCAATTCCTATTTTATTGTGAAGCAGATTTGGATCATATATTTTTTCTTTATACAGTCTTCTTTTAATTTCTTCTATTTCCTCAGGCGGAAATGCGCCAGCCAATGATTCTGTAAGCCATTTGTTACCTAAAAGAACTTGTTGTTCTAGAGTTGCTTTTCTTCCGTTTCCTGGATCGTAATCTTGCAGTGTTGCGCCGAGCAACATTGGATAGATTGAAGCAATTGATTCTAAAGAGTTTCTTCTACCCACTTCAAAGTCCTCATTTGAATAACCAGCAGTATTCACACCCGCATTTAAAGCTGATATTACTTTGGCAATATTTTGAAGTTGGCTTTTGAATTGTGCCACTCTTTCAATTGTTGTTGAAGAAGACGTGATTTTTGTAATATCTATTAATTCAGGCATTCCATGAGTAATAAGCCCTTCTGTGGAAATCGCTCTCTCCATTATGGCTTCCATTATTAATCCTTCTGTAACAACAACTCCTCTAGGGCTTTCTTTTCTCACCACCAAGTTTCCTGCATCAGTATTCAATTTAGAGAGATTATTGCTATTAGGAGATGTATTTCGTAGTTCTTGAATTATCTGCAAGATGTTCATGTCTTTCTCCACAATCTGTTTTATGATGTGCGAAGATAATAAATCTTTGAATTTATCCCATTCAGAGATGTAATCTGCCTGTGAGTGAATGGATTCAAGTTCTTCTTTATATCTATAAAAGAATTTTTCTTCGTTATGCATAACTACAATGAAGGTCAAATCACCTGCTTCATTAAATTGTGGGATCGGCTGTAATGCCGATTTCGAATTCTTATTTTTCCAATGAGCTCCAAATTGGTTCATACGACTAGGACTCAGTACAAGGTCAAGAATTTGATTATTTATCCTCTGAAGCGCGACCTTTTTCTCTGTTGGATCGGGCGTAGCTAGTGCTTGAGATGCATCAATATGTGGGAATAGCGAGTCTCCGTTTGAAGAAAGTGAATTGAACTCCGTGTCACCCGCAGTTCGAATAGCAATATTTATTCCACCGCCCGCTATTGATATACCGCCGTCCACATTTTCTACTACTGTTTCTTTTTTAATAAAATCGAGATGAGTATAACTAATAGGACCTTCATTATTTGCTAATCCACTAGCCACTTTGATAACTGGTACATCAGGCATTCCTCTATATTTACCCTTCCAATAGTTGGGATCAGTTATTTGATTTATTATTCTAACTTTTGCTTCTTGGGAGCCTTTAGGTCTAGGGAATTCTTCTACATCCTGTATTTCTTGAATGATAGCAGTCAGATTAGACCTTAAAGGTCTATTATTTAAGTTTCTCAAAACCTCGTCTTTCAATCCTTCAGTGTCAATATTTGCAGCTGCCCAATCCCTAGCAATTGAAGTAAGTGTATCTTCTGTATACTTTTTCCCAGTAGGAACTGAACTATTCAGTATGCTTTTTATACGTTTAGCCAAATCTCTACTTGTTTCAACTAGAACGCGTTCGTGGATACTTTGATAGAAAGGGTCTAGAGTACCAGCACTAGTTCCTGCAAAACTATTTGCGTTACCAAATAAGCCGCTAAGGTTATCTATCCATGTTTTAACTTCAGCAATGTTTCTAAAATCATTAGCTTGAGTAAGATCAACTAAACTACTTCCCTTCCCCCATATTTCACGTTTTAACCATGTTTCTAACGCACCATTTTTACTAGATAGAAACTCACTATATTTTGCAATAAATCCAGCGCTTAGTTTTTTAGTCAAATCATCTGCTGAAGCTATAGGGAGAGCTATAGTTTCCATAGTTTCCGCAATTTCAAGTGTAAGTATTCTCGAAAGTATCTCATCTGTAGATGCTCTATTGGATTGCTCTATTACTGTAGCTCTTTCACCCCCGTAGAAATTAACAGATGAACTATTTTCGAATAGTGATTCATCCACACCCATCTCAGCAAAAATCTGTGGTCGGTACCTTTCGATCAAACCTTGCAGTACAGAATTAGCTCCAGCATCATATATGGGAAGCGGATTGTCGTTTCGGGCATATTCATTAACTAGTTTCTCATATACACCTTTTAGATCTGGGCGATCTGTTGGACTAATCTCGGAATACTTTTTTAACACATTGCTGGCAGTATCTGCATCTATAGTTTTATTTTGGCTAGTCAAACGAATAATTTCTAGAAGAGCATAGGAGTCTCTCATCCGTTCAAAAAGGTTTTTGCCTGTTAAACCTCCAGGCGTTTGTGCGCCGCCAGCGGTAATTGGATTTGGTGCTATTGCTGTAAGGTCCAGCATTTTAGCTCTCATGTTTGCAATTATTCCTTCTCTTTCATTTTCACCTATATTGGCCCATTGTGCAGAACTCTGGAGTTCATTTAAACGCTCTAGAAAGAGTAATTGAGTAGCCATTGAGAAAACTTGTTCTTTCCCTGAAAGACTATCTGCAGACAAAGAATCTATTGTTGCTTCTTTTTCTCCTAAATATTTACCCAGGATTGTTTCTGCCGTATAGTTGCCAGCTTGTTCTGTAAACATGCCCTGTATTTCAAGTGTTACAACTTCAAAACGAACTTCTTTTGTATTTTCATCTCGAACCAATCTTGGAAGTGTAAGGAATTTATCTTTTGGCCGCATTAAAATTAAAGAATTTGCCAGTGCATTTGCATTAAAGTCATTCACAGCTTCTAATACTACGCTTTGTTCTTTACTTCTAATATCTCTAAGAGGAATCACAAGAACTGGCAACTCAACGCTAGATCTATCATCTAATCTTCTTGTGCGACTACCTGCTAAGGTTACTTCTTCACTTCCATCTACTACTGCAATCTTGATCTCTGTTAGTTCTTTCTCATCTCTCCTACCTTTTGATGATGAGGTTATTGTGCAGATGCCCGCATCTACACTGGTCCTGACACTACCTAAATCATCACCCCCTGTATAAGCTGAGCCTTTTACCTCAACCACTGTAGGCAATATGCTAGAATCTGCATTGGTGAGATCTTCAGCGAGTACATTTGTATATTCAGTTATATCTCTGCCTTGGTTTAGAATATAGTTCCTTGGGTCTTTCACACCATCAATCACTGCTTGTCTTGAAGTATAAGGCGATTTCGTTATACCTCTATCTAAAGTAGCTTCTGTTCTTTTACTGTCTTTACCAGTGTATTCGACTTTTAAAGATCCAAAATAAAACGCAGACTGTACGTGACTAGAGTCATCAAAGTTTATAGTGTTGATTCTGTTTCGTATTTCTTTTAGAAGTATCTGTCTTTGAGAACTGAACTCAGGCCCGCTGCCAAATAAATTTTCTACTATTTTAGTTATTGCATCATCTGCAATAATCTCACGTGTCTCTTTTACTCCTAATTTCTTAGTCGAAAGAATTCTTCTTACAGTTTGAAGCGGTCCCAGTTTTGTTTTATCAGGGACTGCTCCTGCAAGATTTATATCATCCCTACTGAATATTGTTAACAAACTACTTCCCATTTCCCTTAGACGCGACTCAGCATATTCTTTGGATTTTTGACTTTGCAAGTCTCTGTGCAATTTCATCCAGAACTCAGCTCTTTTGAAGAATTCCCCAAATTCATTGTAATCACTTACCCTTTCTCCTACATTTCCCTCAGGCTCTGAACTAATAATACTTTCCTTTGCATAATCTATTGATGCATCTAATTCAATTCTTTTTTCACCATGATTTGAAATTTCGTCAATAAGTTCACTCTGTGAAAGGAATAACCGATTTTCGGCAATATTGTCATTTTCAAGAATACTACTATACCAATCTTCAAATCTAACTGGATCAGTACTATGTATATCATATATAGTTTCTAGAATTGATTCCAATCCAACAGTTATTAAAGGGTCTTGAACATAATCACCGGTAATATAATTATTAGATAGCATAATGAGTAATGCTTTACATCTTAAAGGTACATTTATATCCAACGTTGTATCTGTTGTATTTTTACCTGCTAATACGTTAGATCTATCATCCGGTGTATCTACAAGTTGCTTTATAAAGTCCTCTCTCGTGGTTGATCCAAATTGATAATTACTCCGAAGTAGGACATCACAATAAAGTCGCAAAAAAACACTTTTGGCTTTAATCAATTTCTTCTTTTCTTCATCCTTTTCGAATTTCGAAGCATCTAAACTTGCGAGAGCTCCGTATTGCATGCTTAGCATGCCTATCGCGCTGCTTCTTCTATCTTCCGCCTGGTCTGGATCTTCCGCATCTCTAATCTCGCCAATTAGTGTATTCCACTCACTTGGTGTTCTAGGCATGGACGGTATTATCCCCACTTGTCTAGCAGCATCAATAACTTTTAGAGTATCACCACGGTCTCTCTCACCATCACTAACTATTACGTCCTTTATCTCTTTGTATAATCCACCATAGAATGTATAACCCCCCAACCGATCAGTGGGTTTAGGTAAGCCATTAAGTTCTTT
>JBGSOW010000029.1:0-17087 GCA_041738875.1 Candidatus Dojkabacteria bacterium
ATCGACCTTACGATTTTAGACTACAACAACGAAGGCATTGGGAAATTCACAACCCAACTTTTGAAAAATTTACCCAGACTTGACGAATTAAATATCAGACTTTACGGCATAATTTATGACACACAAAAGTTAGACGAAGAAGTAAAAAGCAAATTCCACGAAATTGTCACAATTAAAAAACCCACTGGACTGTTTTCTGGCTTCCGAGAAGCTAGCCGCCTCACATTAAAGGTAAAAAGTTTAGAAATTGATCTATTAATTGCAACAGGAAATCACCTACCCACACTATTTTTCCAAAATTGCGATCTTATCATCCACGATATATCGCCAGTTATCTACCCACAGCACTTTCCTGGCGGACAAAATCTTTTGCTTAAGAAAATATTCGAATTCACCTATAAAGTCGCGGTCTCCAGAGCCCGCAAAATTTACACGATCAGTGAATTCACTAAAAATGAAATAAATAAATACTATAAAACCACTGAGAAAGTACATGTAATTGGCAATGGTAGCGGCATAGAGGACCAAGCAAATAAAACAGCAGCAAATGAAAATAAAAATGTTTATACAACTAGCACTGATAAAGATGTTATTACTGATGTTAATGCAAGCACTAGCGCTGATGTTGGCTCGACGCTACAAAAATACAAGCTAGAAAAAAATAGATATTTCCTTGCAGTGGGGACATTTAACCCCAGAAAAGATTATCCTACACTTATCAGGGCATTTGCGGATAGTGGATTAACTGATTACAAACTTATTATAGTTGGAAAAAAGGGCTGGTTGTATCAAGACTGCTTTGACACGTTGGATCAAGTTATAGAAAAAGATGAATCGCTGAAAGATAAAATTATATTTGCACACGATGTAAATGATTTTGAACTAAATATCCTTTTAGAGAATTGTTTTGCATTTATAAACACTTCTGTTTATGAAGGTTTTGGCATGCCTCCTCTCGAAGCGTTGCTACGCGGAAAAGAAATTATTCTGCCTGAGATAGAGGTAATGCGCGAAGTTTATGGAAACTTCGCGCATTATTTCCCAGTGGGAAATTCTGAGCAGCTCGCAAACCTCCTAAAAAATTTCACATCCTCCCGCTTCCCAAGTAAAATAAACCATGAAGTGATACAAATATTTTTATCGCGTTTTAACTGGGAGGAAGTTAGTAAGAAGTTTCTCCAAAATATTCTATCTTAGACTGTAATTAATATATGAAAGTTTTTATTCTTTTTCGCTTTTTTGATTTATTAATTAATTTCGCTCGCTCGTTGCCGCTGTTGAAAAGAATACCAATAAATTTCTACCGCTTTGTGTGTGTAGGAGTGACTGGTTTCCTGGTTGACGCAATATTTTTCAATATATTCTTCTTTATGCTTGGAATTGATTTCAGGTTGGATATTATCAGATTCACGCCGGAATTAGGAATCAGTTTTGCCCTGGCAAATGTCATGGCAGTCGCAATCGGAACTGTTTATGGTTATATTGCCAATCGCAATTGGTCGTTTGAAAATAGCGATGACAACGTAGCAGCGCAATTCAGTAAATACGTGGGAGTTGCAATTATCAATAACATTCTAAATAACATACTTTTTGGTGTTATTTTCTTCGACGTATTCAGCAAAATCAACATTGACCAAAGGCTTAGTGCTGTTTTCTCAAGAGTTCTAGCAACTTCATTCCAAGTTGTCACAAGCTACATATTGTACAAATTCGTCGTCTTTAGAAAAGATAAAGAAGTTATTTCAGAAACTCTAGTACCATAAAAATGCTGCACCTATATTTGCCAGGTTACAATCCAACGAATGCGGCCTTCGCAACTAAACTCGGACGTAAATTTCAGAAACTAGAAATGAACTGCTACCCACGCTATTGGCCGCATTGGCAAGAAATATCCGCAGACACAATTTTCGATCCGTTGAATGAGGTAACCCAAATAGTTCCCGTAGTCAAAGAATTCAAACGCGGCGGTATTGGAATAATTGCCAAATCAGTTGGCACAAGAGTAGCTGTCGAAATAGCCGCAACAGCAATTGAAAAATCTATTCAATACGTAATCCTTATGGGAATTCCTCTCAGTTTATACTCAGAAGATGAACTTGTGAAACTACATAGTCTACTTGGACAAACGGGCTTTGAGATTCACATTTTCCAGAACAACGGAGATCCTGTTGCAAATGCAGAAGAAGTGACTGACCTCATCAAAGAATATCCCCACGTCAAATTACATAAATACCAGGAATCTCACCATAGCTATGAGTATCTTAGTGATATTATAGAGATAGCAGGTAAACACAATTAGTTTAACTAATTAAATTAAATACTTTTAGAAAATGCAAAAATTACTACTGACAGGAGGTTCTGGATATATCGGTTCACACACTTTACTCGAACTTGCGCGCACAGGGCAGTTTGATTTGGTTGTCTTCGATAATTTTAAAAACGGACACAAAGAAGCTGTCTCTCGTATTGCAGAAAAAACAAATTCAAAGATTGAGATGGTAGTTGGTGAACTTTTAGATAAAAAGGCTTTAGAGCAAGTTTTTTCGGACCATAAATTTGATGGAGTCATACATTTTGCAGCGCTAATAGAGGCTGGCGTATCCGTCGAACATCCGCTTAGATTTTACGAGAATAATGTCTCTGGAACAATAAATCTACTTGAAGCAATGCAAAATGCAGATGTGAGAAACATCGTATTCTCTTCAACTGCAGCAGTTTATGGAACCCCTGAAGATAATTTCGTAACTGAAGAAAGTCCGCCAAAACCGGAAAATCCTTATGGAGATAGTAAACTTGCCGTCGAGAATATATTAAAATCACTTGCAAGTGATCATGTTTCAGAAACTGACCGCATAAATCATGTGATCCTCCGGTACTTCAATGCAGCAGGTGCAGACCCGTCCGGACTAATCGGACAAGACTATCCAAAACCAACCCATTTAATCACAGTTGCAATCGAAGCAGCACTTGGGATTAGGGAAAAGCTGGTAGTCTTCGGGAACGACTACCCTACCCCAGATGGAACCAATCAGAGGGACTACATTCACGTTTCTGATCTGGCTAGTGCACATTTGAAGGCTTGGGAATATCTCAGCAGAAACGGTCGTAATGCCAACACAGTCTTTAATATCGGAACAGGTAAAGCAACGTCAAACCTAGAGATTGTAAATATCCTCAAAGAGCTACATGGGGATTTTCCTTATGAATTTGGGCTCAGAAGACCAGGAGATCCTGCAAGTTACTACGCAAATAACCTCAAAGCAACGCAAGAATTAGGCTGGGAGCCAAAATACGGTATTAAACAAGCTGTTGAGCATGGCTATAATTGGAAAAAGAACAATCCGAATGGATTTAGTTCATGATTTAGCTTTGCCGAACCATTTACTTTGAAAGTACTTCTGGCTTTCCCTCATGTAACCAGCTGTTTTTTCTGAGCGGTTTCCTCTCTCTCGGTGGTAGACAACTGAATTTGCATTTGTAATAAAGCGGAATCCTGCTTCCTTCATCCTCATGCCAAGATCTGATTCCTCATAGTACATAAAGTAAGCTGGATCAAATAGCCCTACCCGTTTCAATGCGGTTAGATTTATTGCAACACAAGCAGCATGGAAGAGTTCACACTCTCCATTAGATTCTCTTATTTCAGACTTTAGTTGACCATAATATCTATTATCCGGTAGAGTCGCTTTTTTCCGAAAAAACGAACCAAAAGAATTAACAATCTCTTGATTTTCCATAACTGGAATGAGAGATGCTTTATTAATTTTATAATTTATAATTTTATTTTTATTTTTAATTAATTTTAATTTTACTCCTACCTTTTTTAATTTTGAGCTAAGAACCTTCGATTCTACTTGTTTACCAGCGAAATCTAGTTTATAGCCATCTAGCGACTCATCATATACTTTGAATTTTATTTCTTTCTCCAAAACGTTACTAATAAATAAAAATGTATTTTTATTTGTTTTAATATAAATATCATTTTCGAATTCTATTTCTTTTGTAGTATTTTTTGCGTTACCCACAACATTTCCCAGTGCGCGATAGTCCGGAAAAGAGAAATAAAGTTTCTTATTATTTGTTTTTAATTCATAAATATCAAACCTATCTTCATAAAGAATAAGTGGAGCAACTGCAGCTGTAAGCGGATCATTTTTCAGTGGTAAAATTATATTTTTTAGCCAGTTCTTTGTAACTTTCATATCTGGATTTAAAAGAACGACGTTCTCATAAATACCTTCCGACATTATTTTTTCCAATCCTAAATTATTGCCGCGTCCAAAACCCAGATTGACAGGAGATGTAATTAATTTAATCTCTGGATAAATAGCAAGGGCGACTTTATATGAATTGTCCACCGAGCCATTATCAACTAGATAGATGACATACTCCGCGCCTGCTTCATGTGCGTAAATACTTGCAAGTGTGTTGAGTAACATTTCCCCGCCGTTAAAATTTACGATTAAAATCGGAGTTTTCATGTAATCATTATTGCATAAACTCGTTTTGAATAAGATATGTGTGGAATTTTTGGATTTTCAGGTAAACAAAACGCAGAAGAAATTCTGCTGCAAGGACTTAAAAGGCTTGAATATAGGGGCTATGACTCTTGGGGTGTAGCAACAACTAAGCCTGAAAACGAGATATCTCTAAGAAAAGAGGTCGGCAAAATCCCTGCGTTTGATTCCACCCAAAAACATACAAGTATAACTAAGACGCACAACATCGGTATTGCACATACAAGATGGGCTACCCACGGTGGAGTGACACAAATCAATGCTCACCCACATTTTTCAACAGATGACTCATTCGCACTTGCTCAAAATGGCATTGTAGAAAATTATCAGGAAATACGAGAAGAACTCTCAAATGCTGGCTATAAATTCGTTTCCGAAACTGATACTGAAGTGATTGTACGGCTTATTGAACGCGAATATGAATCGATATTGAAATCGCAAAAGGAGAATGAAACAAATCTTTTTGCAGCTATCTGTAGTGCATTTTCCAAATTGGAAGGTCGAAACACAATTATTGTTTTAGCTAAGAATTCACAAGAAATAATAGCAATTCGCAACGGCTCCCCTCTTGTAGTGGGCAAAAGTGCTGAAAACGAAATATTTTTGGGTTCGGATTATCTTTCTTTCGCAAATAGAACAAACTCTATTCTAGAACTAGACAACAACCAAGGCGTGATAATAAGTAGCAGAAACGGAAACGAAATTAAAATGTTTAGTTTAAACTCTAAGGAACACGGCGAGCAAATTAATTTCCTGCCAGTTGAATTCAAAACTACAGAAATGATTGATTCAACTGTAGATAAAGGTGAGTATGCAGATTTCATGATTAAAGAAATAAATGAACAACCCGATACAATTCTTGCTGCGACTTCGTATGTCGAGAAAGACTTTAGTGAATTGACATTAGCTGCGAAAGCCGCAAAGAAAGTCTATTTGGTTGGTTGCGGAACTGCGGCTTTCGCAGCCCAGCAAATCGCCTACTACATGAGGAAACTCGCTCAGGTCGAAGCAGTGGAGTTAAAAGGTTATGAACTAAGCAGCTACCGGGAAATATTCGGAGAAAAGGATCTAATGATTGCAATTTCACAAAGTGGTGAAACTGCTGACACAATTGAGGCTGCAGAACTTATTCTTGCAAAGGGTGGAAAACTTGCGAGTGTGGTGAACATGCAAGGCTCAACACTCAGTAGATTGTCTCATTACAAATTCTTTAGTAGAACAGGCCCAGAAATTTGTGTAGCTTCAACCAAAGCATTCACAGCTCAGATAGCTTGGGGGTATCTTTTGGCAATGGGTATAACAGGTAAATTCGCAGAGGCAAAAGAGAATTTGGAAAACGCCAGTCAAGCTATGCAGACGTTATTAAATTCAGAAAATTTACACAAACAAATTGAAAGCGTTGTGGATTTAAGTTTGGATAAAGAACATTTCTTTGTACTGGGTAGAGGTTTGAATTTTGCAATTGCCTTAGAAGGTGCTCTGAAAGTTAAAGAAATATCTTATAAACATTTCGAAGGATTCGCAGCAGGCGAACTAAAACACGGGGTAATTGCACTGGTGCAGAAATCAACTCCTGTATTTAGTATTGTTAGCCATGACGAAACTAAAGCCGATATGCTTTCTGCAACTGCAGAAGTCAAAACTCGTGGTGCGACGACTGTCGGAATTAGCCCCGAGAACAACGAGCTTTTTGATTATCACGTAACTGTGCCTAACCTAGGAGACCTTGCCCCGCTTGTGAATGTAATTCCATTCCAACTGATTGCATATAGCCTTGGGAAAAAGCTTGGTAATGATGTTGATAAACCTAGGAATCTAGCCAAAAGCGTTACTGTAAAATAGATATGCTAACTATAATAATATAATTTAATCTCTTCCATAATACTAAAAACATGAAAAAAAAATTCGTAGTAATAAGTGGTGGCACAGGCGGATTTACGGTACTTCGAGGTTTGAAACGCTTTGACAATCTAGACCTAACCGCAATCGTAACAATGACTGATAGCGGTGGTAGTACTGGAAGGTTGCGAGATGAATTTGGAATGCTGCCTGTTGGGGACGCGCGTATGTGCCTAGTTGCACTAAGCAAAGAAGACGAGGCTGCCGATATATTGCGAGAGTTATTTCTTTACCGTTTTCCAAATTCATCCCCTTCGCTTGCTGGACATAACTTCGGGAATCTTTTCCTAACTGCGTTAACAGAGCTTTTAGGCTCAGAAATTGCAGCAATTGAGGCTGCGGAAAAAATTCTTGCAATTAGCGGCAAAGTTTTGCCTGTAACAACTGACAAAGTGAATATATTTGCCAAATATGACGATGGGAGTTCGCTTACTGGTGAAGCATTGATCGACGAACCACCAGTTGGACACAATAAAAACGCAAAATTAATTGAATTATCAACTAAACCAAAAGCTCATATTTATAAAGACTCTAGAGATGCGATTTTAGCAGCTGATTATGTATTGATCGGACCAGGTGATCTATACTCAAGTTTAATCTCAAATCTGGTGATAGATGGGGTTAAAGACGCATTGCAACAGTCAAAAGCGAAATTAATCTATGTAACAAACCTAGTCTCAAAATATGGTCAGACTACGAATATGAAAAATTCAGACTATGTGAAAGAGATAACTCGATATGCTGGCAGAAAGCCAGACTACATAATCGTAAATAACGGGAAACTGCCTACTGGCGCATTAAATAAATATAAGGCTGAAAACAGTTTCCCGATTGAAGACGATCTGACTGATGAAGCAGTGATTGTGAGAGCTGATATCCTTGCTAAAGAAGAAATAAAAAGGCGGAATAACGATGTGGTTCAACGAAGTTTAATTAGGCATGATTCAAATAATCTTGCTGCAGAAATAATGCGCATATTGCGCTAGAATAAACTATGGATTCAAAAAAACTACGTACCAATTTAACTTCGTTTTTAAAAACTGAACAGATTCTGGGCGCACAGACAAACAAATACGACGAATTCGATGACGAATTAATCGCTGCAGCTCTTTCTGTTGCAAAAGATAACAAGGCAATTTTGAAAGGTTTATATACAGATTTCCGCAAACCAGAAAGTTCAAGAGTTCGCAAAATCAAAAATACAATTATCGGCAAAATTGCCAATATAGTCCGCAATACGATAGAAAAGCCATTCCTTAGCCAGCAAAAATATAACGAACAAATTTTTTACCTTATTAACGCGCTAATCCAGGAAAACAAAAAACTGACTTCTAAACTTGAAAAACTCGAGAAAATTGAAAAATCAGGCAAATAAGCAAAAAACTCAATTAAAAAATATTTTATTCTACGGCCCATATGCTGACGAATACTCGCTGGCAAGAGTGAACCGCGGTTTAGCATCCGCACTACACAAGTTACTTCCTGAAGTAAATGTAAAAGTTGGTTCAGATATTGCAAAAATTGCTAGGTACGCAAATTCGGAAGATTTTAAAAGAAATCCGGTTCTAAGAGAGATCGAAGAAAAAAATATTGAAGACACAGAATGGGATTTAGTTATCTATAATAATTTCCCAAAAGATCACTCTGCTCTGCACGATTTAGCAGACTTGCCGGGAAAAATTAACTGCGCTTACCTCGCTTGGGAGGAAAGTAGGTTTCCAAAGTATTGGGTTGATGAGTATAACGCGCATCTTAATTTTGTCATCGCTGCAAGTGAACATACGAAATGGGTGTTAACAAGGTCAGGAGTTGAATTGCCAATAATTGTGGTTGCGAATGCAATTGAGGAAAGGCATCATGAGGTTGCAAATTCAAACGCTTTGCAAGAAAAGGTTAGAAATGACGCAAAAAATTTACTAAAAACCAAAAAAAGAGTTAAATTTTTTGCGAACAACAGTGGACTTGCGCGCAAAGGTCCTGCCGAACTGATAAGAGCTTTCGATGAAGCATTTAGTGCGCGTGACGATATTGCTCTAATCATAAAAACGTTCCCTAGTAATAACAACGAAATCCCAGGTCTTCTAAATGTTAGAACTGAAAACTCACCCGAGATCGAGCTAATCAACGAAAGCGATATTTCAGAAGATAAATTGATTGGTCTGTATTTGAATTCTGACGCATATATTTCACCAAGCAAAGCTGAGGGCTTTAATCTACCCGTTTTAGAGGGGATGAGGCTTGGAATTCCTGTGGTTGCAACAGCTTGGAGTGGGCAAATGGATTTTGCGAATGACGAAAACGCGCGCCTGCTTGACTTTGAACTAGTGCCAGCAACAAGCCACCTGGACAATCCCGGAAGCTACTGGGCACAACCCAAGGTGCCTGATCTTGTTTCTGCGCTTCGCGAGATTTACGAAGCAAAGGTAGAAGGCAAAGAAAATACGCAACTAAAAAAAAGAATTGATAATGCTCGCGCAACCGCGGAATCCTATACTTGGGAAAATAGCGCGAAAGAATTAATTGATATTCTCTCTTCAACTATTTCGCTTGCAAAAATAAAAACTCTCAATCTTGCAGTTATATCAACTTATAACAGCGTCTGTGGTATTGCAGAGTATTCGAGGTACCAGTACGAAAAGCTTGAAAATAGTTTTAATAAAATTCATTTTATCGCCAACAAAGATGCAATTGGCAGAATTAAACCTGATACTGACAACACCGTAAGGCTCTGGGAATACGGTGAAATTGATTTCTCCTCTACTATTTCCTGGCTCAAGGATAATGCTGACAACCTAGACGTTGTGCACATCCAGTATAGCGAGGGGTTTTATACTTTAGATGCTTTGAGACAACTAATAGCTGGAATTAGCGAGCTTAGACTACCATGCATTTTGACACCTCACGCTGTGCAAGAAAAAGGTGTGGATCTTTTATTTATAAAAGACGCACTTGAACTGTGCTCGCAAATTCACGTTTTAAATGAGAAAGATGTGGCTTATCTAAAGCAAAAAGGTCTAAAAAACGTAGTACATTTCCCACACGGCAATACTACTTTCAACCAACAGAGTAAAAAACGTCTAAAGGCAAGATTAGGCTTGGACGAAAATACCCCTATTATCGCAACTCACGGATTTATGGTTGAAAAAAAGGGCATTTTGGAGACACTACAGGCTGTAAAATTACTCAAAGCGCAGTTCCCAGAATTAAAATACTTAGCAATTAACGCAATTAATCCAAACAACCTCACCTCTGTTTCTATGGCAGAGATATTTTCCAAGACAAGTAAGTCTCTAGGTCTAGAGGATAGCGTAATCCATATTAGTGATTTTCTAGATAGAGAAGAGATAATCACGCTTTTACAAGTATCCGACATAAATATCTTCCCATATCCTCAAGCTGGACAGTCCGCAAGTGGAACTATAAGGCTCGCACTTGCAGCTGGCAGACCAATAGTTGTCACTGGATCTGCTCAACTGCAAGATGCAAATGGTTTTGGTTACATTATTCCAGACAATACGCCTGAGAAAATCGCAGAAGCAGCAACTGAGCTACTTGAAAATAGCACTATCTACACACAGTATCAGATGCGAGCCCATAAAGCTGCCAAAGATAACACTTGGGACAAATTGGCGCTAGTTTACTCAAATCTCATATCTCAGGTCATATAGCCTTCCAGGAAAAAGCTTACACTCCCTGATTTTGCGATGATCACATGATCCACCATTTTGATATCTAAAGTGTCGCAAGCCTCTAGTACCTTGGCAGTGAAAGTGACATCCTGTTTCGATGGTGTTGGGTCACCCGAAGGGTGGTTGTGAATCAGAACCAGATTTGGCGTGTTTAATCTCACAGACGGCATCACTACTTCTTTAGCAGGGCAAGCAACTAAATTTATACTGCCAACTGCTAGAATCTCTTCTGCAACAATATTCAATCTTGAATCAAGATACACTCCCTTTAAGTATTCTTTCTCAAATAAAGCCATATTCTTTGCAAATGCGAATATCTTCTCTGGCGTGTTTAAAAATACATTTTTGGGATCAGTACCATAGACCCTTTTCCCCAATTCCAGAGCTGCAATTATCTGCAACGCTTTATTGCGAGGAAGCCCGTATTTTTCAACAGCACAATCCAGTTCTCTCAAACTAGAAAGTAACCCAAGACCATAATCTTCGTCCAACCTTTTTGCAATCGAAAAAACACTTTCTGATCTAGTCCCAAATTGCAATAAAACCGCAAGAAGCTCAGAGTTATTCAAAGCCTCAGCACCCAGCTCAATCAGTTTCTCACGTGGATTATTTGTGAAATTTTTATTTTGTGTTCTTAGCAATCATAGAGTTTCTTAAAAAATTATCTAGACTAGCTAGATAATAAAAAAAAGTTCTTAAGAAATCATTAAGAATTAGTCGAATTCAAGAAATCCGTAAAAGACTCTGTCCAAAATGGCCGCGGTAAAAAACCAGCCCCCATCTCGACATATTTTGACGTATTGTGTCGTCTAGATATTCTTCGCCGGCAAAAGCCTTTTCGCTTATTTTATACAACAATTCCTCACCAACCTCACCTACCCTAGAAATTACATTATCTGTTTTGCCGACAAGCCAAAAACTATCGGTAATAAGGCCGGAAATAATAGCGTCACTTGATAGTAAGCTCCTAATATCAGTATCCGAAAAAAAACTATATGTCACTTGTCCGGCCATATTCACATGCCTTGGGTGGGTATGAATATTAAAAAGAAAGCCGAGTTGAGTTTTTTTCGGCAATTTCTCAGGTTTCACCACGTCTTTATCAACGACTCTCCCGTCAATTTCCACTAATTTATTGTAAACCTTGCGCCCTTGATCTGGAACAAACCTAACTTGAATTGAATGTTTCGCACTAACACTATTGGTCGTGCCACGATATGGTTGCGTCATATATGTATCACCATCGGCAAAAAACATCGATGTCTCGTACTCATGGTTGTCTTGGTTAGTCAGTAAATATAATTTTCTAATACTATCCCAAGCACTCCCACTCATCTGAATATTCGTGGGCCAACCTGATTTGGGTGGGAACCTTTTTGCTTCACGCCATTTCTTAAGAAAAAAGTAAAATTCCGAATAATTCATAATCTATTCTAGCAAGTGCTTATAGTTAGTAAAATTTCTCAGTATAAATATTTGTAGTATTTATGCCTCTTTCAATTAATAATTTATACGCGTCCCCAAGCATCGGCCCTGCGCCGCAGATGTAAAAATCTGCATTTGTTATATTTTCCATACTTTCCCATTCTAATTCTAATTTTTTGGTGACATAGCCGTGAAATTCGGTAATTTCACCTTCAGGCCTGGATATGCATATTTCATAAGTAAAACTTGGATTTTCAGCAACTATTTCGTCTAATTCCGCCTTTAAAAAAGTTTCATTATTGTATCTAACACCCCAAAACAGCTTAACCTGCCTACCCTGCAAGTTTGAGCGCACCATTGGTAAAAAAGGCGCAATCCCAGTACCAGTTGCCAGGAAAATTACCGGTGCATCTACGGTCTTCTCCTTATACACAAATTCACCAAGGGATCCCAAAAAAGTTACTTCAGTTCCTAATTCAGCAGATATGAAAAATTCTGAAGCTACACCTCCTGGAGAAACATCAATGAGTAACTCCAGCTCCCGCTTTTCAGCATCAAAACCAACCACAGAATACGACCTTCTTATATTTGTTGCGAATTTTATGTTTATAAATTGCCCTGGGATAAACGCAAAATCGCCCTGAACACTTAGCCAAATCCTTCTAAATCGGCCCGCGAAAATTTCAAGTCTGCATATTCTAGAATTATAAATCCCAATCCTGTTTACCAACTTTTTTATTTGCTAATATATAAATATGTCCAATTTATTAAAGTTCATTTTAGCAGTACTTTACGTCATTAGCCCTATTGATCTGGTGCCTGAAATGTTTTTCGGTCCTATCGGTCTAATCGACGATTTTGCAGTACTGATCGCTTTAATAGTCTTCTACGGTATAAAATTTATTACTAAAGATAATAGCAGTGCCAAAGTAAAAAAAACGAAATTCCTTATTTAATCCCATAAATTTCACTTACTACACCTCTGGGTCTGATTTTTTCTTTAATCATGGCATAATCTAACACCCTAATTCCTTCTGACAAAGCCTGCTCCTCCTTCATTCCTGCAATTGAAATTGAAACTAAAACTATCTCGTAGAAATTCTCTTGAGAATTTCTACTCATTTCAGGCCCACCAAGTTTTAATTCTGGAATTATATCTAAATTCAATTCGTAATAAAAAAGGTTTTCCCCAAATTCCTCGTCGTAGATACTATTTATCTTTTTTAACTCCGATTTCTCAATTAATTCAAGACTTAACTCCTCAAATAATTCTCTTCTACCTGCGTCTTCAACTGTTTCACCTTTTACTCGGTGCCCGCCAGGCAAGACAAAGTACTCCTCTTGATTAATTTTCTTTCTTCTTATCATCACAAAAGTGCCCTTACTTTTCACAAGCACTCTCACGTTGTCGTTTGTATCTTCGACAAGATATAAATAATTTGCTCCGCTGTTTCTCTTGCTCCCAGCAAGTTGTATATCGACTAATTCTATATTGTGGCCTGGAAGTTTCAGAATAAGTTTATTATTTATTTCTTCCAATTTGCCAACTGACCTTGAAGTAGGGTTAGAACTATGAATTCTCGCTTTAAATATTTTGAGAACATGCTGCTTATTTTTATATTCGATGCTAATCCAAGCACCACGACTTGCCGAAAAAGCACGTATTCTGTTTACTGCTAAACCCGCGTCAGCACTTGGCTTTATTTCAGCATTTTCATGGGTCATTTCTGCAGCGTAACAATAGCTAAGGACCCTAGCAAACTTTTCACCTAAAGTCTCCTGGTCGATTAAATTAATTTCACCATTTATCCATTTTGGTATTGACTCAAGAAGAAGCATTGCCCCGATATCTGCAAGTTTCACCCGCACACTCACCGCATCATCTTCTGAAGTTAACTCAATTTCTTTCTCAACAAGAACTTCGCCGTCATCTAGACCCGGTGTCATTTTTAGAATCGAAACTCCTGTTTTAGTTTTACCATCTAAAAGCGCTTTCTCAATTGGAATTGCACCTCTATACTCCGGCAAAAGTGAGCCGTGTATATTTAAACAACCAAATTTCGGGAAATTAATCATATTTTCAGGGATAATCTGTCCGTACGCCGCCACAATAATAATATCTGGATTTGTCCCTGCTAAAATTTCGTTCGCTTCTTTTCTCAATTTCTCTGGCTGAAAAATTTTCAATTCTTCTATTTCCCTCTCAGGCAGACTACTGACAAACTCTTTCACCGGGCTTTGTTTCAATTCTCTCTTCCTGCCAAATGGCGCGTCTGGCTGTGTTACAACCCCTATAACTTGGATATCTTTGTTCCTTATTAAATTTTTCAAAGCTGGTATTGCAAACTCCGCAGTACCGAAAAAAAGTACTTTAAGCATAAGCTAATAATACACCAACTGCTATAATTCAAAATAGATACTTTTTAACTAAAAAATATGCCATTACAAAAGCCGGACAATAAACCCAATTTTCCAGCGATTGAGAGCAAAATCGCCGAATTCTGGAAAAATGAAACTATTTTCAAGAAGTCAGTCGATATGCGTATTGGTAAGCCAGCATGGAGATTTTATGACGGGCCGCCATTTATTTCAGGAACACCTCACTACGGACATATCAAAGATATGATCGTAAAGGATGCTGTGCCTAGGTATTGGAGTATGAAAGGTTATTATACGCCAAGAGTTTGGGGTTGGGATTGTCATGGTCTGCCGATCGAAAATAAAGTTGAGAAAAAATTAGGAATTAAAAGCAAACTCGAAGTCGAAGAATATGGCATCGATAAATATATCGAAGAATGCTATAACTACACGAGAGACACATCAGCCGAATGGCCTTGGTATATTGAGAAAATGGGCAGATGGATTGATTACGATCACGCCTACCGCACCATGGACCAAAACTACATGGAAAGCGTTTGGTGGGTATTTAAACAACTTCACGAAAAAAATCTAATCTATAAAGGCTGGCGTAGCTCTTTGTATTCAACTGATTCAGCAACTCCGGTTTCAAATTTCGAAATTGCTATGGATGACACATACGAAGAGGTCGAAGACGACAGTGTCACTGTTAAATTCAAATTAAAACAAGATGATAATTTTAAAGCGAAATTCGCTAATATTCTAAAGGATTCCGAACAACAAGTTGAAGAAAGTGATGTTTTGGCACGTGGTGTGCATATGCTCGCATGGACCACTACACCATGGACTTTGCCTGCGAATTTCGCGCTTGCTGTAAATCCTGAAGAAGATTATGTGCTCGCTAAAGTATCCCAACTACAAAAACATACACATGTTTGGATGTTGAAAAATCTACCTTTTGATTTTAATAGGCAGAATCCGGTTAAATTCGAAAAAATAATTCTTTCATTCAAAGGTGAAGAAGGAAGTGACGAGACGCAATTGAAATTATCAGATAAAGACACCTACCCCGAATTAACCGACCTAGAACTGGCGCTTACAAAAATTGGCAAGAAATTCTATTTTTCACAGAACAATAATTTAAAGGAAATAAGCCAAGGCGAATACCAAACTTTGGCAAAAACAGCGAAATCTAAGCCGATTTTCGGACGTAAAGTATTCTATAGATACGGAGAAGACGCAAAATTCACAATTGAAATCACAATGTTTGATGGCGATTTGGTCGGAATGCAATACGGAAGAATCGATTTTCTAACAGCGAATGATTACAACTCATTTATCACGCAAATGCCCGAATGGTTTGGAGAAGAAGTTGCAGACGAATTTACTTTGAATTCCCAGCTGTCCACTCACGAAGGGGACGTTGGAGAATTAATGAAAAAGGTAGAGTTAAAAGCTTCCACTCATATGCAAAGTGAGTTCGATTATGTAGTTCTCGCAACAAAACTAGCTGAACAGGTCTTATATGGAAGCCCTGAAATTATCACGCAATTCAAAGGCAGTGAATTAACTGGATTAAGCTACGAGCCTGTTTACGAATTCTTCGCAGGTGGTGAAAACGATCACAAGATTTACCCAGCTGAAATCGTAACTGTAACTGACGGTACTGGCGTTTTGCATGTCGCGCCTGCATTTGGCGAAGAAGACTTTGAACTTGGCCAAAAACATGGATTATCTTTTACTCAGTGTATCGATGCCGCAGGAAAAATGCTTCCAGAAACTGGGAAGTTTGCTGGTATCTACCTGCGTGACGTGGCCATGGACGTGGTTAATGACCTAGAGGCAAGCGGTAAATTATATAATCACGCCAAATATAAACATAGATTGCCATTTTATCGTTATGAAAATCCACTAATTTACCGCGCCCAAGAATCTTGGTTTATCGACGTGCAAAGCCAAAAAGAAAAACTTATTGCAGAAAATGAAAATATTAATTGGATTCCTGACCATTTAAAAAATGGCCGCTTTAAAATTGGAATAGAATCAGCACCCGATTGGTCGATCAGTAGATCCAGGTACTGGCTTACTCCAATGCCAATTTGGACAGACATGTCACAGGAGCAGGCACAAACAAATTCCACAAAAATCGAGCTCAACCCAGATGATAGCCTCGTAATTGGGACACGCGACGAATTGAGAAAGCATGCTGTGCAAGAGATTACAAAAGTGACATTTGTTACTTTTAGAAATAATGCAAATAAAGACGCGAATTCAAACCCCGATCTCGAAACTTTATACAAATCTTATCTCGATCCTAAACAAACAATCCAAAGCTACAGTGGGCTTGAAAAAATCATCTACACTGAGGAGAGTTCCAGCGGAGATTTCAAAGCAAGTCTACACGAAATTTTCCAAAAATTAGAATTTAATGAGCAAGCACCAAACGAAAATCAGCCTATTTTTGCAACTAGTTCCAGTGAATTTGAACATCTTGTTTTAAAACTAAAAGAAAAAGACAGTGCCGGCAGAGTCCAAGACCTTGATGAAGAACAATTAGCGTCAGAACTAGACACAACTGCTAAAGACATCGTTTTGAGTTATCAAACGTTCCTCAAAAACTACGAAGGTTCAGAAATTGTCGTAGTCGTAAAACCTGAGATACTAGCAGTTATGCGCAAGCATTTCGAAAAGAAATCTTGGAAGGAAAGTCTCGCTAGCCTCGTGGAGGACGGCGAAGTCTATGCACAATACTATATGGATGGACAACTACTAGACCTGCACAGACCTGTAATTGATAAAGTACAGCTAAAGCATCCAAAAAGTGGCAAAATTCTTACAAGAATAAGTTCAGTCCTCGATAATTGGCTGGATTCTGGTTCTATGCCATTCGCGCAGTTGCACTACCCTTTTGAGAACAAAGAAAATTTTGAGAATGCCTATCCTGGTGATTATATATTCGAGTATATCGCCCAGACTCGCGCTTGGTTCTACGTTATGCATGTGCTAGGAGTTGCCATGACTGACAAAAATGCTTTCAATAATGTCGGAACTTCAGGAGTAATTTCCGGAAACGACGGCAGAAAGATGAGCAAAACTTATGGAAATTATCCAGACCCGCGCGTAACAATCGAAACATTTGGTGCAGAAGCGCTTAGATGGTATATCTTAAATTCAAAACTAATTGTCGGGCAAGATATTA
>JBGSOW010000035.1:0-20947 GCA_041738875.1 Candidatus Dojkabacteria bacterium
AGAAATCATATTGGCGTACCAGTGATTGAATAGGTAAGATCCAAAGAAATGGTATTGTAAATTAAGTATGTGGTGCACGTTTAATAATTAATTAATCTTAAAAATATAAAAAATGGCGAAATTTATTGTCGAAGGGCCCGCAAGACTTCATGGCGAAGTTGATGCAATAGGAAATAAAAATTCTGTACTAAAACTTATCCCTGCAAGTATCTTATTCAAGGGTGATTATACTCTCACTAATGTTCCAAATATTTCTGACGTGCAAGTGATGTTGGATGTGTTGAGTGAAATTGGGGCGAGAGTGGATTACGACCTTGAGAAGGCTCAAGTTACAATAAATACTGATGGAATAAATTCTGCTGATTTGCCTGCGGAATTAATTAAAAAAGTACGTGCAAGCGTAATGTTTATAGGTCCACTTCTTGCGAGATTCGGATATGTAAAATCCGTTTTCCCAGGCGGTGATAAAATCGGTGCTCGTGAACTAAAAGCTCATTTTAATTCGTTTCTTCAGTTGGGTGTTGAGTTCTCTGGCAATGAATGGGGGGAATTTGAACTTAAGGGTAAGCCCTTAGGAGGAGAAGTGAGACTTTATGAACCAAGCGTAACAGCCACTGAGAATATCATTCTTGCATCTGCTTTAGCAGATGCAGAAGTTAGAATCATAAATGCTGCTTGTGAACCACACGTGCAGGAACTGTGTTTATGGCTGCAAGAATGCGGAGTTGAAATTAAAGGCATAGGGTCAAACCTCCTTACAATTAAAGGCAAATCAGAACTATACACTGAAGGGCGCACTCACGAGATCTGGACAGATTATTTGGATGTGGGAGCGCTTGCTGTTGCAGCTGCTGTTACGGGAGGTGAACTAGTTATTAACAAAGTTAGAGAAGATGATATGCATACAATTATGTTCTTCTTCTCACAACTAAACTTCAAAGCAACGATAAATGAAGGGAAAATGCATATTCCTGCAGACCAAGATTTGAAAGTAGTTGATCCAATCTGGGGAAGAACTAAAGGCGTATATTCACAACCTTGGTATGCTTTCCCATCGGATTTAATGTCGATTGCTATGGTACTTGCGATGAATGCGAGCGGAAGCACTCTATTTTTTGAAAAACTTTATCAAGATAGAATGTCTTTCTCAAGCACGTATAATCTATTTGGAGGGAATATTGTAAACTGCGACCCCCATAGGATTTTGATCAATGGAAAAACTAAATTAAGAGGCGGAATTTACACTTGCCCCGATATTAGAGCTGGAATGAGCTATTTCCTTGCTGCTCTAGCAAGTGAAGGTACGACTGTTATACATGATATAGAGCATATTGATCGTGGTTATCCAAATACCGATGTGAGATATCAAAATCTAGGTGCCAATGTAAGACGCGAAATGTAAAATTCAATTATTATTTGATTGTTAAATGAGAAATATATTTAGAAAAATCGCACTAAAACTCTCGGTTTGGTCACTAGATAAATACCAAACGGTTTTGATTGTGGTTTACGGTTGGGATTGGATCGAGGGTGTAAGGGAAGTGACTTACAATCTGTTATCAGATAAAGCGTCCGTGAGAAGAAATCCAAAATGGATTCGCTGGGATTTGGGATTGCCTTTGTTTTTGCTAGGTTATGGGTATCAAAAAAATCAGTCGATAATCTCAATTGCCTTGAAACTTGGTGTTTCTTTTATTAAATTACTTTTACCTTCTGGTTATAAAGGAAACTACATAGTTGTAAGCTTGTCAGCAACAAATCCTTCTACAATACAATATTGGCGTCCCATTCTCGAAAAAGCTGTGGTGTTTAATTTGCCCGCAAAAGTGGAAAATGTCAATCTTGAACATGAGCTTGCTGCGAAAGACTTCGTTAGATATATTGATTTGACGAGAATTGCAGAAAACCAGGATTCAGCTGCGAGACAAGGCGTAAAAGTGGATAATCTAGATGATAAATTAGATGGGTTCTTTTACAAAAAGTTGGGAAGATTGATTGCTCACATAAATAGTTCATACATTGAGGAAAAAAAACTTGGTTTTTCCGAAGAAGACTTAGTGAATGCAGTTCTAAAAGTTGATTTACGTGAGGTATTGATAAGTAGATTGAAATCTAATATTCGCAAGGAGCTTTAGAAATGAACAAAATCTCATTATCTGCAACAGGAAGACGCATTCCTAAATTTCAAAATTTGTATAAGGATAATTACGATCGTGTTTTAAATTTTATTAAAGCGCGAGTTGCAACTACGGAGGACGCCGAAGATATTGCTGCTGACGTTTTTATGCGTGTATATAAAAATTTGAATAACTTCAAATGGCAAGGTGTCGCAGTTGAAAGCTGGGTTTTCCGAATTGCGAGAAATGCGATAATTGACTACCACAGAAGGCGAGATAAATATAAAAATGATGTGCAGTTAGAGGAGATTTCATATAAAATTACCGATGATGAAAAAGACTTATTAGTGAATTTAATCGATGGTGAAGAAGAAGTGAAACTGTATCAGGCAATTGCGAAATTAGCAGAAGATGATCAATATCTGATATATTATAGGTACTTTGAGGAACTTTCTATAAAGGAGATATCCGAAAAACTAGGTCAATCCGAAACAAATACAGGAACTAGATTACATCGTATTAGAAAAAAACTGTTAAAGTTAGTTAACGATCATGATAAGAACTCTAAAAAACATAGCGCACTTGCTTCAAGCAAGGGAAGCAGCAAGAAAATACAAAAATCCTCATAGGAAACTGAAGTTTATTGGAGTTACTGGAACTGATGGCAAAACTTCGGTAGCGAATATGGTATACCATATTCTGCACGCATCTAACAGGCGGGTTGGGATAATCTCAACAACTTCAGCGAAATTCGATGGCAAAGAAATTGATACTGGTTTACATGTCACAACTCCGGACCCTTGGGATTTACCAAGATATCTGGATGACATGTATAAGGCTGGGATTGAATATGTGGTTGTTGAGGCAACTTCGATGGGTTTACACCAGAATAGATTAGGTGACATTAGATTTATTACCTCTATTATTACTAATATAAAGGCCGATCATTTGGACTACCATAAAACGTGGGAAAAATATGCCAAAGCGAAGCTCTTAATTATTAAAAGGACCGTCAAAGGAGGCAAAGTGGTCTTGAATTCTATGCATAAAAAAAGCGCTGATTGGCTATTTGGGAAAATTCAAAAGATGAAAAGAAAGAAATTACAAGTTAATTGGATCGGCACAGATGAAGTTGAGATTGATAATAAATCAAGAACTGAACTACATATGCTTTATAAAGGTTCAGAATATACAATCCCGGTTTTCCCCTCGGATTATAACGTGGTGAACGTTTTGCAAGCTATTGCTGCAACTGAAAGTATAGTAAGTCCAGAAGAAATTCAGAAGAGTTTAAGTACTTTTGTGAGTCCAGAAGGAAGAATGGAATTAATTACAACTAAACCAGCAAATGTGTTGGTTGATTTTGCTCACACTCCTAGTTCGCTAGAAGCAGCATTGAAATCGATCAACAAAGTTAAATCAAAAAATAGTAAATTGATCGTTCTTTTTGGCTGTGCTGGCAAAAGAGATAAATCTAGAAGAAAAATGGGCGCAGTTGCTGCAAAACATGCAAATGTCGTTGTTTTGACTGCGGAAGACCCTAGAAATGAAAAAGTATCTGATATAAATTCTGAAATTGCAGACCATGCAAAAGATTTTAATGGCAAGATTATACAGAGATTCCCGAATACACAGGATTACGAGTTAACTAATCTAGGTGAGGTTCAAGCAAAAATAATGGAGGCGGAAATTGACGAGCAGAAACCTGTTATTTGTTTTGATGAAAATACTCTAAGCAGTAGAAAAGACGCAATAAGGTTCGCAGTTCGAATTGCGAAAAGAGGCGATTTTGTTTTAATCACAGGTAAAGGTCATGAAAAATCTCTGGCCTTTGGAGCAAACGAAAAAGAATATCAATGGAGCGACCAAGAAGAAGTACTTCTAGCTCTCAAAAACCGTGGGAGAGAGTAGCTGGTCTTTGAAAATGAATTTATAAATTTCTTCATGTTTTCTTAAGAATTGTTCAGCATAATTAGCCTAATTAATTTATTAGGCTGACTGCATGAACAAAATAAAGTTATCTCAGATACCGTTTAAGCCCTTAGTTATTCTTCTATTAGGATTTCTACTGTCTTCATCAATCATTTCACTAATTTCTGAAGTATATACAAGAGACGGACGTGTGCTTGCCAGTAGTCTACTTGTTGATAAGCATAATACATCTGGTTCGAGGTTCACAAGCCCTTCGACTCCAAATGGTGTCAGAAGGTTTTTGGCAATTGGAAATTTTTATGACTATACAAACGGTGCATATTTTGCGAATAGCGAAGCGTATATTGATTTCAATTACGAATATTTCGCAAATAATCTGATAGAAAAAGTTGAGTTATCCGTATTTAAATACGCTAATTCATTGGGAAATCCAGTTCAAGTAAATCTAGTTATAGATGGAGATATTTATTCTTCAGCAGTTGCAGATCCTATAAATAATCAGTTTCAAGAACTCATTTTCGCGGTTCCAAAAGAGCATTTTTCCACTAGTGGCTTGAAATCATATAAATTGGTCGGAGATAGTGGTGCGCAAAATGCAGGAATTGCAGTTTGTTCAGGTAATTGGTCAGATAGTTTGTGTGAAGAAAAATACTTTCCGAAAGTTCATGTGTATTATAGATCAAATACTCTAGGCATACTTACAAATACTAGACTAGATAATGAAGTATACAATGCAACGTTTATAGATGAATACGTTCAGTGTGAAAAATCCCTCGGATGCAATTTTAGAATAGATTATACATATAACGATTTAGAAAATAATTCACTACTTACTTTGTATGTCACAGATAGGAATGGCGTAGAACAGAAAAGGATGGATATTACTAATGGTAAGAGTATGTCTACTTCAGTAAATTTCCATTTAGAAGATGGCCAGTATTATATAAACTTACGCATTATTGATGGTGCTTACGTCGATGATTATGGTTTAGGTGGATTTACTGTTGCTACCAAACCTCCAAACCAACCTGAAGTTATTTGGCATAGTGAATATAGTTCCAATTCAGGCAGCGTTTGGAGGTTTAAAGCATTTCCTGATGACTATGTATTGCAAGTAAATTCTAATGCGGGTGATGAGACACGCGAGAAAATACTTAAAGAAGGTTATGCGCAGATCAAATTAAATTCGGATACACCACATTTTTTAGAATCAAATAAATATACATTCTCGTTTCTCGACAGATTTTTGAACCAGTCAGACGATACTATCTACACACTAGCTCATATTCCAAAAATACTTGAGGTAGGTATAAATTTAGTTGATTCAAACAAAATCTCACCTAAAAACAGTGACGGATTATTTGATTTGCCAATAATTGAGTTAGCAAGTTCAGAAGTAATTAAAGATGGCGGAATTCATCT
This sequence comes from Candidatus Dojkabacteria bacterium, assembly GCA_041738875.1. Lineage (GTDB taxonomy): Bacteria > Patescibacteriota > Dojkabacteria > CALFHW01 > CALFHW01 > JBGSOW01. The sequence continues at coordinate 5,472 of JBGSOW010000035.1, forward strand.
ACTTGATAATAAATACCAAAGCATTTATGAATTTAAACAAAATGAAGCGGATTCTCTGGATTGGAAGAAGTGGGCTGATGGAGTTTATTGGTTAAAGTTTACTGGCGAAGACTTGTATGGTTATCCTGCTTTGAGTTTGGAACCGGTGAAATTTGAAATAGACAACACCCCGCCCAATTTAAATTCATTTAGAGTCATTTAATTGGTAAAATAAGTAATGGAAGAGAATAAAGTTGTAGAAGAAGTGCGGGCAAGAAAATTTCTTACAATAGAATACCTATTGTTTGGTCTGCTTATTGTTTTTGGAATTCTTACAGTGCTGTTTACATATAATGCGAGGCCAGATCTATTTTTGGAGCTCAGGCGCGCAAGTGCCCAGCAGAATAGTTACATACTGCCTGCAAGCTACCTTGAAAATCTAGAGATTGGGTTTTTAAGTGGGGAAAATTCTGAAGAGGAGAATACAACCATAGGAGGAAATGAAATGGCAGAGAATTCAGGCGAGCAAAACGGAAATAATCCTGTACAGTACTCGCCTGCACGAAATAATAATTTCAATATCGCAACTTCGTCATACCAGGCAAAGAATGTGAGTAATTGCACAGATTGTCTTTTATATCCAGTTGATAAAAATAACGCACTAAGTGCAAGTTATACACCTAAAAATCTAGTTCAGTTGAATGTAAGAGGTGGAGGACGCATGGTTGATGTAGCAGCGGTTGCGTTAACTGAACTTTTTACAGATGCGGAATCAAAAGGGTTATTCCCTAGGGTTAATTCATCATATAGATCTTATACTGATCAATTATCAACGTTCAATTACTGGGTTAATTTGGAATTGGGACGTGGTGCAACTAGAGCTGAGGCAGAAGTACGCGCGAACCGCTACTCAGCTCGTCCAGGGCACTCAGAGCATCAACTGGGCACAACTGCGGACATCGGTTGTGAAGGTTGCTCGGGTTTTGACCGTACAAATGCAAAAAACAATGCTATTTGGAATTATATCGAAGAAAATGCGCATAAATTTGGATTTGTAATTTCGTATCCTAAAAATTCCGAAACTCTGACTGGCTATGTTTATGAGCCATGGCATATCCGTTATGTTGGTAAAGAGATTGCAGAAGATCTATATTCCAAAGGGTATGTAGCTGGAAACGGTTGGTATATTGCAAGGCTTCTAGCAACGCTCAATTAAAAGCTGCGCATACGTCGCAATTACTTTTATTACAACTTCTCTCGAATTTAAGCTGTTGGATGTCATTCCAGGCTGAAGCAATATCTTTTTTAATTTCTGCAAGAGGCAGCTCATCTGGAGTGAAATCAGTTTTAAGTTTTCCTAATGACTTTGATTGAAGATATCTTAGTCCTAGCCTCTCAATTGGGTTAGTAAGCGTATTACTTCCAAGTATATAATATAAAGAAAGCTGTCTAAGTGGCAGTGCATCAAATTTGTCTGTTGAGTTTGTCATCCCCAATAATTTGTTGCGGGAGACTTCTTTGCCGGTTTTAAAATCAGCAAACCTGAGAGCATTTCCAACCTTTTCAATTAGATCGATTTTACCTTTCATTTGCACTACAGTTCCCTCAATCTCGATTGCCGCTGCAAGAGATTTTTCTACTGCGAAGATTTCTGAATTACCTGGAATCAATTCGTGTATTGAGGATAAGAAGTTGCTAATTTGGGAAATCACCTTGTCTTTTAGAGCATTAACTTTCGCCTGACTCAAACCTTCTCTCAGAGCTGTTTTCACAGCTATTTTTTCGATACTATTTATTATTTCTGTTATTTGAGTTTCAGTTAATTGTTTCGATCTGTCGTAATTTAAAAGTATCCCGTTGTTTCTATTTATTAATACTTCAATACACTTGTGCACGCTTGTTCCAATTATCTGGTTAATACCTTTTGGAAAAGGAAAACGCAGAACATGCTTGTATAAAAATCTTTTCGGGCACTCTAAGTAGTCATTCCAGCTTGTATATGAAAGTGAGTATTTTTCAATTAACCGGGATAAATAGTCACGAGTCTCTGGGTCCTCCGGATCGAAAGATTTGCTATCTAAGCGTTGATCTACACTTACAAGCAGATATGATAAATCAGTCTCCGATTCTTCGACCGCTTTTTCCTCTACATTTGCACTACCTAGTTCGGACACAAATGGAGTGACATTTGTAGATTTTTCTTTGTCACTTTCAAGGTCGAGGTAGTTTTGGGCGTGAGTGATAAGAACACTATCTTGAGCTCGTGTAACTGCGACGTAAAATAGTCTTCTGTCGTCTTCTATTGTGTCCACCTGCTTGGTAAGTTCAATTAGCTTGAAGTTGTCAGATTTTCTTTTGTTATTCCAGTGCTTATTTAGAGCTTTCATAATAATCACATGCTCAAACTCCAACCCCTTAGCAGAATGAGCAGTTAGAAGTCTAACTCCTTTTTTGGAATTAAATATTTTTGGTAGAGAAATTGCCAGATTGGCGTTGTCGTATTTTGCGATGTCATCTTGGAAATCTTTGAGCTCGTACTTATAATTCGAGGCAATTTCTCTAGATCTTGCAAAACGAATTAATGCGTAAATTGCGTGAATTTCGTCTATAGATATATCACTAAGTAGATTTAGTTCTTGCACAATTTTTTCAATCACAATACTCGGTCTTTCTTCCAAATATTCTTGTCTCAGTTCCAAGAAACGCTTACCAGATTCAAGTACTTTCTCAATATTTTTGATTCCCACAAGGGTTAAATCATTTTCATTCATTACCAAATCAATTAATTTGTACCCTTCGCTTCCTAATATTTTGGAGCCTGCGAGTTTAAGTAAATCTAATTGATCTAAATCCCAAACTGGTAGATTAATTAATTTAAGCAGAGTGTAATTGTCGGTCGGATCTTGAATTGCATTAATAAAATTAATTAACCTCAAAACTAGCCGGTCGTGCAAAATATTTCTACTTTTTTGCGTGTTCAAAGGGATGTTCTTGGACAAAAAAAGGTTGATTAGGTCGTCAGCGTCTTTATGATTATGATAAATAACTGCAATTTGTTCTGGGTTGGCTCCTAAATCAATTAACTTTTGCACGCGCTCATAGATGAATTGGTTTTCGCCGAAATTATTTGCTAAAGAAACAGACTCAATCTTTTGCATGCCTGAAGGTTTTCTATTTGCAGCGATAAGGTCTTTTTCAACTTCAGAATAATAATTGCTAAAGCGCTCTGTGTTATTTGCAATTAAATTTTTCGCTGCATCCAAAATAAATTGTTGCGAGCGGTAGTTGAATTTAGTACTAATAATCTCGGCGTTAGGATAGTTTTCTTTGAAATCTAGGAGATTTCGAATATTTGCTCCTTGGAAAGCATATATTGCCTGGTCTTCATCACCAACTACAAAAAGATTTGGATTTTCATCGTAGTCGACAAGGTGTTTTAGAAGTTTATATTGGCTACCGTTTGTATCCTGGTATTCGTCGACATGAACATAGAGGAATCTTTCTTGGATGGTCGCACGAAAATCCTCATCACTCTCAAGTTTACGAAGCACAAGCATTATCATATCATCATAGTCATATAGCCCTCTCTCCTGTAATTCTTTTGTGAATTTCGCATAGAGATCCGCAAATTCAAGATTTTTCTCAATTAGTTTCAAGCGGTCATTCCAAAGAACAGTTGGTTTGCCCGTTCTAGGATTAATTTTCTTTTCCAGTTCGTGCGCGGATTTATTCTCTAAAACTACTTTTAAATAATCTGCAGGCTCATAACTTTCTTTTTTTAGAATTGAGATATTTTCTACAATTCCTTTAAGGAAATAGTACGGAGATGAAGCAGTTCTTATGTATTTATATTCATTCTCATCTAAGATTCCTTGTAGAATCTGTTGTCTTGAGAGGTCATCGATTTCAGTTAATTCGCGTGCAAAAATAAAATGTTCTGGATACTCTCTAATAAGTTCATTCGCAAAACCGTGGAAAGTAACTGTTTTCACTTTGTAGCCTGCTGGTCCAATTAATTTTGCAAGTCTGTGAGACATGTTTGTGGCTGCAGAATCTGTATAAGTCAAAGCTAGAATAGAACCTGCTTCTGTATCTGTCGAGCGGATAATATTTGCAATTCGCATTGCGAGTACTTGAGTTTTGCCAGATCCCGGACCCGCGAGAAGCATCACTGCGCCGTCTAAAGAATCAACAGCTTTCTTTTGCTGGGGGTTAAGTTCACTATACTTTGCTGCAAAGAGATCATTTGGATTTGACATAAATCTATTATAATACATAAAGTGCGCAAAGCACGCACAAGTAAATTTAGGCCTAGGTTAGCAAATAAAATCACTATTACAAATCATAAAAAACAAATGAAAAGTCAGCCTCTAAATACAAAAAATAAGGTTATTGTCGTAGTTGGTCCGACTGGATCTGGCAAAACAGAATATGCTAAAACGCTAGCAGGGAAAACGCCAAATCAGTATGAGCTTATAAATTCTGATTCGGTACAAATATATAAAGAATTAAATATTGGCAGCGACAAAGGTAAAGTCGAAAAATACGGGGGAAATGATATGACTATAAAAGCGTCGCAATATGAAATTAATCCATGGTGTTATTCTGATTTGAAAACCGTTCCCCTTTGGTTGATTAATTTTGTTTCAGTAAAAGAAGAGCTTAATTCTCCCGAATTTCAAAAAATTGCGAGAAAGGTAATTAGTAATATTCATTCTCGCGGAAAGATTCCAATAATCGTTGGTGGAAGCGGACTATATACAGCTGTTACGATTTTTGACTATAACTTTGAGAACATAAAAGATAATAAAACCGAATATCGAGAATTATCAAAAGAAGAACTGCAAGGAGCGTTGGAATCTGCAGGTTTCGATTTAGATTCACTGAACAATTCAGACAGAAATAACCCGAGGAGACTAGTAAATTATTTGTTCAAAATTAATTCAAAGATCGAAAATGATTTGAGTCGCAAGGCCTTTAAGGCTATGGATACAGAACAAAAAACGAGTTCGGCACTTTATGAAATAGAGTTACATTCGTTGGATTGTGAATTAGATTTGCTGGAAGAGAAATTGCAAAAGCGTGTTAATAAAATGTTAGAAGAAGGACTCATTTCGGAAGTTGAAAATTTGCTTAAGCATAAAAAAGTTCCAGAAAAAAGGCTAAAGCATTTCATAGGTTACCAAGAAGTTTTAGTGTTTCTCAAAGGAGAAACTGGTGAGGACGTGATTGTCAGAAATATCGTGGCTTCGCATAGACGCCTAGCTAAAAAACAACTTACTTGGAATAAAAAGTATTTTCAGAATTTTTCTTGATTTATTTATATATTTATATGCCGCGGATAGGAATCGAACCTACACGGGAGTAATCCCACTGGTTCCTAAGACCAGCGCGTCTACCAGTTCCGCCACCGCGGCATTTATCTTACGCTACTTGTTATTCTCGCAGATAAAATTTCTAAATTCTACCTACAAAACAAATAACCGTGATTAATTATACACGATAATTCACTTTTTAAGCTTTTTGCAAGTATAATTATTTGATGACGCCAATGCAGAGACAGTACAACGAAATAAAAAAGAAATATGCTGATTATGTGATTTTGTTTAGATTGGGTGATTTTTATGAATGTTTTGAAGAAGATGCTGTAATCGCTGCAAAGATTCTGGGTATAACCCTTACTGCGAGAGGGAAAGGTGAAAACAGGCAAAAAATGGCTGGTATACCTTATCACGCTTTAAATACATATTTACCAAAACTAGTGCAAGCAGGTACAAGAGTAGTTATTGTAGATCAAACATCAGCTGCAGAACCAGGTAAAATTGTGGAAAGAAAAGTAAGTGAAATTATCACACCTGGCGCGATTTTTGATGGAAACCTTTTGACGCAAGAGAAAAACAACTATTTAGCGTTTCTAAATATATGTAAAAAAAATGGCAGTATACTAACTGAAGGGTATTCGGGGAAAGTGAAAATCATTCTGGTAATGGCTGATATTAGTACCAATGATTTGCAGTGTGGAGAATTTATTTGTGAATTTGATAGTAGCGTTTCTCTTTCTGCGAACATGCAGATTGGAATAGGAGAAATATTAAATAAATATGAAATAAAAGAGATCGTAATAAACGAAGATATTGCAAAAATTGAAAATCGTTCTATACATAAGGAAAAGTTGCAAGGTGTAAAGATAATAAACGAAGCATATGCTTCTGACTTCGATCAAAAAATTGCGCAAAAAGAATTGCAGCAAATATTAGGACTGAATTCATTTAAAGCTTGGGGCCTAGATGGAAGTGAAATTATTGGTGTATTACATGCCGCTTATAATTACCTCAAAGGAACTTTGCAAAAGCAATTGACACTAGAAAAATTGCAAATAATCGATAAAACAAAATTTATGAATATGCAAATGTCTAGTTATAAAGCACTCGAAGTATTTCAGACAAGTAGTGGAGACGTCACGAGTAGTTTATTTAATTTAATAAATAAAACTAGCACCTCTTCTGGAAAAAGGTCTTTGTACAGATGGTTTTTACAGCCTTTGAAAGATACCTCTGAGATTAATTATAGACATGACGCCGTGTCAAACTTACAGCTGGTACAAGTCGAGGTTGGGGAAAAGAAGATTACCGAGATGCTTCGTGCGCAAGCGGATTACGATAGATTCTTAGCAAAATCTTTATACAATAGATTGTTGCCCTCGGATCTCGCAGCGCTTGCAAACGGAGTTCAGCAATTGCAAGAATTGTTGGAGTTGTTTAGCAAATCCACTTTCGTGCAGCAAAATTTAGAAAAAATGAAGAAAACTGGTGAGAATAATTTTCTAGTTAGCTTGCTAGATCTTGACCTAGAAGAAATTGCAAAACTGGTAAAAGTGTTAGACAGAGCTATTTTAGAACCGAAGAACAACATCACGACTACAGGTTTCATAAACCCCGAGTATAGTTCCGAGTTAGATGAACTAGTCAAACAATCAAATTCATCGGCTCAGTTTCTAAAGAGTATCGAACTACGAGAGTCTCAAAGGACTGGGATTACAATGCTAAAGATCAAATACAACAAAGTTTTTGGCTACTACATTGAAATAAGTAACTCAAATTTGAGCAAAGTACCAAGTGACTATATTCGTAAACAAACTCTGGTAAACGCAGAAAGATATATAACACCAGAATTGAAAGAATGGGAAGAAAAGATATTAACTTCAGAAGAAAGAAGATTGGTTTTGGAACAGAAGATTTTTGCTGAGCTTTTGGAACTTGTAAAACCAAATTTAGAAAAAATACGTGAAATAGGAGAAAAAGTTGCAGTTTTGGATTGTTTATATTCGTTTGCATTGGTTTCTAGAGAAAATAATTTCGTAAGGCCAGTGTTCAACAAAAATAAATCTTCTGTAGTAATTAAAGATCTAAAGCATCCCGTGTTGGCAAATGTTTTGGCGGAAAAATTTGTAGCGAATGACGTGAACTTTTCCGAAGGAAGTTCATTTCAGATCATCACAGGTCCCAATATGGCGGGCAAATCAACATATATTAGAAGTGTTGCGACTGCACAGTTACTTGCTCAGGTAGGATGCTTTGTGCCCGCCAGAGAGGCCAAACTAAATATTGTGGACGGTATATATACAAGGATTGGCGCGGCGGATAATTTAAGCCAAAACGAATCAACATTTATGGTGGAGATGGTTGAGGTAGCGTATATTTTAAACAATGCAACTACGGATTCACTCATAATCCTTGATGAAGTTGGAAGAGGAACTTCAACCTACGACGGACTTGCAATAGCATGGTCTATTTCCGAAGAAATTTCGCAGAGCCTCAAGGCATATACGATGTTTGCGACGCATTATCATGAACTTATCGAACTCGCGCGTGAGCTTGCTGGTGTAACTAACCTATACGTCGAAGTAATTTCTTCTGGAAAACTCCATTTTACGCACAAAGTGCGTGCCGGTCATTTGGCAAAATCTTATGGCCTTGAAGTTGCAAAAATGGCTGGGATAAGAAGTAGTATAATCAAAAGGTCTGAAAAGATCCTTAAAACTCTAGAAAAAGAAAATGATGTTAAAAAATTTGCCAAAAATAAGCTTAATTATGCTCAATTTGAACTATTGGAAGAAATAGAAGATGAAAGTTAGATTTGTTAAAGGTGTGCCGCAAGCGCTATTCCCAAGTTTTGTATCTGCTCTGGCTCAGAAAAATGAAGAGAATAACTATTTTGTAACAAGGTGGAATTCGGATATCGAAAGGTATTTAGCAAGCTTCGAATTTGTAGAAGAGTATAGTTTCGCAGGTGTTTTGTCCACTTTGAATTCCGGCGGTTTCTCTAGAGTGCAGAAAGTTTCGGAAATAGGAGATTTCTCACTGACTGGTGACGTCATAACCTTTTGGCAACCTGGATTTGGCGACCCTGTAAGACTGTCCTACTTTGGCGACGAGATGGAAGAAATTTCAACGATTGATGCAACTACTGGCAGAAGCTTGAGAAAATTAAAAAATTTGCTTTTAGGAAATATAAATGAATTAACTGACAAAGTTGACTACGATAATATCCGAGTTGAAACGAAATATGAGCGTTTTTCTGAAACGGCGTATGTGAATATTGGTAGACTTGTTGAAGTAAAACGCGCCTTTCCGGGAGGGCAAAATCAGATGTATTCGGGAACAACTGAAATGGATTTACAAAGTCCGCCACTTTTCTTCAAAAATACTGAACTTATTACTAATTATGTGACTGAATTTACAGGTAAAGGATACCTAGTAACTCTGATTACTAAACACAACAAAGCCCTGCCTCGCACCTTATCCTCTCTAAAAAATGTGCATATCAATAAAAGTGAGTTGAATTTAGCTGGCAACCACGATGATAATTATGCATTCGTAGGACAGATTCTCAAAAATGGAGGTCGGGATTTAGAAATGGGTTTTGTTAGCCATGAGCTTAATTTAATTGTGCTTACTGACCGTGAACTATTTGGAACTGTATTTATCGGCTCCAGAAGGAATAAATCACTAAAAAGTAGTCAAGCGCAGAAGTTATTAAAAAAATTGGAAGGTGAAATCGAGCTAGAAGATTTGATTGTACATGAGGATTATGGAGTTGGAATCTATAAAGGCTTTGTAATGGAGGATGAAAGAGAATATCTAAAGATTGCTTACGCTCTAGAGGACGAACTTTTTGTGCCGCTTGAGCAACTGCACAAATTAACAAAATATATCGGCGATGAAAAGCCTGAACTAACAAGGTTGGGTAAAAGCACTTGGGAAAGAGTAAAAAGTTCGGTAAAAAAACAGGTCGCAATTGCTGCTCGTGAACTTGCGAGGCATTATGCAAACGTCGAACTTGCAAATGCAGTTGAAATTTCTAGTGAGGATAGTAATTCTTACCTAGAATTTTGTAATGAGTTTGAATTTGAACTTACAGAGGATCAAATCAAAAGTGAGCGTGAAATTTTAAATGACCTTGCTAAAGGCAAGCCTATGTCTCGTCTTTTGATTGGTGATGTGGGCTATGGCAAAACCGAAATGATAATGCGGGCAGGATTTAAGGTAGCTGAAGTGGGGCTGCAAGTGATTATCCTTTGTCCAACTACTGTTCTTGCTATTCAGCATTACAAAAATTTCGTCAAACGTTTCAAAAAATTCCCTCTTGAAGTGGGGTTACTTTCGAGGAATAACACTCAAATTAAAAACCGCGAAATTTTAGAAAATTTTGAACAAGGCAAGGTTGATATTATTATTGCCACGCATAGAGCGCTTGCAAATGATTTGAAGCCGAAACGTTTGGGGCTTTTGGTAATTGACGAAGAACAACGTTTCGGGGTGAAACAAAAAGAGAAAATCCGTAAACTCGAAGCAGGTGTGCACACTCTTTTTGTTTCAGCGACACCAATCCCTAGAACTCTAGCAATGGCAATGTCCTCAATTCAAGACATCAGCATGATCACAACTCCACCACCAGGAAGAAGAGCAGTCGAGACTCATGTGCAAAAATTAAATTGGCATACAATTGTTAAAGCAGTTTCTGCCGAAGTTGAAAGGGGAGGTCAGGTATTTTTTATTCACAACGAAATTAAGACTATTCCAAGTGTTGTGGCAAAATTACAGGGTTTAATACCGGATCTAAGAATCACAGTAGCACACGGCAGTATGCCTCCAGAGAATGTAGATAAAGTTGTTACTGATTTTTATGAGCGAAAATATGATTGTTTAGTTGCTACCACGATTATTGAAAATGGTATAGATTTCCCGAATGTTAACACTCTAATTGTAAATAATGCGCATAGATTGGGTCTAGCACAAATGTATCAACTTCGCGGTAGAGTAGGTAGGTCAAGCAGGCAGGCTGCAGCTTACTTTTTCTACCAAGGCCGCAACCTGCCTGCGGAAAATGAGATAGAGGTAGTAAAAACCGAAAGTGATTTAAAACCCGCGAAATATATTGAGCGTCTAGAGGCGATTCTAGAAGCGCAGGAACTTGGATCGGGCTTTAGAATCGCCTCTAGAGATCTGGAAATCAGAGGAGCAGGAAACCTCCTAGGGGCTGAGCAGCACGGAAGTATCGCAAAAGTTGGTTACGGACTATATATGCAAATGTTGGCAGATGAAATAGAGAAGTTAAAAACCTAACTATTTATTTCTTTTCATAAATCGAATATTTATCTATACGTTCTATAAATGTGTAATTATCTTCTATAAATCTTGCAAGTTCAGACTGTATTACAATTCCATTACCTACTGCAACTACAGGAATATCCTTAGTTTTAAGTTCATTCACTACATCTTCTTGGTTGTACTCTTCAATGTGGAAATTCACCACGTATTTGCTTGGTAAATTTAATTTAATTAGTGATATAAACCAAGATGAATCGTCCAATATCCAAGTATCTTCACCGTATTTGGCAACTATTGTGTTTGCTGCATCCAGTTCACGTATCTGCCATGCAAACAAATTATCCCACTCGGATTTTTCACCAGTGAGTAGCGCTTGATAACCTTTTTTATAATATGTTTCTTGCGGCCGGATATAGCCAAATTCTATTATTTCTAGTGGGAATAGAACAAAGATTGTAGAAAAACTTACAAGAATGAGTGACAAGCTTACGAGATATGTTTTACCTGTTTTCAGTATATATAAGCGTTTTCTGGAAATTTGCCAGAGGTTTTTGATAAAAAGTGAGACTAGAAGTGAAAAAGGCACTACTATTTGCAGGAAATAGTGTGCATATGGTCTGGTTGATAATGCAGCACCCATCAAAGCTGCAATAAACCAGATTAAGATTATGAATGTATTTTGTTTAATCCATTTGCGTATGAAAAGTGTCGTTATTAGCAGAGCAAGTGTACCTGTGACGATTAATTTCGTGCTCAGAGGGATAGCTATTTGCAAGATGTCGTTTCTGGTGTATTGGAGGTTATAGACTATGTTTGCGAACAAGAATTCATCTAAACTACCAATAGCTAGGTAATAGATTGCTGCCAAAAGAATCGGAATTGCAGAGACTGTGCCTATAAAAAGTGGAACTCTAAAACTATTTATAATTTCTCGAAAATTAAAATTTTTACGTTTTCGCAAATGCTGCAGTTTCAAGACTAGAATTATAAAAATTATTGCAGCAAGTTCAAACACCGGCTGGAATTTAACGAAAATCGCAAGTCCAAACAATAAACCGATCAATAAATAGGATCTTAATTTATTGCTCTTTATATAATAAAAAGCAATTACTGTGAAAAATATAAATACGTTTTCTGCATTGAAGAGATTTCCTTCGAGGTGAGGAATGCCAAGTAGTACCGAGGCGAAGAAAGTTGAGATTAACGCAAGGCTTGTGTTTTTAAATATATTTTTTGCCAGCAAATAAGTAGCGACAACGGTTCCGAGTCCAAAAATTAGATTAATGAATTTTAATAGAAATAACTGACTTATCTGCAGAGAATTTGCGACTATCTCAATAAAACTATAAATGAGAAATATGCCTGGAGGTTTATGATCCCACGCGCCAATGTATAGAATTTCACCACGATTCATTAGTGACGCAACTGCAGCATAGATCCCTTCGTCGTTATACCAATTTGGTTCAATAAGGCTTGGTAGCCTTAAAATTATAAATAAAAGACAAATTGCGGTTAATACAATTATATCTTTTTTCATTTAACCACGTCTAACTTTAAGCAGTTCCGAAAAAGTACGAAAATAGTCTCTGAACTTAACTGTACTGCCGTCTTTGTCATACCAAATTATTCCAACCTCTTTAATTTTTAGTTTTGCGTCATAGAGTCGTTTTAATATTTCAAAATCAAAGCCAAATCGATTCAGTTTCAAATTAGCTATATATTCATAGCAACTACTCCTGAAAAGTTTGTAGCCACACTGTGTGTCTTTAAAAGGTATGTTTAACACCAGTCTGATCATAAGATTGCTTATCGAACTTGTGATTTTTTTGCTCAAACTTCTGTCGTTAGTTGCGTCAGTAGTAAACCTGGAACCAATTACACAATCAAGCTTCTCTCGGCTCGCCATATCTAGAAAATCAGATAAAACATTCCATTCAGCAGATCCGTCGGCGTCAGCTAAGTAATAAAAATCTGCTTTGCGTGAATTTGTGACTCCGTATTTAAACGCGTGTCCTTTTCCTTGATTAACTTGGTAATTCAGAAGATGAAAGTTATCACGGTTATTTATTTTTGCATTTACAATTTCTACTGAATTATCTTGAGATCCGTCATTTACTATATAGGTATGAATATCTGTATCCGTGATAACGGCGGTTGTATCTACAGATTCATCCAGATATGTGAAAAGTTTATCTAAAGTAGCTCCAATTCTTTTACTCTCGTTATAAATTGGAATTATGATATTTACTTGCATTTATTTTCCTATAGTTAGCTTATGTATCTAGTAATTATACATCAGACAAATAGCATAAAACCGGCTATTTTTGCTTTTCTATTTTCATTGCTGAGATAATTTTAGCAGTCTTTCCTTCGACTTTCACTTCGTTCTGACCGGACTCATGCATCTCAGCTAGCAAAATATCTTTGATTAGACCTTGTCTTTCTCTAGCTCCGTCTCTTTTTTCTTTGATTAGTGCAATTTCGGTAACTGTTGCTAATTTTTCTTTTAATTGTTTTAATTGCTTCTGTAATTCTTCGATTTCTGGGTATAGTTCATGCGATTGGGTTGCATCCTTCAGATCAGCGTTTAGGGTTTTTACTACTTCTCCTTGGTCTAGATACTCTTTGAATTTTTCTTCTAACATGGTTTGAGTTTAACAAAATTATCTGAACACCTTTCAATTTTGGCCGGTGATTCTATACAATAACATATTGTACTTAAGTTATAATTAAATACTATGACAAAAATAATTTTCTTTTTAATTGCTTTAGTATTGGTGATATTTGGCGCGGGATACGTTTGGTATAGCGCGTCAGTTGAGAGCAGACGGTCTGACTCCACGGAAGAGGCCACTGTTGAAATAGCCCCTGGGACAAGTAGTGTAGGTATCGGTGAAAAACTTCTGCAAGAGAATTTGATTGGAGATTTAAATGTATGGCAAATTTATTTGAGGTTGAATTCGGATGCTGTCTTAAAAGCCGGTAATTTTGAAATTCCGAGGGACGCAAATATTCCTGAGATCGTGCGAATACTTGCTGGAACTGGACTTAGCAATTCGGTGCGGGTGACGTTTTTGGAAGGTTGGAGAAATAGCCAGTATGCTGAGCAGTTGGAGAAGTCGTTTGCAACAATTGGAGGAAGTGTATTTTCGCAAGAGGAATTCCTGACAATTGTTGCCAATCCAGATGGGTTTACATTTTCTACAGAGGCTGCTGATTTTTTGGGAATTTATAAGCCTGCGGGTAAATCGTTGGAAGGCTTTTTGTATCCAAATACCTACGAATTTGCTGGTGACGCCTCTACTTTAAGTATTATTAATTCTTTAATAGTTGAACATGTAAATAGAACTCGAAACTTGGATTTACCAAGTGACTACTATAATAAATTAGTCTTAGCATCAATTGTGGAAAAGGAAAGTTTTACAAATGAGGAAAAAGCTACAATCGCTAGCGTATTCTCTAATAGGCTAAGGATAGGGCAGGCTTTGCAATCAGACGCCACAGTTAATTATGCAACAGGAAATAGTAATCCAAGGCCAACTTTTGCTGAGCTAGCAATTGATTCTCCATACAATACCTACAAATATCCAGGGCTGCCACCAACACCTATAAATAACCCCCGTCTAGAATCAATCCAAGCTGCGCTAAATCCTGCGTCGACAAGCTATTTCTACTTCATCCACCAGCAGGATGGCAGTTCTCAAGTAAGATTCGCCAGAACCTACGCCGAGCACCTCGAAAACGTGAGAATATATTTGGATTAGTTGGTGTAGTTGATCATATACATTGATCTGTATGAGATTTTTGATATTGGAATATTGTGATATATTCCAATAATGATTGATATCTTAGCTAAACCAATAGTACCAAAACACTTAACTGCACATATTGTTCCCAGTCCTGGGACAACGTTGGCTCAAGCTATGAGCCTGAGAAATGATGTTATGGATGAAGAGGGCTACACTAGAAATAAAGGTAGTGAAACAATTAGAAGACATGACGTCGTTCATCTTATATTGGGTTGGCTGGGCATATGGCCATCAGATCATACCAGAGCAAACGAAATGCTAGTAACGGATATTTTCTGTATAGAGTCACTAAATACTTCGGATGCATATAAATTGGAGCAGCAATCGAGGAAATCTTTATTATCCCGTCTGCAAAGATTTCCAAGTGTGAGAGCTAATCTGAATTATTCGGCTTATGAGCTCGATTCACTTTCTGCAAGATACCCTCTTATAAATTCTTTTCTTGACTCAGGTATTGATAATAATGGCTTAATTCAGTTGATCATGGATATGGATTCGGCGTATAGATTTACTAAGAGCGATTGTGCTGCCGCAGTCGTAGTTGTTGCTGCGATGAGAGATGAGCTTTTTTTTAATAGTGCTGAAGAGGTTAGCTTTAGGCCAAGAATAATAGGTGACGGTTTTATTTCATTCGCAGAAAACGTAGACGCTACGGAGGTATTCAAATACCTTCATAAAATATCTAGACAGATTACTAGCGGGGAATTAGACGATAAATACAAGGGTATGAAAGAAGCTAGGATGAGTCTTTTTAGAAAAGACCTTGGGCTACTCTTAGTTAACGGCTGGGAGTTTGAAGATGCTATAAATTATTTAAATGTCAGTATGTTTGAATTTGAGGAGGAAGATTTATCAGCAATTAGAGGTTGCATTCAAGAAATGATTGAGCAAGGGGAATTAATTGAAAAAATCTACATATCAAGTAATCGTGAATACAAATTCTTACTTCCTACGGAATATGCAGAAGCAGCTTATTAGAGATTAGTGCTAAATATGTACCGTACTAAAGCTATAATCTAGTAAAGTAAATACATCCAAACGCCTAGTACACCGCAGAAAATTGCTAGTAACCAAAATC
>JBGSOW010000066.1:0-6288 GCA_041738875.1 Candidatus Dojkabacteria bacterium
GACCGCAGGAGAAGCTAAAATTATATGTCTGATTAATTATAAAATACATTAAACCAATTTAAAAGATGAATATGCAGATAAATATCACACACCTGTATCCAGAAGAGATGAATCTATATGGCGACCTAGGCAACGTAATCTGCTTAAAAATGAGGGCAGAGAAGAGGGGTATCGAAGTCAAAATTAATAATATTGGCATTAGCGACAAATTAGTTGCTGGAAACACAGATATCTATTTTTTCGGTGGAGGCCAGGATGCTGACCAATTGAAAGTATATCCAGATCTTTTAACTAAAAAGGATGAACTCTTGCAGGATCTTGATAAAGGAATCCCAATGCTTGCAATTTGTGGAGGATACCAACTTTTAGGTGACTATTTTTTAGATGGAAATGGGAACAAGCTGCAAGGTTTAGGGTTTTTACCAATAGAAACCGTAGCACCTGACACCACCATGAAGACTAGAGCAGTAGGGGATTTGGTTACTGAGCTTGTAGATTCAGAGATAAGAAATCACTATAGCAATTTAAAGACATTAGTTGGCTTTGAAAATCATAGTGGAAGGACGAAATTTAACAGCGAAAACGAAGTTACGCCATTAGGTAAGGTCTTACACGGATATGGAGACAATTATGACAAGATTTCAGATGGAATTATATATAAAAATACAATCGGTTCTTACATGCATGGTTCACTCTTGCCGAAAAATCCGCATCTTGCAGATTATATATTGAGAAAAGCACTTGAAATGAAATATAAAACCTTTGAATTTCCTAACCTTGATGACAGCGAAGAAATTCCTGCGCACAAATTTATCTTACAGAGGTACAAAATAAATAATTAAAATAAATTAAAAATATTACTAGAATTAAAATTAATTAAAATGGACTACAGCAATTTTAAAAAGAAATTCGGGCAAAACTTTCTAAAAGACATGAATTCAATACTTCATGTCGTGACAAACCTAGAGCCCACTTCTGGAGATGTCATTGCCGAAATCGGACCAGGTGATGGCGCAATTACAGAATTCATAATTGAAAACGTCAAAGAAACAATCCTAATAGAAATAGACGAAGAACTTGTAGATAAATTAAAATTAAAATTCGCGCAGTACCTTGAAAACGGAAAATTAAAAATAATTAATCGCGACGTCATGGAAGTTGAACCAGAATCAATCGGCGCAAACAAGATTTTTGGCTCACTCGCATACAATATCTCAAAAAGAATTATTGAAAAATTTACTGTAAGCACAAAATTAAAATTCGAAAAAATCGTTTTTCTAATCCAAAAAGAAGTTGGCTTTGACTACGTTGGTAAAGATGGAAGCACTTATCTACAATGCCTCATATTCCCTTTCTATCAAGTAAATGCAGTAGCAATCGTCGGCAAAGAAAAATTTTTCCCCATACCAAAAGTAGATGGAATAGTATTAGAGTTCTTACCACGCGAAGAGGATTATGTTGAGCGTGAAAATATCCAGAAATATAAAAAGTTTTTAAGGAATATGTTTATCTCACCACGCAAAAAACTAAAAAACTCCGCGAAAAATAACATCGGTTTGGAGTTTTTAGAAAAAACTTTCAGCAAATATCACATAGAAGATAACGCTCGTATTCATGAGTTGGAACCAGAATTAATAATTCAAATCTT
This sequence comes from Candidatus Dojkabacteria bacterium, assembly GCA_041738875.1. Lineage (GTDB taxonomy): Bacteria > Patescibacteriota > Dojkabacteria > CALFHW01 > CALFHW01 > JBGSOW01. The sequence continues at coordinate 1,649 of JBGSOW010000066.1, forward strand.
TAACGATTACAATAGTACTACAAATGCCAATTAGACAGAAAATCATAAAAACTAACCATGGCGAAATCCACACGCCAGCATTTTTACCAGACGCAACTTATGGTTCGATAAATAGTCTAAGTTTTAAAGACTGTAATCTAGCGGATGTAAAAGAAATCGTCACAACCACTATGCATCTAGAACTAAAATTAGGTTCTGAATACATAGAAAAAATGGGTGGTTTGCATAAATTTTTTAACTGGAATAGACCGATCCTCACTGATAGCGGAGGATTCCAAGTTTTTTCACTAATTCATAGAAGAGGAAACAAAAAGAATAAAATTACTGATTTAGGTGCAGAATTTGTCGATCCGGCAACTGGAAGCAAGTTTCTTTTAACTCCTGAAAATTCACAACAAATACAAAATAGACTTGGCAGTGACATTAGAGTGGTTTTAGATGAACCGCAGGGCTTAGGAGCTAGCCATGAGCAAGCACTTGAATCAGTAGTAAGGACTACGTCCTGGGCAAAACGGTCAAAAGAAGAATTCCAGAGGTTGAATACTCAAACTGTATTGTTGGGAGGCGTTATCCAAGGTGGCGGAATTTTAGAATTAAGAAAACGTTCAGCACTTGAACTTATGGAAATAGGCTTTGACACATATAATTTTGGAGGACTTCCGATTTTGCCAGATGGAAGTTTGGATTTAGAACTTTCTAAATACCTAGTTGATCTGTTGCCTGAAGACAAAATCCGCTATGCCATGGGAATCGGCACGCCAGATGATATCGTTAATCTAGCAAAAATGGGATGGGATTTATTTGACTGCGTTCTCCCTACCAGAAATGCTCGTCACGGTTACTTATTTGTACCAAAAGGCGAAGGAGATAAAGACTACGACAATTACTCTGTGATGCATTTGAAATCAGAGAGATACAAATATGCAGACATTCCTATAGCGTCGGACATTCCGGATGAGCTTAAAAACGTCTCAAGGGCTTACCTCAGGCACCTTATAAGAATTAAAGAACCTGCCGGGTTTAGACTTGCTACAATTAATAACCTATACTTTTATTCGCAAATTACAAAAAAACTAAGAAATGGCCAGATTTAAACTACAGTCAAAATACACACCTAGTGGCGACCAACCAACTGCAATTAAAGGTTTGGTTAGTGGAATAGAATCAGGTCTAAAGCATCAAACTCTTTTGGGAGTAACGGGATCAGGGAAAACATACAGCGTAGCAAACGTGGTGCAGCAAACACAAAAACCAACTCTTGTCCTTGCACACAACAAAACGCTAGCAGCGCAATTGTATTCAGAGTTTAAAGAATTTTTCCCAGAAAATGCAGTTGAGTATTTCATTTCCTACTATGACTATTACCAGCCAGAAGCTTATGTTGCTAAACGCGATCTATACATAGAAAAAGAAACTGATATCAACCAAGACATCGAAAGGTACAGAAACCACGCAACTCAAATGGCTTTATCTCGCAAAGATATAATTATAGTTGCATCAGTCTCTTGCATCTACGGTTTAGGAGACCCTGAGGATTATAGCGCGCTTTCCAGAGAAGTTACAGTGGGACAAGAATATCCAAGAGAAAAACTACTAATCCACCTAACTGATATGCAGTACTATAGAAGTGAATACGACTTCTACTCAGGCCTATATAGAGTTAGAGGCGAAGTAATTGATATCCATCTTGTTGGAGAAGAAAAAGCAATAAGAATTGAGTTTTTTGGAGACACTATAGATAGTTTAAAAATAATCAATCCAATATCTGGAGAGATACTTGAAAAACCAAATACTTTTAGAATTTTTCCTGCTAAACAGTATGTCACTCCGTTCGAAAGAATAAAGACAATCGTGCCACAAATTAGACAAGACCTCGAACAGGAAAAAGAACGTTTCCTCAAAGAAGATAAGCTGTTAGAAGCAACGCGTCTAGAGCAACGTGTGAATTACGACCTAGAAATGCTTGAGGAAGTTGGTTACTGCACAGGAATAGAAAACTATTCTCGCTATTTCGATGGCAGAGCAGTGGGCAGCCCACCGTCAACTTTACTTGATTATCTAGGCGAAGACTGGCTGCTTGTGGTTGATGAGTCTCATATGACATTGCCACAAGTTCGAGGTATGTACAATGGTGACCGCGCGCGCAAAGAGATGTTGGTCAATTATGGATTTAGATTGCGCGCGGCCCTAGACAACCGTCCTCTAAAATTCGAAGAATTCTCGCAAAAAGTAGATCAAGTTATATACGTGAGCGCAACACCAAGTGAGTATGAACTTGAACTTTCCAAATCTGAAGTAAGATCCAAAGGTTTTGACAGTCACATTGGTGTCGTGCAGCAGATAATAAGACCTACTGGACTGCTAGATCCTATTCTGCAAGTTAGACCAGCACTTGCAGACAATAAACCCAAACTTATAGCCGCATTGCAAGCTGAAGGCTTAGAGAAATTTGCAGAAAGTATCCAAGATACACCTGCATTAAACCAAATCGACGATCTTCTACAAGAAGTAAAAGCAACCGTACTCAAAGGACAAAGAGTTCTAGTTACAACCCTTACAAAAAGGATGGCTGAAGAGCTTACAACCTACCTAGGAGAGCTTGGGGTAAAGGTTCAGTATATTCACTCTGATATTGATGCAATGGAAAGGGTAAACATCTTAAGGCAGTTGAGATTAGGAGAATTTGACGTGCTAGTCGGAATTAATTTACTTAGAGAAGGTTTGGACCTTCCAGAAGTATCACTAGTTTGCATATTAGACTCAGATAAAGAAGGCTTCTTGCGCTCTGAGACAGCATTCATACAGGTTATCGGCCGCGCAGCAAGACATCCTGAAGGTAGGGTTATCATGTACGCTGACCGGGTAACGAGATCCATGAAAGCCGCAATAAGTGAAACTACCAGAAGAAGGATTGTGCAAGACACATACAACAAAGAGCATGGTCTCAACCCAACTGCCATAATAAGTAGCATTAAACAACAATTAATCCAACAAGAAAAAATCGATACTAAAGTCGAAAAAGATATAGAAAACTATCCGAGTTTGAAGCCAAAAGAGAAAAAAGAATTTATCAGAAATCTAAAAGTAAAAATGGAGCTTTATGCAGACACTATGGAATTCGAGAAAGCGGCTGAAATTCGCGACTTCTTGCTTTCGCTAAACTCGAATAAATAGGCTAATTAACCATTGCGCAATAAACATAAAAGCAGCTATTAAGACAGCATGTCTACTTTTTTAGAGATCGTTTCGAATTCATGATTTGCATGGACTAGAAATACTATTGTAACTGCTGCAGAAAGTATTGAACTCACTACTAAAAGCCAACTATGAGTCCTACCAAACATACTGTCAATAATAATATAAACCGTAACCAACCATAAATATAGAACCCAAACAAATGATCTTGTATGCAAAAAATAACCTTTTTGCAGCCAATTTTCGGGGATAAGTCCCAGAATTTGTCTGAATCTAACTGGATCGCTGATGCTTTTACTTCTTAGAGTTATACCTAGAATATTTATGGCTGCAAAAAGAAACACTACAAAAAAGAGAATCAAATTCGAGTAAGTAGCAACTACAAAAACATCCCGCCCATAAACCAGAGGGGTTACACTAAAAACACTATTCGGAAATTCTGCAATACCCCAGTCGATATCCAACCAATTTAATACAATATATAGCCCTAGCACTTTTGCTAGAATCGTTATTGCGAAGGGCAATAAAGCTAAATCTAAAAACTTCACTAATCCTCTAATCATATCCTTAAGATAACATATTACAGAGAATAATTCTGGAAGAATCCTGAGTTAAAAAACACGAAAAATATCTAATCAAGCTACTTTAGTTGCGTATTTTGATTTCAATCTAGCAGCTCTATTTTGTGTGACTACATTTACTCTTCCTTTTGCAGCTTTATCTATAGCTTTGTAAAAGCCTGCTAGAAGCATTTGTAATTTCTCTTTTTTCTCGCCTGAAGCGATTGCTTTGTCAAGACTAAGTCTAGCTTCCTTGATTTTGTCGCGGTAAACTTGATTTACTTCCCATTTACGGGCAGCTTGTCTTAGTGCTTTTTGAGCTGAACTGGTATTTGCCATGAACTGATTATATAATACATTTGTGATGGACTCAACTAATATTCCACAAATTATGTCATTAATGCCTGATTTTAGGCAAATTGACGCCGAAAAATCGATAATTGACATAAATAAAGAGATAATTGAACTAGAAAAAGCAACTCTAGAGACCGGATATTGGGATAATCACGAAATAGCAAAAAATAACAGCATGCGAATTGGCGCATTAAAGAAAGAAGTAGCAGAGCTACAAAAGGCTAGCGAACTTATGGCGGACCTCGAATTTATGGAAAAAGAGATTACAAATGGAGAAGTTGCATACACTGATGATTACACTAAAAATTTCGCAGAATGCAAAAAAGTAATTGCTGAACTGCGGGTACGCAAATTTTTGAACGGTAAATTCGATAGATCTTCTGCAATTATAAGTATATTCGCAGGTCAAGGTGGCACTGAGGCAAATGACTGGGCAGAAATACTTACTCGAATGTACCTAAGGTACTTTAGTTCGAACAATTGGGAGTTTGAGGAAATCATGAAAACTCCAGGCACTGAAGTTGGCATAAG
>JBGSOW010000060.1:0-9438 GCA_041738875.1 Candidatus Dojkabacteria bacterium
TAAATAAATCGTAAATAAAAATGAAAAGATTTAGCGAAAAGTACATCATCACAAAAGAAATGGATTGGGAAGTTCTTGGAGGAGGAGTATCCAGAAAATTTTTAGGATACGATAACCAAATTATGATGGTAAAAGTAAAATTTGAAACAGGCGCTTTAGGTGCTCCACATCAACATTTTCATACACAAGCTACTTATTGTGTTTCAGGTAAATTTGAATTTGAAATTAATGGAGAGAAGAAAATTGTAGCAGCTGGAGATGGCGTGTACATTGAACCTAATTTGTTACATAGTGCAATTTGCCTAGAAGAAGGTATTTTAATAGACACCTTTAGCCCGGTGAGAGAAGATTTTTTAAGTGGAGCTGCGGTATCTTATTTTGGAGATAAATCATAACGATAATTCGTTAGGTTATTTAAATACTTTAAAAGAACTTTTAGTGACTTATAACCAGTTTTAATCAATAGAATTCCTCGACGATCTTCGTCAAGTGTAGCGCACATATAATATTTTGCAAATAACCAAGACTGTTAGCACCAAGAATCAAGACAAAATGTAGAGGTATCTCTTGGTTCTTGCAGCGTAGCGGTCTTATTTCTGATACCTCGATGGCTCTGCCACTAGGTAGTTCATTATCGTATAATACATCATAAATGGCGCTATTAAATAATAATTATGTTATGCCAAGTTAACGCCATAATTGACCATAGTATGTTATAGTTTTGCTATTGTGTTGTCAATTTAGACTTTAGATACCCTCAAAAATCACAATTATTTAATTTACAACACTAAAAATTGCAAATAAATTTTTTTTTAACAATTTAATAATATATATTTGGTTATCCAAATTGGTTTACCAGTTTGGATAACCAAAAATAATTGATAACAACTAACTTTTAACTTAAAAAATAACAATTTTTAATTAATAATCTTAAAATGAATTTTAAAGCAAAACTATTTTTGATTGCAATGTTGGTAGTCAACATTCAATTATTTGCCCAGGATTCCTACAGTATTTCAGGTACTGTAGTCGATGAAAACAATCTTCCAATACCAGGTGTAAACGTACTGGTTTTAAAAACTACAAGTGGAACACAAACAGATTTTGATGGCAGGTATACCCTTAAGGTAGCTGACAATGATGTTTTGCAGTTTTCCTATATTGGTTTTATTACCAAAACTGTTATTATAAGTGGACAAAGTAAAATTGATATTGTTTTAACACCTGATGTTGATCAACTAGACGAAGTCGTTGTGATTGGTTACGGTGATCAAAAACAAAAAAATCTTACAAATGCAGTATCTAAAGTTGGAAGTGATGTTATAGAAAAGTCAATTACACCAAGAATTGATGATGCACTTAGAGGGCGAATCGCAGGTGTAAATATTACTACCGCAAATACAGAGGTTGGTGGTGATACTCGTATAATAATTCGTGGAACAGGTTCAATAAGTGGTACATCCGCACCATTAATAGTTGTTGATGGTGTTCCTCTTGGTACAGATGCAGATTTGCTAAGTAGTATAGATCCAAACAATATAGAGTCAATAGAAGTACTTAAAGATGCTTCTTCAACTGCTATTTATGGTTCAAGAGGTGCAAATGGGGTAATTATTGTAAGTCTAAAATCAGGTGTAGCTGGTGATACTAAGTTTAGTTATAATACTTATACAGGATACAGATTTGCTAAGAAAAATGATAATTTTAATCCATCTATTAGTGAAGAAGAAGATAGAATAGATAATATATTTAGAAATATTGATTTATCTGGAGCTACTGCAGCACAAATAACAGACTTCAATAGTGATTATTTAACAGCTAAATCCGAATTAACAGCTGCAAAATTTATTGCATCTGCAAATGGTGGAGAAACTGACTGGCAAGACGAAGTTTTTAACGGTGGTTATGTATCAAACCATTCATTCTCAGCACGAGGAGGTACAGAATTAACTAGTTTTGATGCTTCTTTATCTTATGTAAAAGATGAAGGTATTTTCCTTAATGACCAGTTCGAACGTTACAATGCAAGAATTAAGGTTGATTCTAGAACAAAAAATAAAAAAATAAAATACGGAGCAACCACTAACGTAAGGTTTGTAGACCAAGATAGATTACCAGTTTCTTTTATAGATCCTATCCGTCAATCTCCTTGGTTACCATCATATTTGAGCGAAGAAACATTAGCATACATAAATCCGTTCCCTAATGCAGATGCAAATGGGTTAAATGCTGATGATACTGTAATAAACGGTACAAACATTGATGTAAGAAGTTTAGTGCCTGGCAGTATTGCTTTAGAAGGTGCGTTCAATGGTTATTTTCAAGCAGATGGTAATGGTGGTATTATAGTAGATGCGAATGGTGTGCCTGTTCCTCATCCAACCTATCAAGGATTAAATATAAGTTCAACACTTAATAATGGTCCAAGATCTTTTCTCGATTTAAGATCACAAACTAAAAGACAATTCACAGGTTTTGGTTCTTCATATATAGAATTTGATTTGGCTGAAGGTTTAAAATTTAGACAATCATTGTCGGGGAATTATACAACCACTAGAAACAGTCTATTTATAAGTGCTTTTTCAGATGAGGATCAGATTATTGAATCTAGAAGAGCAGAAAATTTTACGACTAGAGAACAATTAAATATTGAGTCTTTACTAACTTACAGGAACAGTTTTGGTAAGCATAGTTTAAATTCCTTAGCAGGTTTTACTTTTGATAATTTTAATTATTCTTTAATTAGTTTAGATGTACAAGGAGTTTTTGCAGATGATTTTACTTCAAATATATCTTTAGCAGATGCATCTAATTCCCCAGAAGCATTTACGTTTCTAGGACAAGAAAAAATTGTATCATATTTTGGTAGAATTATCTATGATTATGACGATAAATATTTATTTACATTTTCTGCTAGAACAGATGGCAGCTCACGATTTGGTGTAGAAAATAGATTTGGTTTCTTTCCTACAGCTTCTGCAGGTTGGAATATTTCTGAAGAGAATTTTTTGCAAGAAAGTGATATTATATCTAACTTAAAAATTAGAGCAAGTTATGGTATCTCTGGTAGTAATGATATAGACAGTAACATTTTTAATTCTTTATATAGATCTCAAGCATTAGCAAGTACAGTAACTTATGCCGGAAATATAGGAAGAAAAGTTACTAATCTAGGAGATCCTTCTTTAGGTTGGGAGCAATTAGTTGAAAGTAACTTTGGGATAGACTTTGGTTTCTTTAATAATAAATTTAGTGGTTCAGTGGATTATTACAACCGAACAAGTGAAGACTTAATTTTAGATTTACAAGTACCTTCTGTACTTGGTTCTAATAATCAATTGCAAAACATAGGCCAAGTTAAAAACTCTGGAATGGAATTTCAATTAAATTCAAGATTAATAAGTAGGCCAAAAGTATCCTGGACAGTTTCAGGACAATTATCAGCCAATAGAAATGAAGTATTAGATTTGGGTGGAGCACAAACTATAGTTACATCACTTTCAGATGCGAACAGACCGGCACAATGGATCACAGAAGTTGGCGGACCAATATCTGCTTTTTATGGTTATGTTCAAGATACAAGCAAAGAAATACCAGCTTATGAGTTTACAGCTGCTGGCAATGGAATTTTTGATAGATATGATTTGGAATCTCAGTTTGTATTTGTTGTGGACATTAATGGTGATGGTATTATTGATGAAGACGACAGAACAGTATTGGGTAGTCCATATCCTGACTTTGAATGGGGTTTAGCAAGTAATTTTGATTACCATAATGTCGATTTTAGTTTTGCTTTAAATGGTTCTCATGGAGCAGAACGTAGAGTAGGTGATATAGGAACAATTAGAAACTCTGATTTTTCACCAGGTTTAATTAATGGTGGTTTTACAGATTCAAATCTTACAGCTGCTAGAAACTTAACATCAGCCCACGTGCAAGATGCATCGTTTGTTGCTTTGAGAAATATTAGTTTGGGGTACACTTTTCCTAAACCTGTAATAGATAAATTGGGGATAAATAGACTTAGAATTTATTTTACGGGAGAGCATTTATTATACTTTTTTGCAGAAGATTATGAGGGGTTTAATCCAGAATCTGCTGGAACTTCTAGTGATGGAGCAAATACCCCAATCACTTTTGGCTATCAAAGGGGCGATGGGCCTATATCAAGAACAATGTCAATTGGTTTAAATTTAGATTTTTAAAAAATAAATACAATGAAAAAATATATAGTTTTAATGGGGATTATAACAATGAGTTTTTACTCTTGTTCAGAAGATACACTCGAGCTAAATAGTCCAAATGACGTAACTGTAGATAATTTATTAACAACCACAACAGGTTTTGAGCAACTTTTAAATGGTGCTTACGATGCATACCAAAAGATCCCAACAAATGAATATTTGTTAACTGAGATTAGGTCTGACAATGCAACTGTTGGCGCACAATTTGGCAGTCTTGTGACCTATGATAATTTTAATATTATTGATAATGATGTAGAAGTTTTTAATTATTGGTCTAACAATTATAAGGTAGTATATCAAACCAATTTAGTCTTAGATAATCAAGAGGCTTTCCTTACGTTTCCAGGAGCAAACCCAAAAGTTTTAGGTGAAGCTTACTTCTTAAGAGCTTTGGCTCATTTTAATTTAGTAAGAGTTTTTAGAGATGTACCTTATATAAACCAAGTAATAACAGTTGATAATTTTGAAAATTTTCCACAGTTAAACGAAGAGGAAACTTATGCTAAGATTAATGCAGATTTTGAAACCGCAATAAGTTTCTTAGAAGGTACAGAAATCTCTAATACTAGAGCTAATGAAGGAACGGCAACGATTTTTCTAGCAAAATCTATTTTAAGCCAACCAAACCCAGATTATGTTAAAGTACAATCATTACTGTTACCTTTAATAGAAGATTCAAATAAATTTGGATTTAGATTAACGGATCGTTATGATGATATTTTTGCTAGAGGCGATAATGGCGATGAAAATAATGAAGAAATTATTTTTAAAGTTGTTTACACACAGTCAAGCGGAAATCCTGTAACAAGCGATAGTGAAACAACTGATCAGGTGCAATCCGAAGGTGAACGATGGAGTTTTGATATGACCGAGAATGGTCAGTCTAATGGTGCTAATTTAGCTACTGCAAATTTAGAAACCTTAATGACTTCTTCACTACAACCTGTCAGATTTTCAACGACTATTGTAGAAAATACATTTCTAGAAGATCGCACATTTAATAATAAATGGATACCTGATAATGGAGAAGGTTCAGGTAATGATTGGATAGTATTAAGGTATGCAGATGTATTATTACTTTATTGTGAGGCAGTCATAGGGGATACTCAAAGTACTAGTAATGAAAATGCAATTATCGCTTACAATAAAGTTAGAGGAAGAGCAGGATTAGATGTTTTGAATCCTGGAACAGATTCTCTCTCTCGTGACGCTTTACTTGCAGAGAGAAGAATGGAATTTGTATTTGAAAACCAAAGATTTTATGATTTAGTGAGGTTTGGAGTGGCTATTGATGTTCTTCAAGCACATTCAAATGAAGTAGGTTTATTTTTTAGTCCGAGTGATATTTATTTAAACACTCCGCAGCGAGAAGTAGATAATTCTAACGGTTTTTATAATTAGTTAATTTAAAATAATAGTCAAAATGAAATACATGAAAAATAAAATAAAACTGTCATTTGTGCTTTTTTTAGGTATATTTCTAGGGGCTTGTGTTCAGGAAAACTTAGATCCAGATAACTATCCAGGTGTTGGTGGTATTGAAGATTTAACCCCACCACGAGCATTATTTACATTCCAACAGAACATAACAGATTTCACTGTTTTTCAATTAATAAATGAATCTATAAGTGCTACAGGGCAAATATGGTCTATACCTCCTGACGCTGTTTTGGTAGGTGAATCTGCATTGTTAACTGATCAAAATATAGTAGTTAAGTTTTCAGGAGAAGGTGAGTTTTCTGTAGGATTAATTGCCACTGATAAACGACCAACTTCTTCAGAAGAATTGGTTAAAGTTATTGATGTACGTGAGCCTTTAGAACCAATTATTCCAACACCAGTTATACTAAGTGCAGGTTTCGAGGATGAAAATGGTGAAGATGGTAGAAATTTTTGGGGTAGAAATAGTTCAGCAAATACCAATAATAAAAGAATTTCTGGTTTAAATGTTTTTGGTAGAAGTACAGGTAGTAGAGCGAGAACAGAAACATACTCTGCAAAATTTGAAGATGGTGGAAGTCTAAGACAAGCCTATCAAGAAATAGCAGTAACACCAAATGTAAACTATAGACTTATTGCTTGGATATTGATAGGCGATAACACCACAGGTTTACCCTTAACTGCGGGCGATGAATTTAGATTAGCGGTATTAAATCAAACTTTCGACACCTATGATTTAGCAACTTTTGAATCTGCTATACTAGCGTCAGCTACTGCTGATCCAGGCGCCGAATATGCTAGAGTTTCAGTGGTCTTTAATTCTGGAAACTTAGAAACAGTAGCTATTTATATGGATTCAAAAGGTGTAGTTGAAGTTCAAGTAGATGACATTTCTATAGAAGTATTATAAATTATTTAAATGTATTTTAATATGAAAAAAATAAAATTTAAAAATCAGACTTTAATTGCATTAAGCGTCATTTTTTTTAGTGTGCTAATCTCTTGTGAAGAAAGTAGATTTAACGATTTTAATGAAAATTATGTTGAATCTTTAACAGTTCCTGTAGCTAGTTTTGATTACGTAATTAATGCTAAAACGGTTATGTTTACTAATAACTCAATAAATGCAGATCAGTATAGCTGGAACTTTGATAATAGTGCCGCTATAGAATCTACTGAGGCCAGTCCAATTTACGATTTTAGTAATAGTGTAGAATCAACTCCTATTACTTTAAGTGCTAGAAATAGTGGGTCCAACCTTACTAACAGAGCTACGATAGAAATAGTTTTTCTAAAGTCAGACTTTATCGTGACAGGCTTAAACGAAAGAACAGTTAGTTTTGAAAATTCTTCTTTATCAGCCGTAAGTTATCTTTGGGATTTTGGTGATAATGTTGGTACTTCAACTGATGAAAATCCAAGTTACGAGTATCCAAATTTTGGAACCTACACAGTTACATTAACTGTTACAGATAGATTTGGTAATGAAGAAACTACAACAAATACTGAAGTAGTCGTTGCACAGCCGGGTGCAGGTACTTTTGAAGCTCAAATACTGGCAGGGGATTTTGTTAGAGCAACATGGGGTGACATACAAAATCCGTGGACAATTAATCCAGACAATAGCAGTGATTTCGATTTTTGGGATAATGCTGCTTTAGAAGCTGTGGTTCAAGCATTAGATGGTGGTTCAGATAAAGGTTCAACCTCAGGAACTTCAAACCTTACAGACGATTCCTTAAAGTTTGATAGAGCAAGTAAAAGAGCTTATCAACCTATAAAAATAGAAAGAGATGTAGATTATACCATTAGTGCTTATATTAAAAACAAGAGTGCTAATTCAGGTGATTTAGTAGGTACAATTTATATTTTACCATACATTCCAGAAGATGAAACTATTATTTTGACCAATAACCTTGTAGCGCAACAAATTTTTGCATCAGAAACAGGGGCATGGGATCAAGCTATATTTGAATTTACAACAAAATCTGTTTTCTCTTTTGATCAAGATGCAGTAGATAATCAAGAAGATGATATTTTGACAAGTGTAAATGAGGAGTGGGTAATATTTTATTTTGTTCCTGATTTAACCACAGCAGAAGAAATTAATTTAGACGATGTGTCGATTAAAACAAAAGGATTTGATTAATCAACTTCATTGAACATAAAGTTAAATGCTTATAAATTATTATTAATTAAATAATTAAAATCATTATTTAATAATTAAAACTTAAAATAGAGATGAAGTATTTTATAAAAATAAGTTTACTTAGTTGTATGGCTTTTTTTTTAGCCATAAACATAGCTAATTCTCAATCAAAACAAGAAGTAAGCTTAGAAAAAGATATAAAATCAAAATCAAAAAAAAGGAATAAGAATAAGAAAGTAAAGCTTCCTACTATAGATTTAAGCCACTGGAAAGTTACTTTACCAGTTCCTAATGACAATGGTAAGCCTTATGAAATAGATCCGCCAGAAATTCTAGATTTTGCTGCTAATGAAATAGCTAAACCATACATGTACATAGATTCAACTCGCGGTGCTATAGTGTTCCATGCTATGCCAACAGCATCTAAAACAGCAAATACAAAGTACACTAGGTCTGAACTTAGAGAGCAAATGGAACCGGGCAACAACAATAAAAACTGGACTTTTGCGGATGGTGCTTACATGAAAGGCCAATTGGCTATGGATGAATCTACTAGAGATTCTAATGGTAAATATCATAGAACTATTATCATGCAAATCCATGGGCGATTAACTAATGAACAGAGAGATTTAATAGGACAAAAAGATAATAATGCACCTCCAATATTAAAAATATATTGGGATAATGGTAAGGTTCGTGTTAAAACTAAAGTTCTTAAGAATTTAAATGCAACTAATGAAGAAATACTTCATGAAGATGCTTGGGATGATGATGAAGGTTATAATTTTCCTACTGAAGTTGGTTTCAGAAAATTTACACTAGAAGTGGAAGTTTCTGAAGGTAAAATGGTAATAACATTAAATGGGAATGAGTTTAAAATCTATGAAGATATTCATATGCGCCGATGGGGTGTTTTTGAAAATTATTTTAAAGCAGGAAACTATTTTCAATCTCGTGATCAGGGTTCCTTCTCAAAAGTCCGCTTTTATGAATTAGAAGTTTCTCATTAAAACATGCCGTGACACGACAGTCTTATACTTTTTTAAGTTTTTACTCATAACCAGTTTTAATCAATAGAATTCCTCGACGCTCTGCGTCGATTGTAGCGCACATATGGTATTTTGCAAATAACCAAGACTATAATAACCAAGAATCAAGACAAAATGTAGACGTTTCTCTTGATTCTTTCAGCGCAGCGGTCTTGTTTCTGATACCTTGATGGCTCTGTCTCCAGGTAATTCATTATGGTGTTCTACATCATAAATGGCGCTAATAAATAATAGCTATGTTATGCCAAGTTAGCGCCATAATTGACCAAAGTAAGTTATAGTTTTGCTATTATATTGTCGATTTAAACTTTAGATACCCTCAAAAATCACATTTATTTAATTTACATCACTAAAAATTGCTAATAATTATTTTTTAACAATTAAATAACATATATTTGGTTATCCAAATTGGTTTACCAATTTGGATAACCAAAAAATAACTCAACAAAAACTTAATTATTAACTTAAAACTTAAATATGACAGTAACTCATTAACAAAAAAAAGGACAGGTATAAAACCCATCCTTTCCTTGAAACCACTTCTTGTCGAACGGAA
>JBGSOW010000011.1:0-8625 GCA_041738875.1 Candidatus Dojkabacteria bacterium
CAAAGTGAAGAATGGCGTAGTCGCATTCGTGGAGCACTTGAGATTCCAGACTTTATCATTGACTCGTTTCAAAAAAACTACGACCTAGAAAACGCTTCGCAGAAAGCAGAATTCATCAAACTTACTCTACCCTTTTTAACAAAACTTGGTGATGCCATAAAGATAGATCATTATTTGAAGAAATTGTCCGGGGTTACTGGTGCAAGTCTAAAGGTTCTAACTAGCGAACTACAGAAATTACAAAGTCAAAGCACAAGTGGAGTTTCGGAAATTACCGAGCGTGAAGATCAAGCATCTACCACTGAGAAATCTAGTACAAATGAAGTGAAGCACAAATATCCTGTGACCCTTTTAAGGTTAGCCGCACTTGGAATTTCCTGGCGTAAGTTCATTAAAGATAAAGAAACAGTTGTGCAGATTTATCAGAAGTATTTAGCAAGCAAAGAAGCTAAGGTTTTGGATTATGTTTGGCAGTCTACTGGGAATTCCGAGGAAGAAAATCAGCAAATCGAAACAATTCTAAATAACGTTACTGGAGCAATTGACACAGCAGATGATCCAAACGAAGAATACCAAAATAGATTAAAAAGATATTGCCTAACAAGGCTAAAAATATACACAAGGTTTGGCGACCCAGCAAAATTACACAAAATAAATGTCCTCACAAGGGAACTTGAAAAACAGCTAGAATAACTAATTGACATTCAATATACGCCTGCTAGTATTGAATATAGTTTAGTATTGATTCCTATATTATTTTATAAAATAAAACAATGTTAACCCCACTAGTAAAAGATATTGGCAAATTTGTCTTAAAAGTAGCGGTCGTATTTGCATTCTCCCTTATTTTTTTGGTGACAGTGAATATGGGTAATCTCCTTTTCCCAAATAACTGGCCAAAAGAGAATTTTGCAGTTCAGGGAAGCGCAAACACAAATGTTTCGCCAGATAGTTTTTCTTTGACACTAGGCAGAACAATTCGTAACGCAAATACAATTAGGTTACAGGAACAGGCTGATAAAATAATTAGCGATGCGCGCGCAGCACTTGTAGCAACTGGTCTAGAGGAATCAAATATAAAAATCGGCAGCTACAATATCTATCCTGTTTATAGCGGTGATGGTAATGAAATTAGTAATTATGAACTAATGATCACCATGGAAATCAAAGTCGAAGAGACTGATTTAGCAAATAACCCAACCAGAAATCTAATTAACGAAGCTGCAAAAGCAGGTATGGGTGAGGTTAGAGGGGTATACTTTTATTTGAAGGACTATGAAAAAGTACAGCGTGAACTAGAATCAGAAGCAGTTAGAGATGCAAAAGAGTTGGCAACAAGACGTGCAGATGAATCTGGGTTGAGACTAGGTAAAGTAGTAAACGTAATCTATGGTGGTGGACAGGGATATTACCCAATGCCATATAGTAGTGACGCGGCTGTTAGATCCGAAATGCTAGCCACTCCTGCACCTGATGATGCAGGTTCATCAGATACAACTTCTACTGAGAATAACTTCCCTATCGGTGAAACTGAGGTTACACAAACAGTTACAGTTATTTACGAAACTTTGTAGTAAATTGACTGAAGACGTGTCAGCTAGCGGCCATAATGCTAATATAGTATATGGCTAGAAAAAAAAGAGGTAGACCAAAAAAGAAACCTGTCACTTACGATAGTCGCGAGACTAAATTTATTCTGGGACTTCTCATCCTAGGACTTGGTATATTCTCTTTAATCTCGTATTTTGTTGCGGATCAGGGAATATTTGGTATTTTCCGTAGCATTTTTGGAAACGCAACAATTGTGGCCGCTGTGTTTTTTATCAATATGGGGCTTGCATTGTTTGGAGTTAATTATTTTTTAACCACAAAAAGATCGTTATTGTCACAATTCCTGTTAGTTTTACTCGTAGGGATAATTTTTGCAGCAGTAGCTAGCCCGCTCTTTTTGAGAGCTGAAAGTTATGGTGGAAGGTTTGGTGGAATTGTTGGTTATGAGTTGGCAAACTTTTCGAAAAATTATATATTTCTCAATTTAACTGCGCCGATTGCGATTATCGCGGTTGTTATACTTCTACCTGCACTTTTTAGTCAGAATTTATCAGAATTTTTTACTAATGTGGTGAAATTTGTCGATAAAATTGTTACTTCCATTGCAGGCTTGTTTGCGCCGAAACAAGTTGAAAGAACTGAAGAACCACTACAAAATAATAGTCCTTTCCCAACTACAGTTGGCGGATTTAGAGCAGGAATGAAAAATTCCTATACTGGGCAGGCTTTGTCACAGAACTCGCGAGGGAATTCGCAGTCCGGACAGATAGACTCTCGAAACACAGAAACAAAGAAGTTACCAGATTTTGCAGGACTTTCGCAAAGCAATTCTAAATTAAGCGATAGTGCTTCAGCAGTTGAGATTAGGGGTAATGAGGCAAATCAAGGTGCTGCAGGAATTGGTGGAATTCATAGCGGAGGAGTTGGAAATGTTTCAATCGTAAGCACAATCGATAACACTGATAAATATGATGATTGGAAACTTCCACCAACTAGTCTTTTGAATCCCGTTCCTGAATTAGATATTCCTGAGGAAGATGTGAAAAATAATAGTTTAATAATCGAACAGACTTTAAATAGTTTCGGAATTGAAGCAAAAGTGGTAGAAGCTATGGTTGGGCCTAGTGTTACGCAGTACGCAATTGATATCGCTCTTGGAATTAAAGTGGCCAAAATTTCGAATCTGAAAAACGATCTGGCTTTGGCTTTGGCCACATCGTCCAATGCAGTTCGAATTGAGGTACCGATTCCTGGAACTTCATATGTTGGAATTGAAGTGCCAAATAGCCAGAGAAGACCTGTTTTCTTTAGAGAATTAATTGATTATAAAGGCATAACTGATCCGAAATACATGTTGCCAGTGACAGTTGGAAAAGACATTAGTGGAAAGCCAATTATTGGTGATATACAGAAAATGCCGCATCTATTGATCGCTGGAGCAACTGGATCCGGTAAATCTGTACTTACTAACTCATTTATTTTGAGCTTGCTTATGCATAAATCACCGGCTGAGGTTAGATTTATCATGGTTGACCCAAAGCAGGTTGAATTGTCTGACTACAACGGCATCCCTCACCTTATTTATCCTGTAATCACAGATATGAAGCTCGTGATTTCAGCTTTAAGGTGGGCAGTTGATGAAATGGAACGAAGATATACCGTTTTTAAAGATGCTCAGGTTAGGAATTTGGAAGGTTATAATGAAAAACAAGGTTATACTGCGATGCCGTATATTGTTGTGGTGATTGATGAAATGGCGGATATGATGTTGACAGCGGGTAGAGCGGACATTGAATCGAATATTGTGCGTTTAGCGCAAAAAGCTCGTGCTACTGGTATCCATTTGATTCTAGCAACGCAAAGACCTTCCGTGAACGTGATTACGGGTATTATTAAAGCGAATATCCCTGGAAGGATTGGTATGAGCGTAACTACTGGGGTTGATTCAAGGGTAATTTTAGATGTGATTGGGGCGGAATCGCTACTTGGGAAAGGTGATATGTTGTATAAAGAGCCTGACAAGAATAGATCTGCGCGTGTACAAGGTGTGTTTATCACTCAGGAAGAGATTCAACGTGTTGTTGCTCATATAAAAGACCAGACGGAAGAAGTTGAATATATTGAATTGAAGTCTCCAGATAGTGAAAATCATGATAGTGATGCGGGTGTAAATCTGTCGGGTGATAATTTGTTTGCTGACGCGGTGCGTGTTGTTGTTGCAACGCAAAAAGGCAGTGCGTCACTATTGCAGAGGAAATTAAAACTTGGTTATAACAGGGCTGCAAGGATTATTGACGAAATGGAAGAAATGGGAATCGTTGGCCCTGAAAATGGTTCAAAGCCAAGAGAAGTGCTGATCACTGATGCGGAATCATTTTTAGAGCAGATATCTGGCAATTCGAATTAGTTTTCATCTCGAATTAGTCTATATGGCTGTTTGCTTTCAGGTGCTGCGGAAAAGTTACAAAATTCTGACACTAACCTATCTTTGTAATAACTTCGTAAGACAGAGTGTTTATAATGCGCACAGTTAACTAATACATAGAAATTTGTCAGAAATTAACGAAAGATACAGTGACAATTCTACTGGAAAGCCAGAGTCTCGATATCTAAATACAGCGAGGGATCAACAGCTTTCCCAAGTCACAAATTATGTTTTGCATGATATTGCCGGTTCACTTACAGTGCTTAAGTATAACTTGCACACGAAATCTGAGAATAGCGTGAATGTGACAAGGTCTTTGAATAATGCAGATTTCATAAGGGACATAATCGGTGAATGGCATGATCCAGGCTCTCCTGATGAATTCAATCTTGTAGAAGAGATATCTTCTGTAGTTTATTTCTTGAGAAGCATGCTTATTTCTAAAAAAGTGGAGGTTGAAGTGCTAGAAAGTAATGCGCAGCTGTCGCTTCCGAAGACAGCATTTAAAAGGTTTGTTTTTAATATTCTTTTGTCACTACTGGATATTGATGCACATGACGCGGAAAAAGTAATTCCGAGAAAAGTGAGAGTAGAGATTCTCAAAGGTCAAAAAACTGTGATTAATTTCAAATATAACTTTGCATTTCAGCCTAAAAACACACTTAGCGCCCACTATATCTGCGAAAATCAGTTGAATGCAAAACTGGAAAATAAACAAGGTAGATGTTATCAGGTTATTTTCTCTGAAAACTTGTAGCCGATCCCGTGTTGGGTTGAGATATTTTTGCCTAATTTGCCGAGCTTTTTCCTAAGTGAGGCAATGTATACGTCTATTGTACTGGCGTAGGGAGTATCTGCAGATTCCCAGACGTTATCGAGTATTTTATCTCTACTTACGATATGGTTTTTGTTTAATACTAAGTAATGCAAAATATGAAATTCTTTTTTTGTCAGTGGCACTACCCTTTTTCTAATATTTGCAGTCATCCTATTTAAGTCCAATACCAGATCGCCCACTTTCATTTCCTTTTGAGTGAGAAGAAACGGACGTTTGAGTACAGAATGAACACGTGCAATTAGTTCGTCCATTTCAAAAGGTTTAGTGACATAGTCATCTGCGCCAAGTTCAAGTGCATGAATAATCTGTTCAGTTTTTCCAAGTGTTGTAAACATGATTATAGGAATCTGATTTTCTTCTCTTCGAAGTAGCTTGCATAGTTCCATTCCATTCATTCCAGGCATTATAATATCCAGAATCGCTAAGTCATATGCATTTTTCGCAAGTTCTCTTCTGGATTCTAAACCGTTTGCGAGAGTTTTTGTTTCATGTCCCAGGCTTTCTAACTTTTTTGTAACTTGGGTCGCTAGATCTATGTTGTCTTCGGCGAGGAATATTTTGGCCATGCCGAGATAATACATGAAAAAAGTTACAAAATCCTTACATTTCAGAGAATTAAGGAGCTGGTTGCAGAGGTTCGTAATTTTCAGGTTCGCTAGTAGTCTCGGTCACCGTAGTTACAGGCAAACTTTTAGTAGGAAGTTCTATTAAACTTAAATTTCCGTTCTGCCCATTTCCCTGTTCACCATTTAGTGTTATATGGACTGTAAATCCAGGAAAACTTCTGTATACCTGGTTTTTGCTATCCAACTTATCATCAGCAGAAATATGAAGGATCGATCCATCTTTTAACTCGAACTTTAGAGTTTGCGGCCAGATTGATCCTAGACCTGTAATATATGGGTTTAGTCCTGGATATAATTGAATTAATGTAAAAAGATCCTGCCATTTTAGCTCAAGCTCATTGTATTTCTGGACTTGCACGGAGCCGCTACTATTTCCTTCGTACCAAAGATTGGCTACAAAGTTGTACTGTTCGGCGTTTCTTTTAATTCGCTCGTCGATATTCTGCTCAATACCCCCATTGGTTGATGTTTCCAGAGTCACGGGGATAATCTTTTCATATTCTGTGTATTTAGAAAATTCAGCAAAATTTTCTATTTCTCCAATGTCCGTAGTACCAACTAGATGAATCTCTTGAAATTTATACTTCGTGATTGTGTTTTGCTGTGTCACTTCACTTACTTGCCTGTCGAACTCCAGATGGATCACAACTTCACCGTCATCCTGGCTCCAACGCACGGAACGAACATCTGCCTGCGGATCTGAAACCTTTAACCTAATTTCGTTTGGGTAGTTTCGCGGTTGATAGAATTTGTATGATTCCAAGGTTACGGCTTGTTCAAGAATTGGATTTATATTGGATTTGCCAAAGTATAAGAGCGTCGATATTTCATTGTTAGACGATTTATTAAATTCATCGTAAAGGGCTAGTGCTGAGGCTATCTCGGCGGGAGTCGCCAGGCTCCTGACTGCTATTAAAATATTTTTACTATCTTTTTGCATAATTAATTTAACAAACGGTTAATTTTGTATTAGTTTATTAATTAATTCGCGGGCAGCACCGATACTTGCTCCAGAATCAAATAACTTTTTCATCGAGATAAATAGTTCGCTGTTTTTCACTTCAATTTTGAAGTCTTGGGTCTGGTTAAGTACGCTTGCGAGCAGATAGTTTGCCGTTGGACGTTTTAGTTCGGAGTTTTCGAAACTTGTAAGCACTTGCTCAGCAAGCGTATCGAGAGTATCGAAATACGTCGAATCAAATACGAATTTATCTTCTAAATTTAAATCAACACCCACTCCGTAGAATTTTAGTGTTGATTTCAGCTGCTTTAGAGACGTTCCAATTTCACCAAAATCATCCAAGTTATTTCTAGCAACCACGATAATATGGTCAAATTCACTTCCAGTTTTGTTGATTTTTAATGATTTGGTATTTAATTCGCCAGTTCCTACTTGGAAATACATATTTAATTTACCTTCTGAAACTTCCCATTCTACATTTTCAACAACAGCGTCATCCGTTGCAAGGCTAATCTGATAGTGGCTTGGCTCAATTTTATTCAATATCGAAACATTCGGGATAACTGCCTTCAATGCTTCTTCCACCTGAGAATCCGAGTTTAGAGCTATTCTAACGTTTTTAGCCTGTTCTCTAAAATTACTATATACTGCTGCAATTGCTAAGATTTCATGCACTGCAACATTTCTTGGTATGAGTATGAGTGGATTTGTTGCGTTCGGTAGAGCCATTTGTAGTAATTAAAAATTTAACTTACAGGACAGATTATTGCTCAATGATACCACGAAATGGCTAAATTTCACTCAAAATGTTATAATACTATAGGATATTAATGATCGGATTTAAATTTGCTAACACGAAATATATATACTTACTATGTATAGATTTCATTTATTAGTTAGAAAACTCTTTGCCCAAAGTTCAGAGCTTCTAAAGCCTGGATTCGAGCCGTTGGCAATAAGAACTGCAGCTTTCGTGATATTTATTCTTTGCTCAATTTTGTTAACTTTACAGTTTGTTCCATTTCAGACGTTGGGAAGTCTTGCGGGAAGCGAGAATCTGAATAATATCAACCGACTTATCAACCCAGTTAATGCGAATTCCCTCGAAATTTTAGATGTATCTGCGACTACTGACTTTAGATTGGAGATTCCAAAAGTTGCAGTAAACATGTCGGTCGCCGAGAATGTCGACCCGGTAAATGAAGCAATTTATGGACCAGTAATTGAAAGAAAAATTGCTCATGGAAAATACACAAGATTGCCTGATGAAGCCAAAATAGATGGAAATGTGTACCTTTTTGCACATAGAGATGGATATGTGAATGGCAATTATGTAGGATTTTTCTCGAGATTGGACGAGCTTAACGTTGGGGATGAGGCAGTTATCACTTACGCAGGTGAAAAGTATGGGTATGTTTTCTTGCGTAATTTTGTGATTGCACCACACGAAGTGTGGGTCTACAACGGCGAATCGCAAAGTCCTATGCTGTCTTTGCAAACTTGTGAAAATGGCGAATCGCAAAGGTTGATCGTGCAATTTGCACTTAAATCAGTTTCTAAATAGCATTTTCTGCCAAGCTTTTAGCTTTTAATAATTGGCCAGTCTTGCGTTGGTGTAATTATTTCGGGCTTATCTGCAACTATAACCATGTATTCAAACCATGAGCATAGATCGCCATTTTTTGTACGTACCGTCCATTTGTCTGCGTCGGTTCTGATACGGGCGGAACCGTCTACGATTTGTGCTTCAACGCATAGAACCATGTCTTTTTTCAAAATTTCGCCCTTCCCTTCGCGACCGTAAGCTGGAAGCTCAGGTTCTTCATGCAGGCTTCGGCCAATTCCGTGCCCAATATACTCTCGTACGACTTTGTAACCGGCAAGCTCACTAACGCTTTGCATAGCATATCCCAGATCTCCCGTATGTCCGCCGGGTTTAGCAAGTTTTGCGCTGTTGAGAACTGCAAGTTTTGAAATCTCAAGTAGTTTTTTCAATCTGTTTGACACTTCGCCGATTCCGATACTAACGCAGTGATCGCTGTAGTAGCCTTGATGTATAACGCCGAAATCTAAAGTTACGATATCTCCGCTTCTAATTACTTTTTCACGCGTCGCAAATCCATGCACCACTTCGTCATTTACACATACACTCAAACTACTCGGGAAAGGTGGCATATCTTGCGGTGCGTAGTTTTTAAATGCAGGTTTCACACCATAATCAACA
>JBGSOW010000020.1:0-14883 GCA_041738875.1 Candidatus Dojkabacteria bacterium
AAAGGAGGTATTTATGAGAGAATTACAAACCTAAAGTGATCGGCTTCCGCTGCGAATTCAGCACTTAGTAAAAGGAAACATATTTCCGTATATAGCAATAATATTGGCTAGTATCTTTGGTATTATATTATTCGAATTTTATAATCCCCGAAATGGATGGATGCGTTTTTGGCCTTAATCGTAATACCACGTTCACGTTCAAGCTCGCCACTATCCATAATCTGCTCCTGCGACATCTCGTCTTGATTTGCCCTAAACAGATTACTTTGCTTCAAAAATGCATCTACCAAAGTCGTTTTACCATGGTCAACGTGAGCTATAATTGCTATATTCCTAATTTTCTCTTGTGTGTTTTGCGTACTATTCTGATCCATAACTAGCATTTTACCACTAATAGCCGAATTTAGTGACTATATTGCGTTTTTATTTACATAAATCAACTATTGACCACTAAAGCCGAATTGTTGTATAATATATAATGGCTATATTACAGAATTATAAATGAGTCACATGTGTACTGAAATTCCACAAAGTCCTTCCCCCCAATATATAGAGATAAACCGATCAGACCCACTTTGTGCAAGAAATGAGACAAGTTGGTTAAAAACCATCGTAGCTGAACTAATGTCAGGTCAAATTGGTTCTATAAAGGATGGGACTATTGGACCGAAAACGACAGATTATCAAACATTTGCGACATTACAAGGACAAATGATCTTTGTACATAATGCGTCGCAACCGGGCGTAAGTACATCACAAAGGTTGTCGCTTCTACCACGAGTGGCTTTTGGGTTAAGGGATATAACTAATTGTGACTCAAATTTACCATCTGCTAATCAAAATGAAGATGACTATAATGCATACCAAAGAGGTGAAATCCTTGCCCATGCAAGTGGTGAAGAAATCCATGTGTCTAAATATCTATTCATAATGCTTAGTATGTTAGATTATCAAATCGAAGCTATACAAAGACAAAAACAACCATTAGATACCACAAATATCGAAGGTCTTCGAGAAAGGAGGGAGTTATTACAAAATAATATAAATCAAATGAGGCAAAATCCCAAACTTTCGCCTACTTTTTACTTGGAGGAGACTATTTATTACAGTAAAAGAGACCCATTTTCTCATTTACCTGAGACTTGTGAAAGGATTTCAGAAAACTATCACAGAATTCAAAATCTAGATGAACAAACTAGAAACAAGTTGTATGATTCGATTTTATACAATACATATCTTACCAATACTGATCTAGTCTTATTGTATATTGAGGATTCTAGGGAACTACTGGATAACTATGGTGTACAGACAAGATTTCTTACTCTAGCAGGTGGAATCGGCGGATCTATGGGTTTAGAAATGATTAATACAGTTCTAGATTATGTTGATAAGACTCAGCCGATTCAATCAGATATAGTTTCTAAAATCGCAACAGCTGCTGGTAAATTAGGAGGCCACGAAGGTGTAGAGATACTTCAATTAATATTAAATGACTATGAGTACATCCGTGGAGATTTCAAACCGCTTTCACTTTGTAGCATAGCAAGTGCCGCCGGTAAGATTGGTGGAACTGAAGGTGCAGAGATTATCCATAGAATATTAGCTAAGAAAAATGATATAAGAGATAGTAGATCTAAAGTGCTTTCACAAATTGCTATTTCAGCAGGGCAAATGAAAGGGGATAGGGGAAGTGAAATCTTACTTGCTCTTTTAAAAGAAAGTAACGATTTTGGTGACGATGAAGCAAAAGTTTACAGTAACATTGCAATAGAAGCATGTAGACTAGGAGATAAAGGAGGCATAGCAATTCTGCAAAGGCTTTTAAATAGTAATTTTGACTTTGGACAATACCATGAAGAAACACTATTCTTTTTGGCAGAAACAATACGAGAAATGGCAATTCTAGACGCTGCAATAATTTTCAAAAGTCTCCTAAAAGTATATGTAAGGAATACCATCAATCATCTTACTCACAGACTCTCAACCAGATCTCGCTGATTTCAGGGAGATCTCACGCACACATCTTTGATATTAGAATCAAATATCAATATCTCTCCTAGAGAAATAGACGTTGCCGAGCAGGAATAGTACCACAGTCGCAAGTAAAATTAATAGAACATAAAGCATGTTAATCTGTCCATTTACACCTAATGAGTCGATTGCTAGATAGTAAAACAAATTCATATATTTCATCAATTCCGGAACACCCTCAAGGAGATAAATACTGTTGATTACGAATGTCATTATTGCAATAGCAATAACAGTTGCCAAAGAAGCCATCGAGTTAAGAGTTACACTTACCAAATAGCTAAGCGCAAGGATAAATACCGACCAAACTGATGTAACTAAGATTAATTTAGCGAAATAGTCAAAAGGTATATTGCTAAACGGTTCGACAAGTAAAAAACACAATGCTGATACAACTATGATAAGCGCATTTGTAATAACTAGGCCTGAAGCCGCTGCCATAAATTTAGAAATACCAATACTGAATCTACTCAAAGGTTTACTAAGCAAAAAAACTAGAGTTCTATCCTCAATACCTTTGGCAATCAAACCCGTTCCCCAAAATGAGGCGTATATTGCAACTGCAAAGAGGTAAATTACAGTAAATTGGGAATTGAAATATCCAGGAATTGTAGCCAGCGCGCTGGCACTAGAACCAAAAGCCGAAAACAATTCTGGAGGCAAAACTTCAACCAATGAAATAAGTTCATCAGCATTATCACGTATTACCGGGTAAACCAGGATAACCATGACTGACAAAGAAACCCAAATCAGCGACCAAAAGGTTATACTTTTTACTTTGTCTCTAATTTCTCTTTTATATATTTCCCACACAGAACTTTTCCCAAATAATTTAATTACTTTTATAAAAATCAAAAAAAGTTTCTTCTAAAGAAGGGGATTCGATATAAAACTCCCAGTGCTTGCTTGCGATTAGTAATTTCAAAACATCTTCAACGTGTTTGACATATGCATCAACCTGATTCCCGTTTGTAACGATTCTAACCTCAGCAAGTTTATTTAATTTTTCTACTAATTCTTTGTTAGGTGAAATAACTCTTACCCGTTTTTCAAGTTTGCTGATAACTTCGTCTGTAGAATCATCAAAAATAATTTTACTTTCTTTGATCATGATAACGCGGGAGCATATTGCTTTTACTTCATTTAGATTATGAGAGGAAAGAAAGACTGTTTTGCCTTCAGCTGCTTTACGTTTTAAAAGTTGCCCTATGATTGTTTGCATTAGAGGGTCTAGTCCAGAGGTCGGTTCGTCCAGAATGATAAGATCCGGATCATGCAGAAGCGCAAGCACAACTCCAACTTTTCTTTTGTTGCCAAGAGAAAGTTTACTCGCGATTTTTTTTGTATCAAGGTCTAGTTCTTTGGCGAGTCTTTTCCCGTAGGCAACTAACTTATCTTTATGATTATTTTTCCCTGATATACTTGCTGCATAATCAATATAGTATTCAGCATTATATTTTTCCGAGAAGCCATTTTCGGCTGGCAGAAAACCAATCCTAGAGAGTAGGGGATATCTGTCTTTATGACTATTTATCTCTGTCTCAAATATCTTCATTGTCCCGCTTTGCGGTGAAACAAGCCCCATAACCATCTCGATAGTTGTGGATTTTCCTGCACCATTTGGCCCGATAAATCCGACAATTTCGCCTGGAGCTATCTTTAGAGATATATTTTTTGCGCCTTTTTTCGGAGCATACAACTTGGTTAAATTTTCTAATTCTAGAACGTAATTCATATCTGTATAAATATTTTAGCTTTTAGCGGATCTGCTGTCTAGCAACCTATCCAATGACTGTAACTGGTCTATTGTCTATTCATAATGAAGCCAGCGTAAGTCTGGTCGATTGGCATGATTTCGATGTTGTCGATATTTACTCTTAAAGGTTGGTCGATTATCCACTTTATAGTATTTGCAATGTCTACTGCTTGTAGAGCTCTTGTTCTTTCGTATACTTGCTTTGCTTTTTCTACGTCACCCTTGAACCTAATTATAGAGAATTCTGTTTCAGCAGCTCCTGGTTCGATATTGCTTACTTTGATATCAGTTCCTGCTAAATCAGCCCTTAAATTCCTTGAAAATTGCCTGATAAATGCTTTAGATGCCCCATACACATTTCCTCTAGGGTAGGGCGCGCTACCTGCAACCGATCCTATATTTATAATCAACCCGCTATTTCTCGCTTTCATCAATTTTAAGCCTAAATTTGTGAAATAAACCAGACCTTTGTTGTTTGTGTCTATCATTATCTCCCAGTCATCTAGATCTGAATCTTGTGCGAGGTCTAAACCACTTGCTAAACCTGCGTTATTTACTAAAACATCTATTTCTCTAAACCCTTCTGGTAAATTTGCGAACAAATTCTCAACTTCTACTCTCCGACTTACATCTACTTGTTCGATATGCACTTCAATATTTGGGATTGCGCTCAACTCTTGTCTCAATTCACTAAGTTTTTCTATTCTTCTAGCAACTAGAATCAATTTATGCCCGTCCTTAGCAAGCACCCTTGCAGCCTCAGCTCCAAAACCTGCCGATGCACCTGTGATAAGAATTGTCTTAACTTCGTTCATATGAGTATTATAGTTGGATTGAGTTAAAAATTAAACATTATGCATTAGACTAATTAAATCCACTTATCTGGAAACCTAACTTCTCCAACTCCTTCTTGAAAGATTTGTCAGTAAGAAGCTTGATATCTCTTTCCCGGTCATACAGAAGAGAAGAGTAGCTCTTTAGTTGTGCATCTACATAAGCTGGGTGGAAAAATATTTCAGTTGTAGTGTTTTCCTCGATACTAGAAAGATCATGCAAAAAGCCTGCGTATGCTTCATCGTAACTTCCGACAATGCGCTCGAATATATAATCTGTGATCATAACTCCGTTGTCGATTAATTCTTGATTTACATCTTCGCCTGCGCTATTGCCATCTGAAAATGCCCACGATCTCCTTACATAGATTTTGTTTTTGACTGCATAATCGCTTATGACTTTTACAATTTTTGGGTGTAAATGACAATTTTTATGTCCATTGATATGGGTTGGTATTCTGCCGACTAAATCTTCAAACCTTTTTAATTCATCCTCAACCCTAGCTGATAGTTTTTCTGCAGTGGATTCCTCTAGCAACTTCTTATAGTCATCTGTTCTAAAATATTTGCCAGTTCCTACTATGTCATTTAAGGTGATATGAATCCCCAAACCTTCGATATTGTTATCTAATGCCACCCGCACACCTTCAACTGTCGCAGGCGAATCCAACATCAAAGACATTTCAGTTAAAATACCGCTTTGATATGTCTCCAGACAACCTTTGTTGATACCACTAGTGAAACCAAAATCATCAGCAACAACAATTAATTTTTTCATAATTTGTAAATCTGGATTATTAATTCCATATATTTGAGTATACCCGTATTATACTTTCTACATTCGTCTGTGCAAATTATTTTTCGATAAAAGATACATGCGAATTTAGCTTGAGGTTGGTTGAAATAATCATTGGCGCGATTTATAATTACAAATCGCATGGAAATTATTATAAATCAAATCTTTAATATGGCTCCGCTTATTCTACTGATAGTTATTGGCTATCTGAGTGGGAAACTTTTGAAAATTAAAGAGTATTCTCTGATTTCCAAATTGATTTTATATGTATTTACACCAATCGTTGCGTTTAATGCTATCAGCAATGTTGAATCACGCACGGAATTATTCATACTGCCAGTTATATTCCTAGCGACAACATCAGGTATCGCGCTATTTTATAAATTCGCACTTTCTAGATTAGTAAAAACTGATAGTAAATTAATCAATACTCTTGCATATAGCGCAGGATCAGGTAACGTTGCCTTTTACGGAGTACCAGCAGTATTGATATTACTTGGTGAAGAGTTTTTACCAATTATTTTGATAAGTATGATCGGGTACATAATTTACGATAGCTCAGTCGGATATCTGATCATGACTGGACAAAAATTCGATCTGAAAGGCATAATTGTAAAATTACTAAAATTCCCTCCATTTATTGCAATTATTCTTGGATTATTATTTTTACTACTAAGAATTAACTTGTCGGGAATCGCTACCTATCAATTCATAGTGCAGAATTCACAGACAACAATGGCTACTTTGGGGATATTCTTGATTGGCCTTGCAGTTTCAAATTTGAAAATTAGTATTGACTACTTTTATCTGCTTGCAATATCTATAGCAAAAGTAGTAATTAACCCTTTGTTGATTTTATTAATTTTACTCTTCGATAAATACACACTTGGAATTTTTACTAATTATGCAAATACTTTGGTCTTGATCGCCTCGGTCCCAGTGGCGACAAACTCAGTAATCCTCGCAACTCAATTTACGCAGAAAGAACAAATCGCATCCCTAGGCGTTTTAGTTATTGTAATACTCTCGATAATAAGTATCCCGCTGTGGCAGTTGATCGTAGACGCTTTGATCTAGACTAGGGCAGGGGGATTATCATGCAAAACGCCAGTTTTTGAAACGTTTAATCACATCTTCTTTGGACATATTATGCTCCTTCATATAGATCTCGAGTGTGGAAGTGAAGATGGCGTCAGTCCACGAGAAACCTAATTTACTTGCGACATCTCTCACTGCTTGCTCGGAACCAGCTTCAATTTCGATATATGGTTTAAGTTCGGGGCATGTGTCGATTACGATTTCAGCACCATCCAATCCCCAAACTTCTCTGTATTTTTCTTGGTAATAGTCGCCTTTTAGCCCTGCGGATTCAAGGATATCAACTACAGTTTGGAAATCTGAAACTTCGACTTGCAATTCTTTTTGGTCATCAATGCCACCATCTTTTCTGGCATGACGCTTGGCCGCAAATTTAATTTTTCCAAATTCATCTCGTACTCGCAAATAGTGTATATCCGTAAATCCATTTGTCCAATTTGTAAACTGAACCAAAGGCATGAGGGTTTCAGGGTGAATTAATTTCGCACCAATATTTTCCAACCCTTCACGAATCTCATCTTTATTTATAGGATAAAATTTCGCCTCAAATTCCGTTTTCATGGCATTTGATAAAATTAGTTTATATAAATCGAAATCACATTGATAAATTATACATATGCTAATATAAATCTAGCTAATTATGAAAAACCCGTTACCACATCTTAAACTAAAAAAGCTTACTTTGGCTATAAAAATGTTCTTCATTTATCAGAATGCTTATCTGTACATATTATTCAGACTTGGTATTTATAACTCAGAATATACGACATATAAATTATGGAATGGGCTGAAGTATAAATGTCGTACTGATTCTTTAGACATCGCAATACTAAATGAAAGTTTTATATATAAAGAGTACATTAATCCACAATTTAGCAAACTTAATAATACGAGTATTGTATATGATTTAGGCGCCCAAATCGGAGATTTCTCTATATTAACAGCATACAAAACTAATGCTACAGTATTTGCATTTGAACCAGAAATCGACAATTATAATCTACTTGTTGAAAACATAAAGATTAACAAATTAGAAGATAAAGTCTTTCCAATCCAAAAAGCTGTCACGAACAAGAGTGGTAAATTAAAGTTTTATGTTAGTGAAGGTGAAAATAAAGGTGTTCACTCCAGTCACTATGAAGACAATAGTAATGGCAGAGAAATAGAGGTTGAGTCAATAGCACTTATCGACACTCTGAAATATGCAAAGGATATAAAAATATCTCTACTAAAGATTGATATAGAAGGTGGGGAGTTTGAAATTATTAATAAATTCAATAGGACATTTTTTGATAATGTGGAGTCTATTGTATTAGAATATCATTGTCTACCCCATGTCAAAAATCGAACAAGTAGGAATGATCTCATTTCTATATTAGAGGATATGGGATTTGCTAGTAAAGTGTATTCCGGTGACGAGAGTATGGGCATTATACATGCACAAAAGTCTTAGGCTAACTGTGACTTAAATTGTCTTATATAGACCTTTCTTCATAAAAAACTTTTCATTGCCATTTATTACCCCTGTGCAAACAACAGAGAATCCCTTACTTTCGTAAAAACCCTTCGCATCTGGCACAGACGACACCCACCATTCGGTGGCACCGTTATCTGAGATAACACTTTCAATTGATTCAAATAATTTGGTACCTACGCCTTGATTTTGGGATTCTTTTTTCACACCAAAGAATCCAACCCAAAATGCGTCTTCTCCTGGGAAATTATCTCCCATTGTACCTTTAGCATAGTTCATTGTATCTTTGTACCAGCCTATAACGCCTATTACTTTACCTTCATCCAAATAAATCATGTGAGCATCCATGTCTTCGAGATGGTGCTCAATTTCCTCTTTGCTATCTAATTCCAAATCAACCAGTAAATCCACTGCTTCACTAAAAAAATCTTTTGTTAATATTTGTATATTGGGGTCTGTCATAAATAACTTTGATAAAAAAAATTAATGATATTTACTTAGATTTACCACTTGGGCACTAGTAGTTTGACGAAGCGCCATAACTGCCTAATTTTAATACTCTTCCCGAATTTAGGCAAACAGGGGCTACAACTCAACCCGCAGATTATATTATTTTGAGGTCAACAGCAAAACTAAATCCTTTAATCATTTATATCCTTTATCATTCATTAGAAGCTGTATCTCTTTATCAAAATCTGAAATGTAATCTTTGTCTTGCAGAATCCTAAATTTATCGTATTCCTTTTCTGCCTTGATTTTTGCCTCCAGCGCTGTAACCTTGCCAGCGTCTGTAAGTACTGGATAATCCGATATTTCTAAAAATTTATCAAGGTATTTAATCCAATCTTCCATATTCATAATTATCCCCCTACGTGCTCTTTCCTCGGCAAGATCAAGATATGCAGAAACTATCCTTTCAAGGCTTTTTATGTGCTCATTGTTTAAGTAGTTTTTAGCTACTGTGACATCGCTTTTCAGAATCTTTCCCTTAGGTGCATTCTTCCATGTTTTAAGTCCCATATATATTTTCTTGGCATCGGCTTCTGTATAGATAATTTCTGCTGCTGTTTTCCCTGTTATTGACCAGTGTAATTTATTCTGAACAGAGGCGAAGAACTCCTTGGTAATACTATTCTCTTTGTCGTAATCTGCTGATAATGCGTATAAGTCCGTAATTTTCTGATAAAGTCTTCTTTCACTCAATCGAATTTCCCGAATTTGCTCCAAAGTCTCATCAAAATAGTCTTTTCCAAAGTGCTGCACATTTTTAAGTCTTTCCACGTCCAATACACTACCTTTCACAATATAATCATGTAAGACCTCTGTAGCCCACTGTCTAAATCGTATTGCTCTTTGAGAATTAACTTTGTAGCCAACAGCTGTTACAACCCGTAAATTATAATGTTTTGTGTTGTAAACTTTTCCATCCTCTGCAGTATGTGCAAAATTTGCACATACTGCATTTTCCTCCAATTCTCCGGAAGCAAAGATATTCTTCAAATGTTTGGTTATTACACTTCTGTCTTTTTCAAAAAGTTTTGCAATAGATCTTTGTGTAAGCCAAAGGGTGTCTGCTTCAAATAGCACATCTACATTAACCTTGCCGTTTTCAGTTTTGAAAATTACAAAGTTTTCAAATTTTTGGAGTTGCATATTAGATTTATACATACGGTATCAATGACTTATGTAAATTTATGTCGATCAATTACCATCATATTGAGTCAGCAATAATAATTTCTCGCATAATGCATATTTATGGCGGTGGGGGAGGGATTCGAACCCCCGGTGCCTTGCGGCACTTCTGTTTTCAAGACAGATGCGATCGACCACTCTGCCACCCCACCATTTTGTCGTAGTTCAAATTGCTTGAAGTATCAGATTATACTATGAAAACGCATTCGTCTGCACGTACACAGATTTACTAAATTTACGCCGCTTGAGCTTGAGCAAAGTTGAAAGCACCATCCGCGTAGCGCCAAGCTAAAAACTCATGAATTTCTTGACCTCGTTCGCCTGGCGGCATCTGTTCAATTTCTTGCAACCTAGAGAAAGTGTCATCATCCATAGAATCTAAACGGTTCGCGTGAAGAAACTCTAGATAAGCTTCAACTTCAGCAATATTATTAAAAACAGGGGCTTTATCTTCATCTTCATCTTCATCTTCATCTTTATCATTATCATCAACAGCGATCAAATATTTACACCACCTTTCCGCAAGAGAAATTTCATGCACTCTAGCAGTAACGTAGTCTAATAAAACTTGATTCTCTTGATCTATAAGAAAAAGAATATTGCTATTCATGCCTAGACCGGCAGTTATCCAGTTATTTGGTAGAACCGCCGACGTATTTGTATTTGACAGTGCCTGTTGTGCGATGAATTTTTGTGTGACCTCTTGATCATTGTCTTTCACAGACAAAAACCGGTCTTCAATTCTTTCAGAGTTTACACCTAATTTTTTAAGCGATTTACGAACGCCACCAGATGCCTTACCTTCATCCAAAATATCGTCTATGAAAAAATATGTTCTATTATCCCGTTCTGTGTCCTCAATATTATTTACATTGAATTCATATTCATGCTCGCCAGAGTCATGATACTCGCCTTCTTTTTTTTCAGCAATAACAATTTGGATCTCTGGAACGTTAGCATTGTCTGTAAGTCCTAGCTGTTCTTTGAATTTATCAAGGACAATAGCAACTGGTAGAATTGCGCCATTGGGGGATATGATTATCGATATTTTCTCGACACGTTCGATACGCTCCATTATGTCAACAGCAACTTGGTCACCAAATGCAGAAATATGTTCTGTTGTATCTAAATATTCATTGCTGTTTAATGATTCTGTTTGTAATGCTTGCGTGGTGTGTGCCTGTAGGTCTGTTGCTGTAAGTACTTTGAGTCGTTGTGGGAGGGAGTTGGGAGTATTATTTGCTTCGGGAGTAGTAGTTATGCTTGTTTCAGAACCAATAGGATCTTGCGACATAAATTTGACGTTGACTAAATTAATATAGATTAATTAGAGTTTTAACGTGTTGGAGACGATTGAATTTAGCATATTTGTAAGTTTTTTGTAATTTTTTTACACAATCCTGCTAAAATACATCATGTTAACCAATATAGACAAAGTAAAAAATTATTTAGAAGAAAAAGGCATTAAATTCACAATGCACCCAGTTTCAGGTGAAGATAATTCTATTGAATCTACAGTTGCTGAGTTAGGAATCAAATACAAAGAAGGGATGTCTACACTCGTGTATCTCGTCAGAGACAAAGAGTTTCTGATTGTTTTAAGGCGCGACGATCGCAATATAAATCTGGCAAATCTAAAAAAAATCGCAGGTAGCTCGCGCGTAAGTTTCGCAGGACCCGAGGATATCAAACGCTTAGGCTTAGAGGAAGGATTAGCAAGTCCGGTATTGATTAAACTTGCGCAACAGGCTGACTCAGACAAAGGTAGTATAGAGGCGGGCGGTTCAGACGAAGGCGAGGCAAAATTAAAAATTATACTCGACAATCAAATAAACGAAATGGACAAAATCGTGTGTGGATCGGGAAGTGCTGATTTTGCTCTCGAACTGCGCAAGAAAGATCTGTTTAAAATCCTGGGTGAGAGTGGGGTAGATTATACAGTTGCCAATGTCAGCGAGCCAAATCCAAAAAGACAGGATTATGTAGATAAAAGTGCAATGCCAAATGTAGTGTTCGCAGGGAAGATCAAAACTGACGCAGTCACAATCAACAAATTCATGAACTGGGGGGTCGACCAAATCCTGCCAAACAAAGAAGGTCTTGAGAAAAAGTTGCTCTCGGGCGAAAGAATTACCGCATATATGGGTTTTGACCCCACAGGCCCATATCTACACGTGGGACACGCGATGGGCATAAGGGCGCTAAGGATGCTTCAGGAACTAGGTCATAGAGTAATATTTCTGGTTGGGGATTATACCGCGCGAGTAGGCGATCCAGACAAAGACACGACGCGCGCGCTCCTCACAGAAGAACAAATCCAAAAAAACATGTCAGGCTGGAAAGAGCAAGCAAGTAGCATAATCGACTTTGAAGATAAAATTAACCCAGTTGAATTCAAACAAAACTTTAACTGGTTAAGCAAACTGAAACTAGATGACATTATCAAACTTATGTCTTCGATGACTGTTCAGCAGATGTTGGAGCGTGACCTTTTCGCAAGAAGAATAAATGAGAATAATCCAATTCAATTGCAAGAATTCATCTACCCTTTAATGCAAGGCTATGACAGTATCGCGCTTCAAGTTGATTTAGAAATCGGCGGCACAGATCAGATTTTCAATATGATGGTCGGAAGAGATCTGGTGAAAGCACACTTAGGCAAAGAGAAATTCGTACGCGCGCAGCGCATGATGCCTGCTCCAAACGGAATCACCATGAGTAAAACCAAAGGTAATGGGATTAATCTAGCAGATAGCGCGCAAGATATGTACGGCAAAGCAATGTCTTACAGCGACGAGCATATACTTCTTGGGCTTGAGCTTTTGACTGAGACGACTACGACTGAGATAACTGAGATAAGTAGAGCACTAGAAATGGGCGAAAACCCAATGCAGTTTAAAAAACTTATGGCGCAGCGAATTGTAGAAACGCATCTCGGCAAAGCAGCAGCAGAAGACGGCCAAAAGCACTTTGAAGATACTGTGCAGAAAAAAGAAGTTAGTGAGAGCAGGACTAAGATTAGCATCGTAAAATTAGTTGCAATTCTTCAGAAGAACAACAAACAAGGCGATGTAACTTCAACCGTTGCGGAACTACAGAGAATATCAAAAACTAATGCCAAGCAACTAATCTCCCAAGGTGGTGTAGAAATTAATTCAAATAAACATACCTCACTCGAAACAGCATATAATGCTAAAATAGGAGATATAATTAAAATCGGCAAAAGAAACTGGTATGAAATTATCAACTAATATGAATTTATCGTCACTCAGAGCCCGCGCAGGACAGCTCAG
Source organism: Candidatus Dojkabacteria bacterium (assembly GCA_041738875.1). Lineage (GTDB taxonomy): Bacteria > Patescibacteriota > Dojkabacteria > CALFHW01 > CALFHW01 > JBGSOW01. Next base: position 12,971 of record JBGSOW010000020.1, read on the forward strand.
ATCAAGGATCTTCAACCGAGGTGAGTCTGATGTGACTCGAATACGCATAAAAAGAAAACCGCTAAAGCCATTAAAATTATTTTGGGCATTGGTGGTCGTTTTAACAGTGCTCGCAACATTTATAGGACCACTTTTAGCAGTATTCGTGCCCGCATTTTTTGGTTAAGATCAGCCACTTATTATTAATTTCCGGATAAGTTCAGCCACTTTTGTTATTATTTTCGGATAAAGTCACTCACTTTTCATTATTATTCTCGGGTCGGTAAATTTGCACTTCGTGGATTAGTAAGTGGATTATTAATTCATAAATTCATTAATTCATAAATTAGTAATTTTTCAGCAAATGCTCGGTAATATAGTAATTCTTATATTGGTTTGTTTACTAGATCATTGTATTTCACAAAAAAACACCCCGTTTGCAGAGTATACTGAAAGTCTGACACTTTTTTTTACACCATTCTAAATGCACTTCGATAAATAAAAGCTCAGCCTCAAAAGCCTTAGCACCAGACAATCTCAGCGAGCAATCTAATTATTCATCAAGCAAGAAACTTCACAAATTCAAATGTCTGACATTTCAAATCCCCAATCGCGCATATCGTTGGGAATTACCCATTCTCGTAATGCGACATTTCTTGATGTCTGACTTTTCGCATAACAGCTAAAAAGGGTAGTTGTCAGTTCTAAAAATTAATAATCAAATTTATTTACTCGTGTAAGGATTTTGTAAGAATAGTTAACTATAATTAACCAAGAAACTCAATCTAGTCTAATCTAATCTAAACTAGATTAAATTAGATTGCATTACACTACACCAGATAATATTAGCTTAGAATAAAAACCATATGAGAAGACCAGGTGAATCACCAGTAAGAATAGAGCACCGTAATATAGGCATAGGTACAGGTATAGGTAAATATCAATATCCAACAATTACCGTACGTACGTTAAATCGAAGGACGAAAGCAGTCATAGATGAGACTAATTACTGGCCTGAGATTATTATCAAATACCACTATACACCAGTAGCCGTCATTTTAAGCATAGATAGATTTAAGCAACTCATTCGACAAAGAGATATGTTATTGCAAGACTTCATCGAAGAAGAAAATCGCATCATGGGCATCAGCCCAGTTGAATTTTAGGCCATACGTGACATATGCAAACTGATTATTCTCGGAAATTAGATCAGGCCATATTTTTGTATATCCACCCAATTTCTTTCTAGAATATTTAAGAACATCCTAATCGTGAGTTCGATAAAAGTGGAATGTACTGGCAAACCATGAGTCTCTAACAAAGTAGATGTTGTATCCGTTTTAGAAAGAAAACCTGGACATCCTAGATCTGGCCGTCCAGTTCCATCTTTTTGCTTTCGTATATGCATTTCTTTCAGACCCCTCAAATAACGACCAGAATTATCTCTCCCATTTTCAAGAACTAATTTCATCATGATTCTCCTACGCTTACTCCTTGAATCAATCCCCATTACTCCTTGATTCAGTATTCTTCCCAAATCAACATCTTCCCCTGTCGATAATCTATATAAACTAGTAATGGATGGAAATACTGTAGTTAATTCAACTTGCCAACCCTCAAGTTCGTCTAATACATGTACGTGATCACTTATATATCCACTAGGCATATCGACGGATTGGATAAATTTCCTTAACATCGATGCTGTAGCTTCCTCAGTTGTATCAGTAAATTCTTGGATAATACTACTCACAAATTCTTTTCTGGATGAATACTCGTCGAGTTTTTTTCTCAAAAGTATTATTAATTCAGTATCAGATAGACAGCATAAATAATTTTTTTGTAATTGAAAACCATATTTATCAGATGCAGAAATAGCAGCATCAATATTTTTGCCACTTAAATACTGTGAATTAGCCATTACTAATCCCGAACGC